>JBKJIG010000086.1:0-40167 GCA_046598415.1 Gaiellales bacterium
CACCGAGAAGGCGACGCCGAGGCACAGCAGCGAGATCAGCAGCCGGTCGCGCAGCTCGTCCAGGTGCTCGACAACGGTGACCTCATCGTCGTGCGAGACCCGGCGAACACGGAACCGCATGCCGGGAACTGCCACCTAGCGGCTTTCGTCTGCGGCAGACCCAGCGGGCGCCGCGGGCTGGACCTCGATCTCGACCTCGGTCGGCTCGACCACCTTGACGGTCGCGACCGGCTCGGGCGCCTTCTCGACCAGCTCGGCCGTCTTCGACTTCTCTTCCTCGTCCTTGCGCTCGTCCTCGTCGTCGCCGGTTACGGCGCGCTTGAAGTCGCGCATGCCCCGTCCAAGACCCTTGCCGAGCTCGGGCAGCTTCTTCGGTCCGAAGATGAGCAGCGCGATGACCAGCACGATGGCGATCTCACCGGGGCCAATGGTGTTGCCGAACATATTTCGAATGCCTCCTACGAGCTCCCTTCTGAGGGTACCACGGTCGTGGGTAGCTGCGGTTGCGGACGTGTTGGTGGATTCCCATGAACGCGTTCCCGCTGCCTGGACTACGGTTCGCTTCGTGGACGCCAAGCTGCTTCGGGGCATCGCCCTTCTCGCCGGAATCCTGGTCGTCCTCGTCGCCGTGATCGTCAAGGTCTCGAGCGGCGGCTCGGACGTGAGCCCCACCGGCCCCGGTCCGACCACCGAGGTGCAGGCGCCGGCCGATGCGATCGTCGTCTCCGTCGCCTACTCGCCGGAGAAGGCCACCCTCTTCAAGCAGGCGTTCGCCGACTTCAACGCGCGCAAGGTCACCGTCAACGGCCACGCGGTGTTCGCCCAGGGCGAGAACGTGTCGTCGGGCGCCGGCCTCGATCGGCTCAAGGCGGGCACGCTGCAGCCGGTCATCTGGACGCCGTCGTCGTCGCTCTGGGGCCGCCTCCTGACGCAGACCGCAGACGTCACGTGGGTCCCCCGCCAGAACGTCTCGATGTTCCGGACGCCGCTGGTGATCGCGATGTGGGAGGACCAGGCGCAGGCGCTCGGCTGGCCCGCCAAGCCGCTCGGCTGGGCTGACATCCTCGCGGAGTCCAAGAACAAGCAGGGCTGGGCGAAGTACGGGCATCCGGAGTGGGGCCCGTTCCGGCTCGGCCACACGAACCCCGACTTCTCTACTTCCGGCCTGTCGGCGGTCGCGGCCGAGTACTACGCCGCCACTGGCAAGACCGAGGGCCTGACGCTCACCGACGTCGAGGATCCGGCCGCGCGCGGCCAGGTGCGCGACATCCAGTCGTCGGTCGTCCACTACGGCGACACGACGCTGTTCTTCGCCGAGCAGCTCGCAGCCCGCGGGCCCGCGTTCGCGTCGGCCGTGGCGATGGAGGAGACGACGCTCGTCGACTACAACGCCCGCCTGCGCAAAGGCGGGAAGCGCCTGGTCGCGATCTATCCCAAGGAGGGCACGTTCTTCTCCGACAACCCGCTGATCGTGCTCGACGCCCCGTGGGTGTCGGCCGACCAGAAGGCGGGCGCGGCGAAGGTCGTCGAGTACCTCACCTCCGGCGCCGTCCAGTCGAAGGTCATGACTGCGGGGTTCCGCCCGTCCGACACGACGGTGCCGCTCGCCGGCAGCCTGACGAAGGAGAACGGCGTCGATGCCGCGCTGCCGACGCGTCTTCTGTCGATACCCGAGCCGAAGGTGCTCGCGCGCATCCGCGAGCTGTGGCACGAGGACCGCAAGCCCGCCGACATCGTGCTCGTGCTCGACACGTCCGGCTCGATGGGCGACGAGGACAAGCTCGCGCAGGCCCAGGAGGGGTTGAAGCGGTTCCTGACGCAGCTGTCGCCCCGCGACCGCGTCGCGCTGATCGCCTTCTCCGACCGGTCGGCGCTCGTGCAGCCGTTCGCCGAGATGACGCCGGCGGCGCGCGACACGCTGCAGAACTCGATCACCGGGCTGTTCCCCGATGGCGGCACCGCCGTCTACGACGCGACCATCGACGGCATCAACCTGTTGCTGCAGCAGGCCGACCCGACGCATATCGCGGCCGAGGTGGTGCTCACCGACGGTGAGGACAACAAGTCAAACGCCAACGCCGACGACGTGATCGCGAAGCTCACCGGCACGTCGGAGAGCGGCAGCGTGCGCGTCTTCACGATCGCTTACGGGGCCGCCGCGAACCGCGACGCGCTCGCCGCCGTGGCCAAGGCGGGCGGCGGAAAGCAGTACGACGGCGATCCCGACAACATCAACGCGGTCTACACGTCGATCTCGTCCTTCTTCTGATCCCGCTAGGCTGACGGCGTGAGCGACAGCCGTGATCGGCTCTTCTGGCGCGTCCTGCTGAATGCCGCGACGAAGCCGCTGAACGTCCTTTTGCTGGCCGGCATGGCCGCCGCGGCCATCCTGACGACGCCGTGGGTGCTCGGCGCGGCGATTCCGGTCTACGGGCTGATGATCGCCTCGACGATCCGTGATCCGAAGGAGGCCAATCGCCTCGCGCGGCGCGCGGAGGACCGCCTGCCCGGTGGCAGACGCTCGCTCGAGGGCATCACCGGCGGCCTCCGCGGCCAGGTGATCGCGGTGCTGAACGAGGAGCGCGGCATCGTCGCCGAGCTGGCCAGGGCGCCGGTGCGGCCGGAGGGCATCCAGGAGGCGGTCGACAAGCTCTGCAACGAGCTGATCGTGAACGCGCGCCGCGCGTCGGATGTCGACCTGTACCTGCGGACGGTCGACGTCGCCGACCTGCAGCGCCGGCTGGCCGAGTACTCGCGGCTCGGCCGCGAGTCACCACGATCGGCCGACGCGGCGTCCGCCATCCAGGAGCAGCTCCAGGTAGTGGAGGCGCTGGCGGGCAAGCGGGGGGCGCTGGACGAGGAGATCGCGAACCTGCAGGCGAGCCTCGGCACGATCCGCGCGCGCCTGGTGCAGGCTCGCGCCGAGGCCTCCCCACCGACCGTGGGTGCGGCCGACGTGACCGAGCTCCGCGACCGCATGCGTGCCCTTGCCGATGGCCTCGCGGAGGCTTACGGTCACAATTCTGAGAGTTCGACGACGATGAAGGGAACGTAGATGGGCTTCTTCAGCCGGGTCTGGGGATATATCAGGGCGCTCGTGACGGGCGGTGTGGAGAGCCGGATGCGGCCCGAGGTGCAGATCGAGCAGGCGATGGCCGAGGCCCGCAAGCAGGACCTCGAGCTGCGCAACCAGGCGGCGCGCGTGATCGCGCACCGCACCGAGCTGCAGATGAAGCTCGACCGAGCAATCGACGAGTCGGCCGAGGCGCGCGCCCAGGCCGGGCAGGCGCTCAAGAACGCCGACAGCGCCACCACGGCCGGCGACTCGGTCGAGATCGACAGGTGGACGCGCACGGCGCAGGCGCTGGCGATGAAGCTCGAGACGACCGAGACCCTCGTCGACGGCCTGAAGACGCAGTACTCGACCGCCACGCAGCAGGCCGAGCTGGCGAAGGAGCAGGTCAACGCCAACGCGCTGCGCCTGCAAGAGCTCTCGGCCAAGCGCATGGAGCTGCTCGGCAAGCTCGAGCAGGCGAAGATGCAGGAGCAGGTCAACCAGACGCTCGAGCAGCTCTCGAAGCCGATGGAGATCAACGCCGGCCCGACGCTCAAGGAGATCGAGGACAAGATCAACCGGCGCATGGCCGGTGCCAGCGCCCGCGCCGAGCTGGAGTCGTCGTCCATCGAGGGCGCCCAGCGCGACGTCGAGCGGTCGCTCGTCCAGGCGTCGGCCCAGGTGCGGCTCGACAAGCTGCGCGAGGAGCTCGGCCTGCCGGCACCCGCGCCGGCGCAGGTGGAGAAGCCCGCCGAGACTCCCGCCGTCGAGGCCGCCGCCGAGGTGTCGGCCGAGGACCAGCCGGGCGAGCAGCCGACTCCCGGCTGAGCTAGGCGTGCTCCGCCCGGATGTGGCGGAAGCGCACGCTCCCGAACAGCAGGAACAGCGCCGCTGCGCCCAGCAGCGCGTTCAGCGCCGTCACCGCTACCTGGGCGCCGACCGAGTAGGCGATCAGCGACGACGACGATGCCTGCCCGGCGAGCACGAGCACGAGCAGCGCCTGCTGCGCCCCGGCGCCGCCGGGCGTGATCGGCAGCATGGTGGAGATCGAGCCGACGACCAGGACCAGCAGCGCGTTGGCGATCGTCGCCCGCACCCCGAACGCCTCCAGCAAGAAGTACGCGGTGCCGAGCCGGCAACACCAGCCGAGGGCCTGGTAGAGCACGACGCAGCGGAAGTAGCGGCGCGGCTGGCGCAGGATCACGAGCCCCTGCTCAATGCGCAGCCAGAACGCGCGCACGTGGTGCCCGAGCCAGCGCAGCAGCAGCCAGCCGGCGATGAACGAGACGGCGATCGCCATCATCGCGCCCTGGGTGTGCCGGGCGATGAACGACCACTCGAAGGCGGACGCGTTGGGCAGATCGGGCAGCGCCGGGAGGCGGCCCGTGGCGTACGCCCACGTCATCATTCCCGACGCGACCACGAAGTCGAAGATCGTCTCGGCCAGCAGGCTGGACGTCAGCGCCGGCACGCTGGAGCCGGCGACGCGGTTGCGCACCGTGGCGATCTTCACCACGTCGCCGCCGCGGGCCGGGGCGAAGGCGTTGATGCCGACGCCCGCCACGTACGCGCCGAGCACCGTGCGCTTCGAGATCTTGTCGCGCGGAAACGCGGCGCTGATGATCGCGTACCACGCCTGCGTGCGCAGCAGGAGGTTGGCGCAGTGCAGGGTCAGCGCGATCAGCAGGGCACTGGTGTGGACCTCCGACAGGCGGTCGAGGAACGTCCCGGCCGCGTCGAAGAAGCTCCGGATCGACTCCATCAGCCGGTCCGGCGCTTGAGGATGTCGCTGAAGCTCGACAGGTAGGCGGTCACCAGCGCAAAGGCCGAGATCATCTCGATCAGCGTCGCCGCGCGTGCACCGCGGGACGTCGCGAAGATGTCACCCGGAGGCGAGATCATGCCCGTGGACACGGCGTAGTAGAAGAAGTCGGCGAACCGCGGCGCTGCCGCGAGACCGGTGAAGGCGCCGTCGGGGCGCACCCACCAGACTCCGATGTAGAGGATCGTCCAGGCCAGGAAGAAGACGAGGCCGAGCAGCGGCAGCCCCGTGTGGCGCAGGACGCCGAGCGTCGGGCCGAGCGTGTCGCCGGCGCGCTGCGAGAGCGTCTGGCCGTAGGCGTAGAAGCCGACGGCGCCGCCGACCATCGCCAGCACGCCGACCAGCACGACGACGCCGGCGTCGTCCGGATCGATGCGCGGACTGGCCATCTCGACGAGCGCGACGAAGGCGCAGAGGATGGCGAGACGGATCGCGCCCTGCGTGAGCCACGCCGGGCGGCCCTGGGGTGACTGGCCGTCGACGCCGACGGTGCGGCCCATCCGCATCGTGTCAGGGTAGCGTTCGAACCCGTGCCCGCCGTAACACTCGCCGTGATGGCCCTGCTGGCGACCTTCGGGATGTTCGCGGCCGGTCTCGCATTCCGCCAGGGCGGCGCCCGGGCGTGGAACGCCGTCGGCGTGTTCGCGGTCGGCGGCGTGGTCTGCAGCTACGGCCTCCTGATCGAGCTGCTCGGCGAGGACGCGATGCCCGCGGTACTGGCCGGGGGCGTCGTCAGCCTCGCGGCTCTCGGCTATCTCGGGGCGCACGCGCGGTGATCGCCGTGGTCGGTCAGAGCGTCGTCGACCGTGTCACCGCGGCGGGGCGGGAGCCGACCGAGCGCCTCGGCGGATCACCCGTCTTCGCCGCGGCGGCGCTCGCCTTCGCGGGGCGCAGCGCCGTGATCCTGACCAAGGGCGCGACCCCCGACCTGCGCGTGCCGCTCGGCGAGTTCGGCTTCACCGTCGCGTGCGGGGAAGCCGGCGCCTCGTTCGTGTCGGCGCTCCACATCTACGGCAACGGCGAGCGCTACCACGAGATCGCTGCGTTCGGCGAGCCGTTCACGCCCGCCGACGTGACCGGCTGGATGGCACCGCACCTGGCCGGTTGCGGGGCCGTGGTCTGCGGCGCCCAGTGGCGCGAGGACTTCCCGCCCGAGACGCTGCGCGCCCTCGCCGGCGACGGCCGCATCGTCGTGCTCGACGGGCAGGGGCCGGCGCGCCCGGAGCGGCTCGGCCCGATCCTCGAGGAGGGGCCGCTCGACCCGGCGCTGGTCGCGGGCGTGACGGTGCTGAAGTGCTCCGAGATCGAGGCCGAGGCGCTGTTCGGCGATCGCGATCCGTCGGCGTGCGGCGTGCCGGTGGTCGTCATCACGCGCGGGCACGTCGGTGCCGACGTGGTCCTGCCGGGCGGCACCGTCCACGTCGGCGTCGATCCCGTGCTGGGCCTGGCCGATACCATCGGCGCGGGCGACACGTTCCTGGCGCTGATGGCGGCCGCGATGCAGGATGGGGCCGACCCGGTGGCAGCCGCGGGCGTGGCGTGCGCGGGGACGTCAGCCGTGCTGCGCCGGCGCCTCGGCGACGGCGCGTAGCGCGGCGATCGTCGCGGCGTCGGCCGTCGTCAGCACGCAGGTCGCCCGCACCGCGAGCCGGCCGTCGGCCGCGCTGTAGACCTCCTCGGCCGTCGTCACGTCGTCGGCGCCGACCGCGTCGACGCGCACCACGACGCGCACCCGGTCGTCGGCCTGCGTGAGCTGAGCGAGGTAGTCGATCGTGAGGCGCCTGATTACGAGTCCGACCCGGCGGTCGCGCCCGATCGCAGCGTCGAGGCAGGCGTTGCGCGCCTCCTCGAGGAAGTCGATGTAGGCGCGGTGGCTGGCGTGGCCGAAGCCGTCCAGGTCGGCCCAGCGGATCTCGACCTCGTGCGCGGGCGTCATGTCGGTCGCAGACGGTACACGGGGATGTCGCCGACCCGTCGCACGAGCGTGTAGCGCTCGGCCAGCGTGCGCGTCACGGCGCCCGTGGCGTCGATGCCGTCGGGATCCTGGTACACGGCCACCACGCGCGGCGGCGTTGGCCCGGTCAGCACGGCGGTGACGGCCTCGGCGGCGCCCGGGATGCGCTGCACGTTGAGGTACCAGAGGTAGCGGAAGGCAGGCGGCCGGTCGGCGTACCAGTAGACGGCGGCGTTGGCCCAGATCACGTAGACCGGCTCGCCCGGCTGCGTGCCGGCGGCCAGCAGGCGACCGACCTCGGGCCCGGTCAGCAGACGCGTGTCGTCGCTCGTGAGCGCCGAGATCTGCTTCGGGCCGGCGGTCGTGTAGACCTCGGCGGAGTAGGCGATCACCGGCACGAGCGACAGGGCGACTGCGACGCGCGCCGCGACCGGCAGGCGCAGCACGCGCAACAGCCCGATTCCCGCCAGCACCGCCAGCACCGGCACGAGCTGGATCCAGTAGTGCGGGTGGTAGAGCCCGCCGCCCAGGAAGCCGACCACACCCGCCGCGAGCCAGACGGAGAGCAGCACGGGGCGCCGACGGCGCACGCCGAACGGCGCCAGCACGAGCAGCGGCAGCAGGTCCTGCAGCGCCGGCGGCACCGAGTCGACCAGCAGCTTCAGCCGGGCGCCGATGTCGCCCGAGACGGCCGACTCGGTCGAGGAGCGGTAGCCCACGATCGCGTACCACCAGTCGCCCAGGCCGGCGGTCGAGGTGGCCGCGTGCACGACGGCGGCCAGCGCCGGCAGGCCCCCCGCCACGACGGCGATCACGATGTTGCGCGGCCGCCGGTCGGCGACCATCAGCGCCGCGACCGCGACCACGATGATGCCGTCGATGGCCGACTGCTTCACCAGCGGCGCGCAGCCGGCCAGCAGCGCCGCCGTCACCAGCAGCCACAGGTGTCGCCGCACCGTCCACCACAGCACGCACGCGACGGCGGCGGCGGCGAGCGAGCCCGACAGCAGCTCGCCGTTGGCGGTGAAGCCCTCCAGGTGCGGCGCCGGCGAGAGCACCGCGTAGAGGCCGGCCGCGGCGACGGCCGCGGCCCGCCCGGCGACCGCCCACGCGGCGGCGGCGACCGCGACCAGGGTCAGCAGCGCGGCCAGCATCGCCAGCACGCGGAAGGCCTCGTCGCCACCGTCCAGCCCGGCCAGCCGGAACAAGACCAGCAGGCCCTGCGGCCGGTCGACCCAGGCGGTGTCGCCGTACAGCTGGTAGCCCTGGCGCCACATCCGCGCCACGGCGGCGAACCCGCCCTCGTCGGTGTTCAGCGGCACCGACAGGAAGTGCAGGCGCAGCAGCAGCCCGACCGCCGTCGCCGCGGCGATCGCCGCGAGTGTCGTCCGGCGTGTCACAACGGCGGGACGGTACACCCGTGCGCCGCGCACCCTCGAACAGGCGTCCCGCCTGCCGCTCGGGCCCGCTCCTTGTCAGGCGTGCTTCTCGCGCGAGCTGTCAACGAACTTCGGACTCGCGACCCTAGCCGGTGCCGCGCACGAGCGTCAGGAACTCCGCGCGGGTGCGCGGGTCGCGACGCAACATGCCGCGGACCGAGGAGGTGATCGTGCGGGCACCGGGCTTGCGTACGCCGCGCACCGTCATGCACAGGTGCTCGGCCTCGATCACGACGCCGACGCCCTGCGGCTCGAGCTCGGTCTCGAGCCAGTCGGCGATCTGCGTCGTCATGCGCTCCTGCACCTGCAGGCGGTGGGCGTACAGCTCGACGACGCGGGCCAGCTTCGACAGGCCGACGATGCGGCTTCCCGGCAGGTAGGCGACGTGGGCGACGCCGGTGAACGGCATCAGGTGGTGCTCGCACAGCGAGGAGAACGAGATGTCACGCACGATCACGAGCTCGTCGTAGGCGCCATCGTTCGGAAACGTCGTGACGCGGAAGTCCGGCGTCGTCAGGAACTCCGCGTACATCTTCGCGACGCGCGCCGGTGTGTGCTCGAGCGACTCGGTCGTCAGATCGACGCCCAGCGCGTCGAGCAGCTCGTGTACCGCGCGCACCGCGCGCTCGTGGTCGACGTCCCCCATCGGTGCAGTCTAGTGTTCCGCGGCGGCCACGGCAGCCAGCCACGCGTCGGTCGCGCGCATGCCGCCGGCATCGCCCACCTGCGCCGCCTCGGGCGTCGTCGCGATGCGCTCCGGGCGCAGCACGAGCACCTTCGCGAGCACCTCGCTGCGGGCGGGCTCGGCGCTCAGGACGGTCGCCTGGCGACGCGGCGCGGGCCGGCCGGTGGCCGGGTCGATCAGGTGGTGCGCGTCGATCCCGTCGTCGTTCGTCCAGTGGCGCCGGCTCCAGCCCGACGTGCAGATCGCGTGGCCCTCGGGCACCAGCACGTGCGTCGTTGGCGGGTGGTCGGGGCCGCGTGGATCTTCGATCGCGACGACGTGGTCGCCGCGCGCCGCGACCAGGTCGCCACCGGCCTCGAGCAGCAGGCTCGGCTCGTCGCTGAGGCGCGCCGCGACGGCGGCCGCCCGCGCGCAGCTCCAGGCCTTCGCGACGCCACCCAGGTCGAGCAGCGCGCCGCGCGGCACCTCGACGATGAGCCGCCGCGCGTCGAACACCAGCGGGTCGCGGCGGACCGGCTCGGGCACGGGGCTGGCGGCCGTGCCGGGCCGGCGCTCGTCCTTCGATACCTCGTAGCCCCAGGCGATCATGGCGGACCCGACCAGCGGCGCGAACAGCCCGTCGGTCTCGCGGGTGAAGCGATCGCAGACGGCCAGCAGCTCGACCGTCTCGGGCGATGCCTCGACCGGGATGCCCGCGCAGCGGTTGAGGTGGGAGACCTCGCTGGAGGGGCGGAACCGCGACCAGCGCTGCTCGTCCTCCTCGACGGCGTCCGCGACCGCGCCGGCCACCTCGGCCGCGAGACCGCCGTCGTGGAAGATCCGCCAGGTCGTGCCCATCGCGCGCCACGCGAAGGCGGGCCGCTCGTTCACGGGCGCCGCGTGCTCAGCGCTTGATGGAGAGTGCGCCGACCGGGCAGACGTCGCAGAGCCTGCCGGCGCGGTCCTCCTCCAGCTCGGCGATCAGCACGCGGGCGCAACCGGTGTCGTCCAGCTCGATCGCCTCGGGATCCTCGGCGACGCACTCGCCGGAGCCGATGCAGGCGTCAGGGTCGACGATCACGTGAACGGTCATGGGCATGTACCTCTCATGGTCGGGTGGCGGCGGCGAGCAGCTCGCGCGCCTGTTTCAGGCGGGCGGGGGCGTTCAGGAACAGCACGGCCGTGACCCGCCCGGCGGCGTCGCGGCCGATGACGAGGTCGTCCTCGTCGGCCCACTCGACGGCGTCGGCGGCGAGCCCGACCTGCTGGATGCGCAGCGGGCCGATGTCGGAGAAGTAGTAGGGGTCGCGGGCGTAGGCCTCGCCGATGTTGAGCACGCCGTCGGCGGCCTGCCGCCCGCTGTGCAACGCGTTGTCCCAGTGCGGGATCGCGAGCCGGCCGTAGCGCGGGTGCGGGAACGCCATCACGTCGCCGCACGCGAACACGTCCGTGAGGCCTCCGACGCGCAGCGTGCCGTCGACGTCGACGGTGAGTGCGCGGCCGTCGGGGGCGAGCGACTCGGGCAGGCTCGTCCGAAAGCCGGCGGCCGACACCACGACGTCGGCCTCCAGGTCGCCGTGCGTGGAGGTGCGCACGAGGTGGCCGTTGCCGTTGGAAACGACCTCCCCGATCTGCGCACCACCCACGAACCGGACGCCGAGCCGGTCGAGCGTCTCCAGCGCGGTTGCCGACAGCCGCGGCAGGAACCGCCCCAGCGGGCGGTCGAGCATGTCGACCAGGGTCACCGAGTGCCGTGCCGCCAGGGTCGCGGCCGTCTCGGTGCCGATCAGGCCCGCGCCGATGACGACGACGCGCCGGCCGTCCTCGGTCAGCTGCGCGGCCAGCTCGAGCATGCCGGCGCCGGTGGAGTTCTCGTGCGCGATGTGAATGCCGTCAACCGGCGGCAGCGGGTACGTGAGGCCCGTCGCCCAGATGATCGCCTCGGGCACCAGCTCAACGGGATCGCCTTCGCCGGTCGGGGCGATCGTCAGGCGGTGGCTCGCGAGGTCGGCGTCGACGACCAGCCCGTCGACGTGACGGATGCCCTTCGCGGCGAGCTTCTCCGCGTCGGCCAGCAGTGGCAGGCGGCCCGTCGCCAGCGCGCGCTTGGAGAGCGGCGGCCGGTCGTGCGGCAGGCCCGGTCCGACCATCGTCACGTCGACGCCGTGCTCGCCCAGCCGCGAGGCGGCGGCGAAGCCCGCCACGCCGTTGCCGACCACGACCACCGGTCCCTTCATGCGCGCATCATCCCATGGCTCCATGTGAAGAATGTGAGAGTGCTGGGAGTACGATCAACGAGGTGAACGCGCCGCAGCGCACCCTGCTCGACGTACTCGGTCCGGGATGGGCCGAGGCGCTCGCGCCGGTGGCCGGGACGATCTCCGATCTCGGCGACTTCCTGCGCGCCGAGCGCGCGGCGGGACGGACATTCCTGCCGGCCGGCGGCAACGTGCTGCGCGCCTTCTCCCAGCCGCTCGCCGACGTGCGCGTGCTGATCACGGGGCAGGACCCGTACCCGACGCCCGGCCACGCAGTCGGCCTGTCCTTCTCGGTCGCACCCGACGTTCGGCCGCTCCCGAAGAGCCTGATCAACATCTTCCGCGAGTACGGCGAGGACCTCGGCTACCCACCGCCCTCAAACGGCGACCTGGCGCCGTGGAACGACGCCGGCGTGCTGCTGCTGAACCGCGTGCTGAGCGTGGCGCCGGGTGCATCCGGCTCGCATCGCAACAAGGGCTGGGAGGCCGTCACCGACCAGGCGATCCGCGCGCTCGTCGCCCGTCAGGCGCCGCTCGTCGCGATCCTCTGGGGCCGCGATGCGCGCAGCCTGCGACCCCTCCTGGGCGACACGCCGTGCATCGAGAGCGCGCATCCGAGCCCGCTCTCCGCCGCGAGCGGGTTCTTCGGATCGCGGCCATTCAGCAAGGCGAACGGGCTGCTGGTCGCGCAGGGCGCCGAGCCGGTCGACTGGCGCCTGCCTTGAACCTGGCCTGTGGCGCGTAGTACGCTCGGCGCCAGCCGAGGCGCCGAGTCCCGGCCGTCGATGAAAGGTCGCCCCGAATGACGAGCACGATCGGTGAGGTCCTGCCGGGTGCCGGACGCAGGTTCGGGGCTCGAACGGCCCTGCTGGTCGGCGATCGCTCGTTCTCCTTCGATGACCTCGAGGCGCTGTCGAACCGGGCCGCGAATGGGCTTGTCGCGGCCGGCGTCCGGCCGGGTGACCGCGTTACGCTGTACGGCCCGAACTGCTGGGAGTGGCTTGTCGCCTACTACGGCATCGCCAAGACCGGCGCCGTCCTCATCCCCGTCAACGTCATGCTCACGCCGGACGAGGTCCGTTACGTCGTCGAGGACTCCGGGACGCGGGCCGTCGTCGCAGCGACGGACAAGGGTGAGCCGTTGCTCGATCTGCGTGGCACCGGGAATCTCCAAGACGTCGTGCTGTGGGGCGATGAGATCCCGCCTGGGGCGACCGCCTTCACCGACTGGCTGTCACACGAGCTGCCGGAGTTTGGTCCAGTCCAGCGGGATGGTGGCGACCTGGCGGCCATTTGTTACACGTCCGGCACGACTGGCCGCCCGAAGGGCGCAATGCAGCCGCACCGCGCCGTGATCGGCGCCGCCGTCGGCACGGCCGTCATGTCGGCACGCGGCCCCGACGATCGCGTCATCAACTCCCTGCCGCTGCCCCACGTCTACGGATCGTGCGTGTTCAACGCGTCCATGATGGCCGGCTCGACCCTGGTCATGATCCCGCGCTTCGACGCAGAGACCTTCCTGCGCGCGATCGGCGAGCACCGCGCGACGCTGATTGACGGCGTGCCGACCGCCTACTACTACCTGCTCGCACATCCGGACTTCGAGTCCTTCGACCTGTCGAGCCTGACGCGCTGCTGGGTCGGCGGCCAGACGCTGCCGGCGGCCAAGGCGATCGAATTCACGGCGCGCACCGGCTGCCCGATTCACGAGGTCTGGGGGATGACGGAGCTCGCGGGCGCCACCAGCGCGAACCCGGTGATCGGGCCGAACAAGCCCGGTACGATCGGCATCCCGTACCCGGGCAATGCGATGCGCGTCGTCGACGTCACCGATCCGGCACGAGAGATGCCGGTCGGCGAGCGCGGCGAGCTGATGTTCCGCGGGCCGCTCGTGATGCTCGGGTACTACGGCAACGAGGAGGGCACGGCTGCGGCGATCGAGCCGGACGGCTGGCTCCACACCGGCGACGTCGCGACGATGGACGAGGACGGCTACTTCACGATCGTCGACCGGATGAAGGACATGATCCTCACCGCGGGCTTCAACGTCTATCCGGCAGAGATCGAGCGCGTCCTCTGCGCCCACCCGGCGGTAGCGCTCGCCGCGGTCGGCGGAATCCCGGACGAGACGAAGGGTGAGCTGGCGAAGGCCTACGTCGTTCTCAAGCCCGCGACCGAGGCGACGCGCGAGGAACTCGTCACGCATTGCCGTCAACATCTCGCGGCATACAAGGTTCCGCGGGCGATCCAGTTCACGACGGAGGTGCCGATGACGTCGTCCGGCAAGATCATGCGCCGCCTGCTCATCGATATTGACGACGGGACCCGGTGATGAGAGTTCGAAACCGAGCCTTGTCTTGCGATCATTACCGATATATCGTTACGCATCGTAAGCGGTCGACTACGAGAGGAACCAACCTATGTCCGAGTACTCCCTCCATGCCAGTCCGGGGTGTCGCTCCGGATTCCGGGGACTCCGCGCCATGCACGGCGGCGGCGGCCACCGTCGTCACCGCGGTAGCCCCTGGCACGCGGGCCCCGGCCACTTCGGTGCCGGCCGCAGGGCCGGCCGCGGTGACATCCGCGCCGCCATCCTCGCGCTCCTCGCCGAGGCCCCCAAGCACGGCTACCAGATCATCCGCGAGATCGCCGAGCGATCCGAGGGTGCCTGGACGCCCAGCCCCGGCAGCGTCTACCCGACGCTCCAGCAGCTCACCGACGAGGGCCTCGTGCGCTCCGACGAGGCGGAGGGCAAGCGCGTGTACGAGCTCACCGGCGAGGGTCGCACCAGCGCCGAGGCACGCACCGGCACCCTCCCGTGGGAGCAGGCCGCCGCGGACGCCGACGACGATCTCGTCGGGCTCCGCGAGCTGGCCTTCGGTCTGATGGCCGCCACCCGCCAGGTCGCACAGACCGGCACCAAGGCCCAGATCGAGACCGCGAAGGAGACTCTCCGGGACGCGCGCAAGCGCCTCTACCGGCTCCTCGCGGACGACGAGGTCTAAGACCTCATGCACCTCGTCCACCGTCCCGTCGGGCTCGCCCCGGCGGGACGGTAGAGTCTCGCGGCGTGGGCATCGTCGAGATCAGCGGAGTGGCCAAGTCGTTCGGCGACACGCACGCGCTGAAGGGCGTCGATCTCGATATCCCCGATGGCTCGATCCAGGGGCTACTCGGCCCCAACGGCGCCGGGAAGACGACGCTCGTCCGCATCCTCGCGACGCTGCTCCGCCCCGACGCCGGCACGGCGCTGGTGGACGGGCACGACGTCGTCCGCGACGCGCAGAAGGTGCGCGAGCTGATCGGTCTCGCCGGGCAGTTCGCCGCCGTCGACGACCAGCTCACCGGCCGCGAGAACCTGGAGGTCGTCGGGCTGCTCTACGGCCTGCGCCGCCGCGAGGCGCGCAGCCGCGCCGGCGACGCGCTGGAGCGGCTCGGCCTCGGCGACGCCGCCGACCGGCTGGTGCGCACGTACTCCGGCGGCATGCGCCGCCGCCTCGACCTCGGCGCCAGCCTGGTCGGCGAGCCGCGCGTGCTGCTGCTGGACGAGCCGACGACCGGCCTCGATCCCCGCACGCGCCTCGAGCTGTGGGAGTTCCTGCGCACGCGCGTCCGCGAGGGCGCGACGCTGCTGCTGACCACGCAATACCTCGAGGAGGCCGACCAACTGGCCGACCACATCGTGGTCATCGACCACGGCGACGTGATCGCCCGCGGCACCTCCGACGAGCTGAAGACGCGCCTCGGCGCCGACGTGATCGAGATCGTCATCGCCGACGCCTCGCAGCTCTCCCGCGCGTCCGGGCTGATCGCGCCGCTGTGCGTCGACCGCCCGGTCGTGGACGAGGACAGCCGGCGCCTCAGCGTGCACGCCGCCGGCGGCGCGCAGACGCTGCTGGCCGTCGTGCGGGCGCTCGACGACGCCCAGGTGGCGATCGTCGACATCGGCCTGCGCCGCCCGTCGCTCGACGACGTGTTCCTGGCGCTCACGGGGCACGCCGCGGACGTGACCGGGTGACGATCGCCCGCGACTCCATCGTCGTCGCCTGGCGCAACATCCTGCGCATCCGGCGCACGCCGCAGCTGATCGTCTTCGCGACGATCCAGCCCGTCATGTTCGTGCTGCTCTTCACCTACGTGTTCGGCGGCGCGATCCCGACGCCGGGCTTCGACTACGTCGACTACCTCGTGCCGGGCATCCTCGTGCAGACCGCCGCGTTCGGCTCGTCGTCGACGGCGATCGGGCTCGCCGACGACCTCAAGCGCGGCATGGTCGACCGGTTCCGGTCACTGCCGATGGCACGCGCGGCGTTCCTCGGCGGCCGTACGCTGGCCGACCTGGCCCGCGCGATCGTGGTCGTCACGATGGTGCTGCTGGTGGGTTTCCTGGTCGGGTTCCGCCCCGGCGGCGGCGTGGCCTACGTCGTGGGCGGCGTGCTGCTGGTGCTCGGCCTCGGCTTCTCGATGTCGTGGCTGTTCGCCTGCCTCGCGCTGCTCGTGAAGGATCCCGAGGCGGCCGCGACCGCGGGCTTCATCCCGCTGTTCCCGTTCGTGTTCGCGAGCTCGATCTTCACGCCGGTCGCGACGATGCCGGGCTGGCTCCAGACGTTCGCCGCGAACCAGCCGCTGACGCGCGTCTGCAATGCGGTGCGCGGGCTGATGCTCGAGAGCTCGAGCGCCGACGTGGTGCCGGCCGTGCTGTGGATCGCCGTCATCCTCGCCGTCTTCGCGCCGACGGCGGTGGTGCTCTACCGGCGCACCTGAGTCAGCGCAGGCGCTCGGACAGCGCGGCGATCTGCTCCGGCCCGACGCCGCAGCAGCCGCCGACCATGGTCGCGCCGCCCTCCACCCAGGTGCGGGCGAACGCGCAGTAGCCGTCCGCATCGAGGTCGGCGCGAATCGCGAACATCGAGTCGTTCGCGTCGTGGTCGTCGGGGATCGCGGGGAACGCGTTGGCGTAGGCGCCGAGCGGTAGGCCCGGCGCAGCAGCCGCGGCTGCGGCCAGCGCGCCGGCCATGCGCTCGGGCTGCGAGCAGTTGAACAGCAGCGCCGCGGCGCCGACCCGCACCGCTGCGGCCGCGGCCTCGGCCACGCTCTCACCGGAGCGGATCTGCGGCCGGTGGCCCGGGTCGTCGTCGAGCGTGAAGGAGATCCACAGCGGCCGTTCATCGTCCGCCACCGCCGTGGCGGCGGCCGTGGCCTCGGCGATCGAGCTCTGCGTCTCGGCCAGCCAAAGATCGACGTACGGCGCCTGGCCGGCGACCAGGTCCACCAGCAGCGCGGGCGCGCGCTCGGGCACGAACAGGTCGGGGCGGTAGGAGCCGAACAACGGCGGCAGCGATCCTGCGACCCGCACCGGACGTGCGGCGGCGTCGGCCTCCTCGCGGGCCAGCCGGCCGGCCAGCTCCGCCAGCTCGCGGCCGCGCACGGCGAAGCGCTTCTCGCCGATGTGGAACGGCACGACGGCGTACGCGTTGGTCGTGATCACGTCGGCGCCGGCCTCGATGAACGCTCGGTGGGCGCGGGACACCCATTCGGCGCCGTCGAGCAGGGCGAGCGCCGACCACTCGGGCTGGCGGAACGGCGCTCCCATGCGCGCCAGCTGGCGGCCCATGCCGCCGTCGAGGATCGTGATCGTCATGACGGCAGTGTCGCGCCGGTCGGCCGCGACCAGCGACGGTAGGTGCTTCGAACCGCCATCCCGACGTGGCGGTACAGATCGAGCGCGCCGGTCCGGGAATCAGTCGACAGGCCGACGGCCGGCGCGCGGCCGTGGAACACGCCGAACGTGTGCTGCAGCAACGCCCGGCCAATGCCGCGGCCCTGGTATGCACCGGCGACGGCGATCTGGTCGATCCAGCCCTCGCCTGGGTACTCCCGCAACGCCGTGGCGCCGACCAGACGGTCGCCCGCGACGGCGACGACGCCCATCCATGCCTCCCAGCGCGACGCCGCGACGGTCATCGCCGCCCAGTCGTCGTACACGCCGCGGTCGCGGCCCACCCAGTGCGCGAAGGCGTCGTCGATGAGGTGGAACATCGCGCGCTCCTCGCCGGGCTGCAGCAGCCGGATCGTGATGCCGGGCGGCGGGTCGGCCGGTGCGGGCGGCTCCTCGCGGAGCAAGATCCGCAGGAGCCACGATGTGTGGGCGACGGTGCACCCGAGGCCCTGCAGCAACGCGACGGCCGTCAGATCGTCGTCGCTCACCGTCTGCCCGGCCAGGGGATGGCCGTGCTCGGCGGCCCGCGCCGTCCACCACTCGACCAGCGCGGTGCCGATGCCGCGTCCGCGGTGGGAGGGATGGACGTAGCCCTCCGCGCGACCGCGGTATGTCTCCGCCCAGGCGACGACTGCGCCGTCGTCCAGCACGAGCACCACGTCGCCGGCCAGGTCGACGGTCGGGCGCGCCCACGACTCGGCGACCTCGTCCTCCCCGATCTCGGCCAGCCCGTGCGCCTCGATCTCGGTAGCGGTGATGACAGCGGTCGCCGCGGCGACGTCGCCGGGCGTGGCGCGACGCACCGCCAGGTCAGGCAGGGCCAGCTCCAGATTCTCACGTGCCGTCCGCATCGGGAGATTCTGCAGCATGGAAGCCGATCGGCCAGTATGCGGCCCGTGGATGCCACCGAGCAGCGGGTCTACCAGGAGATCGCGCGGCGCGAGGGCGACCTCGTCGAGCTGCTGCGCGACCTGGTGCGCTTCGACACCACGTCGCACTCGGCCGGCGACGATCCGCGCGACGAGGCGGCACTGCAGGATCTGCTGGCAGCGCGGTTGCGTGCCGCCGGCGCGACGGTCGACGTCTGGGAGCCCAACGTCAGCGCGATCGCCGGGCACCCGATGGTGCCGGACGGTTTCTCGTTCGCCGGCCGGCCCCAGCTCGCGGCGACGTTCGCGGGTGCCGGCACGGGCCGCACGCTGTTGTTCAACGGCCACGTCGACATCGTCGCGGTCGAACCGCTCGACCGCTGGCCGCACCCACCGTTCGCCGCCGTCGTCGCGGACGGCATGGTGCACGGGCGGGGCACGTGCGACATGAAGGGCGGCGTCGCCTGCATGGTGCTGGCGGCCGAGGTGCTCGCATCGCTGGGTGTGCGGCTGGCCGGCGACCTGATCGTGAACACCGTCACCGAGGAGGAGACGACCGGCGCCGGCGGATTGGCGATGGCGCACGCGCTGCAGGCGGACGGCGCGATCGTGCCCGAACCGAGCGGATTCGACGTGTGGATCGCGTGCCGGGGCAGCCTGCTGCCGCGCATCACCGTCGAGGGGCGCGCGGGCCACGCGGGCATCGCGCCACTGCCGCACGACCAGGGCGGAGCGGTGAACGCGATCGAGAAGATGGGCATTGTCATGGACGCCGTGCGGCGGCTGCGAGAGGAGTGGGCGCTGCGGCCGCGACACCCCTACCTATCGCCTGCGGACTGCGTCCCGACGATCATCGCGGGGGGCGAGTGGCTCGTCTCCTACCCCGCCAGCTGCACGCTCGACTGCCACATCGAGTTCCTGCCCGACCAGGCCGACGAGCGCGGCTACGGCAGCCGGGTGGAGGCCGAGTTCACCGACTGGATCGCGCGCGCCGCCGCCGCCGACCCGTGGCTCGCGGCGAACCCGCCTCTGATCGAGTGGGTGGCGGGCGCCGTACCGCCGGCCGAGGTCGCGGCGGACGATCCCGTGGTGCAGGCCGCGCTCGGTGCGGTCGCCGCGGTTGGTCGGAACGGGGGTCTGGCGGGTCTCGACAACTGGCACGACGGCGCGACGCTGACGGTCGAGGCCGGCATCCCCGCCATCTGCCTCGGCCCTGGCGACATCCGGCTCGCGCACACCACCGAGGAGCGGGTGCCGATCGCCGACCTGGTGTCGTGCACGCAGGCGCTCGCGATCGCCGCGATGCGTTTCTGTGGCGTAGCGCGCTGACGCCTGCCACCCTGCACGGCGTGGCCGTCCGCTTCGACCTGCTGCGGCTGGGCGACATCGCCGGGCTCGACACGGTGCACCTGCAGTGCCACATCGGCACGGACACCGTGTCGCTCGGGCGGCGCGGTGCGCGTAGTACCGGACTCGACCTGCCGGCACCGGCGATCGACCAGGCCCGCGCCTTGGCAGCGGCTGCCGGGGTTGAGATGCAGCTGAAGGACCGCCCCGAGCGCCTGTCGCACTCCTACTCCCTGGAGGCCCGCCGGGTGCGCTGAGGCGCGCGAAAGCCGCCATCGGGCGCGGGAATCTGTGCCCGAACGCGCGCGGACCGCGCCAGAAGTGCATAATCAGCGCGCGGAAGTGCGCCGCGATTCCCGTTTGGGTGCCAGGCACCGAAACGGGCACGCCCCGATTTGCCGACGGGCGATCGGCCGGCGCCGGACCGCGCACGGAGCTCGCACTGAATGCGCGGCAGCGGGGAATCGGCGCGCGAGAGCGTGCCGTGCTCATCGCTCGCTGCCTGGCACCGCCCGCTGAATGGTTGGCGCCGATTGCCGACGGCGTCTGTCGGACTACGCGGCAGAGGATCTCGGTGCCCGGCGGCGCTCACTCGGTTGACACGCGGCGGAGGGTGTGTGACCGTCGGGCCGAGAACGGAGGGCTGGACGACGGATCGGGCCGACATCGTGCGGGAGCGTTTCCACCGGATCGCGCGGGAGCGGGTGCGCGGACTGCTCAGCGACGAGCTGATCGCCGAGCACGCCGCACGGCCGCTCGGACCGCACTCGGACAGCCTCTCCCGGGTGCTGATCTTCATGCGCGCGGCCGAGATGGAGGGCAAGGAGGTGCTGCTGTCGATGGAGACCGATCGCCGCTGGCGCATCGCGCGCGTGACGCGGGTCGACAAGACACGGCCGCTGATCCTCGTCGGCGACGACTTCACCTCGTGCGACGACGCCCTCCACACCATCTTCCTGCACCGGGTCGAGGCGCTGCGCGATGGCTGACGGACCCGTCGAGCCGGCGCCCGCGATCTTCGGCTACACGTCGAAGTTCAGCTTCGAGCCGGGCGAGCGCGTACCGGTCCACGTCAGCTGCGAGCAGATCGCGCGCTACTCGGCGCAGCTCGTGCGCCTTCGTCACGGCTACGAAGGGGCGGACAGCCCGGGCTTCCTCGAGACGGAGCTCGACTCGGCTGCCAACGGCAACTACCCCGGCTCCTTCCACGAGCCGAATACCGGCTCCTACGTGACGGTGCCCGACGACCACGGCGCGCTGTCGGCCCTCATCGCCTGGACGATCGAGTTCACGTTCCAGGCGACCACGCCGGAGAAGCCGCTGCAGTACATCCTCGGCGCCTGGGACGCGAGCTGCGCCGCCGGCTACGCCGTCGTGCTCGAGGGCGGCCGCGTGGCGCTGGTGTTCGGTGACGGCGAGGGCGGACGCGCCGCCTTCGCGTCCGACCCGCAGGTCGAGTCGCGCGCCTGGTACCGCGTCGTCGCCACCTTCGACGCGGCCACCGGCGAAGCGACCCTGCGTCTCGATCCGACCAGCCAATCCGTCAGCGCACACCTGCTGCCCGGCACCTCCCACGCGCGTGGCGATTACAAGCGCTTCCGCGTGCCGTTTCCGCCCGCCGTCGCCACCGTCCCGTTCCGCATCGGCGCCGGCTCGACCGGCAACGTCGGGTTTCCGGAGGGGGTCGGCCACTTCAACGGCAAGGTCGGGAACCCGCGCATCTCCGCCAGAGCCCACGCCGCCGTTGGCGCGGCGCCGCTCGCGGAGTGGGACTTCGCGCGCTCCGACCGCTCCGACCGCGCGCTGCTGGACGATGTCGTCGACGTGTCGGGCGGCGGCTTCCACGCCGTCTGCACCAACAGCCCGGCGCGGGCCGTGACGGGCTACAACTGGACCGGGCGCGAGCCGAACTTCCGGCATGCGCCCGGCGAGTACGGCGCGATCCACTTCCACGACGACGACCTGGACGACGCGCAGTGGCCGGAGGCCTTCGCCGTCGACCTGCCGGGCGACCTGGAGAGCGGTGTCTACGCGATCCGCCTGCGCGACGGCGAGACCGAGAGCCACGTGCCGTTCGTCGTCCGGCCGGGGCCGAGCAGCACACGCAACGAGGTCGCGATGCTGCTGCCGACCGGCTCGTACCTCGCGTACGCCAACGACCGCCTGCAGTTCGACGTCGCCGGTGCCGAGCTGCTGATGGGGCACACCCCGGTGGTGTCGCGCCACGACCTCGAACTCCAGCGACACTACGACTTCGGCGGGTCGAACTACGAGGTGCACTCGGACGGCTCCGGCGTGCTCTACTCGTCGCGGCGCCGGCCGATCGTCACCATCGATCCCCGCTACCGCGCGTGGATGGGCGTCAACTCGTTCTGGCAGTTCCCGGCCGACCTCTGCACCATCGACTGGCTGTACGCCGAGGGCGTCGGCTTCGACGTGATCACCGACGAGGATCTCGACCGCGAGGGCGTCGAGCTGCTCGCGCCGTACCGCGTGGTGCTGACCGGCAGCCACCCGGAGTACGTGTCGCTGCCCGAGCTCGACGCGATCGAGGCCTACGTCGCCCGCGGCGGCCGCGTGATGTACCTCGGCGGCAACGGGTTCTACTGGATCGTCTCGTACCACCCCGAGAAGCCGCATGTGATGGAGATCCGCCGCTCGGAGGCCGGTACGCGACCGCACCAGGCGCCTGCGGGCGAGTACTACCTCGCGACGAACGGCGAGCTCGGGGCGTTGTGGCGCAACAAGGGCCGTCCGCCGCAGCGGCTGTTCGGCGTCGGGTTCACGGCGCAGGGTTTCGACCGCTCGTCGCCGTACCTGCGCATGCCCGACAGCTTCGACCCCCGCGCCGCCTTCATCTTCGAGGGCGTGGCCGACGACGAGGTGATCGGTGACTTCGGCATCGTCGGCAACGGGGCCGCCGGCGCGGAGGTCGACCGCTACGACCTGGCGCTGGGCACACCGCCCGACGCGCTCCTCGTCGCCACGTCGACGCCGCTGTCGGACAACTACAACCACTGCTCGGAGGAGATCTTCGAGACGCCGCCCGGCCTGCGCGGCAGCGAGGATCCCGATGTGCGCTCCGACCTCGTCTACTTCTGCCAGGCCGGTGGCGGCGCGGTGTTCGCGACCGGCTCGATCGCGTGGACGGGCAGCCTCTCGCACAACGGCTACGACAACAACGTCGCGCGCATCACGGGCAACGTGCTGCGGCGGTTCGTCTCGCCCGAGCCGCTCGACTGGTAGCTATCCGCCGAGCACGGTGCGCAAGCGATCGCCGGCTGCGGCCTCACCCTCGGCGGCGGGCTGCGGGTCGGCCGCCGGCGGCACCGCGTCCCACCGTGCGCGCGGACGCGTCTCGCGCGGGTCGAACACGACCCGCCGGGCCGAGCCGTCACCCGAGACGGGCTCGATCTGCACCATGTCGGACGAGATCGGCGCGAACGACGCGTCGAGGCGCAGGTCGATGAACCCGGCGGGCGTCTCGCCGACCGCGAACAGCCCGCCGGCGCCGAGGCTGCCGCCATCGACGAGCAGGCTGCGACCGACCCGCTCCATGTGCTGCAGGTGGTCGTGTCCCGTGAGGATTACGACCGGCGTGTGATCCTGCTGCGCGGCGACGTGGTCGAGCAGCGCGTGTGCCAGTCCGTGCTGGTGGACGAGCACGACCCGGGGCCGTGGCCGCAGCCCGTCGAACCACTGCACCAGCCGCTCGCCGGCCGTCGTGAAGCCGTCGCCCTGCAGTTCCAGCGGGTGCACGCCGAACGTGGCGGTCGGCGCCTCCAGCGGGTCCGACCAGCCGGCCACGGTCATCCCGGCGACCGTGATCACCGGCCCTGGCACGACGTCGCCTCGCCGGTCGAGCACGCCGTCGTTGCGCAGCACCGTCACGCCGCGCGCTGCAAGACGCTTCATCAGCGGCAGCGTGTCGTGGTTGCCGCTGACCGCGACGATCGTCGGCCCGAGCGCCGCCACGTCGTCGGCGATCGAGGACTCGTACGCGGTGCCGAGCTGGCTGAAGTCGCCGACCAGGAAGATCGGCTTGCCCTTGGCGTAGCGGCCGAAGGCGCGCAGCGGCAACGGGTTGGAGTGGATGTCGGAGCCGACGACGAACTCGTGCACGGCGGTCGGCGGCGTGGTCGGGTCCGACACGACGCTGACGAGGTTGACGAGGCCCAGGAGCGCGGTCTCGTACGACGCCGTGTAGCCCTTCGAGGCGTCGGTCAGCTGCGCCGAGAAGGCGAGCAGCCGCGGCAGCTCGGCGCCATGCGCGTGGAACGTCGGGTGCTGGAAGGCGCGGTAGTCGACGTGCGAGAGGCTCCAGCCAACCGGCACCAGCAGGGCCGCGGTCGCGACCACCCCGGCCGGCAGGCTGAACACGACCAGCCGCCGCCGGCCGAGCACGACCGCCAGGACGCAGCCGGCCAGCAGCGCGCCGGCGATGCCGCCGAGCGCGGCGACCAGCAGCGCATGCCGCACGGCGTCGCGCACCAGCGGCGGCGCCTGTGATCGAGCCTGCTCGACCTTGCGGTTCGCGTCGGCGCCCGACCGCAGGGCGACCAGCGCCTGCTCGCGATCGACGCTCGTCACCTCGGCCCGGATCGTGACGGGCGCGGCGAACGGCCGCGTGACGACCTCCCAGTCCACAAGCGGCATGTACAGCTCGGCCCGGCCGGCGGTGCTCGCCTCGACCTTGATCGTGACGGTGCCGAGCGCCAGGTGGGCGGTGCTCGCACCGAACGCGCGCAGGGCCAGCGTCGCCCCGCCGACGGTGCCGGCGACGACCGCCAGGACCACGAGGACCCAGGTGATGAGCGGTCGCACCCAGCGCTTGCGCGCAGGGGCGACCGTGGCGGCAGACGTGCCCACCCTCTGAACGTACCGTCGGCTCGTCGATCCGCGGCCGGTGCGGGCGCTTCGTGATCGCACCGCGACACGAGCGAGACCCGATCGCTATCTGGGATGATCCGCCCGGTCCGGATAGAGCGTCGATGCGCGGAGGTGCACCGTGGCGATCCAGGTCGAGGAGCTCGACTTCATCCTCATCCCGACCCGCGATGTCGCGCGGGCGAAGGTGTTCTACGCCGAGACGCTCGGCCTGCCGCTCGACGTCGACTCACCGCGCTGGGTCGAGGTGCGGGCCGGCGGCGTCACGCTGGCGATCTGGAACCCGGACATGGTCGGCCGCCCGTTCGAGGCGACGCCGAACCCGGTCGCGCTCCGCGTCCCCGACGTCGCCGAGGCGCGCGCTCAGCTGGAGGCGGCCGGCGTGAAGTTCGCATCGGACACGATCGACTCGGGGGTCTGCCTGATGGCGCCGTTCACCGACCCGGACGGCAACCAGCTCATGTTGCACCGCCGGTACGCGCCCCGCGAGCGCTGATCGACTGCGCGTCGGAGGCGGCCCGGCGGCCGCTGCGCAGTGCGCCCTCGAGCGTCGCCACCCACCCGTCGCCCGCCGTGTGCTCGCCCGCGAACACGATGCGCCCGATCGGCGTCTCGAGGAGCCGCTGCTCGTTCGCATCGCCCGTCGCGCGCCGCACGGAGTAGGCGCCGAGCGACCACGGGTCCTCGCGCCACGAGGTCACGCAGGCCTCCCCGGCCGTCGGCGGCAGCTCGGGCCAGAGCGTGCGGATGGCGGCGAGCCACGTCTCCGAACCCTCGGCGGCACCGAGCGCGTCGACCACCGGCGCGGCGCCGGCCCAGGACGACACCGAGGCGATCCCAACCTGGTCGCACGGCGTCGTATACGCCCAGAAGCGACGCGGCACCGACATGACCGCGTCGGAGGCCACCTGCCCGGTGAGCGGCACGGAGAGCTTCGCGGCGACCGACATCGGCATTGCGGCCAGCGCGGCGGCGAGATCGCCGGGCAGTGCCGGCTCGATCGGCAGGCGCGTCAGCAGCGTGTGCGGCACGGCGACCACGACGACGTCCGCTTCGATCTCGCCCGCGTCGGTGCGCACCCGCGCGCCGACGCCGTCGTGGGCGATGGCGCGGGCGGGCGTACGGAGCTTCACGGCGCCGCCCAAGCGCTCTCCGAGGCGATCGGCGATCAGCTGGTTGCCGCCCTCGACGCGCCGTGCCTCGTCGTTGGCGAGGAGCTTCGAGACGCTGAGCAGGAAGCCGGCATCGAGGTCGTCGATCGGATGCGCCCGCGACGACTGCACGCGCGCGGCGAACAGCTCGCGGATGTCGGCGTCGGAGACGACCTGTTCCAGCAGCTCCAGGGCAGACACGTCGGGCGTGGCTGCCGCGGCGGCCTCGACGGCAGCGGCGGCAGCGAACGCCGCGGCGCGGTCGATGCCGGGATCGGGCCGCAGCGCTCGATGCGGGTAGCGGATGCCCATGCCGACGAGCCGCAGACCGAGCCGCGCGCATGTCTGCTCGGTCTCGGTGTAGCCGTCGGTGATGAACTCGCCGCCGCGCTCGACGAGCGCCCCGTTCGCGAGGCGGTCCGACCAGATCCTGCCGCCGACCCGGTCGCGTGCCTCGAGCACGACGACGTCGGCGCCGGCCGTGGCCAGGTGGTCGGCCGCTGCGAGCCCGGCGAACCCGGCTCCGATCACGCATGCACGCATCGCGACACCCTACTCGCTGCCGTCGCGCCCGCCGACGCGTGCGAGACTTGGCTCCCATCGCCGACGACTTCATGATCACTGTCCGCTGCACCGGCTGCGGCGAGGGCCGCCCGGTGAGCGAGGACCCGTGCCCGGCGTGCGGCGCGCCGGCGTTCCGGTCCGACGACGCCGAGCCCGGCGCGGTCGGCGACGACGACGACGGGCCGCCGTTCGAGTGAGTCTGCTCGCGCGGAGCGTCTACGCGGATCGCTTGCGCAACGCGCGGGTAAGCTCTTGTTCGGCCCGGAGGTCGCTGCCGAGCCGCACCTGGTTGCGACCGCGCCGCTTGGCCGCGTAGAGGGCGAGATCGGCGCGCTCGATCAACTCGGGCGGAGCGGTATCGGTGTCCGCCAGCGCACCGCCGACGCTGACGGTGAGCGTCGACGTGTTCCCGTCGCCGACGACGATCGGATCGGCCTCGATCGCCCTGCGAGGACGAGAACTCGGACGCGAGCGAGCGACGCAGCTAGGGGAGCCCTACCGGTCGCGCAGCCCCCGGCTTACGAGCCGCTCGGCGGCACTGACCCATCTGCAGGCGCGCTGTTGGTCGAGCTGACCGGCTCGACCGTGGCGTTCGCGGGTAGGTGTTGATCGTGCGGCCGTTCGGCCGAGTCGTTGTGCCCTCTTGCCGGCCAGGGCGCGAGCACGAGCAGGAGGCGCGCGTCGTCGAGGCCGCGGAGCGAGTGGCTTTCGCCGGGGTCGAAGGTCACGACCGTGCCGGCGTCGCACTCGACGGTCTCCTGGGCGGTCGTGACCGAGACTCGTCCCGATACCACCTCGACGACGGCGCGTTCTCGAACCGTGTGATCGCGCATGTCCTCGCCACGGCGCAGGTCGAGGACGATCAGCCGGCACTCGGGCGACGAGAACAACACGCGCGGCTTCTGGCGACCGTTGGACGCCACGCGCGACGCGTCGGCTCCGGGCTCGCGCTCGATGCGCTTGTCGGACGACTCGGCGAGCGTTGGGATGTACCAGCGCTGCATTGCTCCTGCTCTCCATTCCCGAAGCGGGGCGCCGCTCCGATCGACCGCCTGACAGAGCCTACTAGCGCCGCGACGCCGGTCCGCTAGATCGACTGCCGGTAGCCGAAGAACTCGTGGGCATGATTCGGCCCCCACCCCGCTGCGGCGCCCCGGATTCGACTACGTTGCGGGATGTCTTGTCTTTGCGGGTCGTTTCAACTGCTGGCCGTCGGCCGTTCGCGTGTCCCATGACGCGACGCCGGCTCTCGCGCACCGTCGACGGCCTCGGCTAGTGAGCGGCCCGGCCGTCGGAACGCCGTCCCAGCCGGCTGTCGCGGGGCGTCTGCAGATGCCGCTGCTCGCTGTTGCGGTGGCGTTGGTGCTGGCGGATTCGTCGGTCGTCGTGCTGGCCCTGCCGGATATCTTGAGCCAGTTCGACGTCGGCATCACCTCGGTCTCGTACGTGCTGACGTTCTTCAATGGCGTGCTGGCATTGGCGGCGGTGCCGGCGGCGCGTCTCAGTCGTCGCGTCCCGCCCACCTGGGTGTTCGCGGCGGGGGCTGTGGTGTTCGCGGCGGCGTCGCTTCTGTGCGCGGTCGCCGGTGGCATCGCCGTGCTCCTCGCGGGCCGGTGTCTCCAGGCGGTGGCGGGGGCTGCCATCGTGTGTTCGGCGCTGCAGTTGATGCGTCAGACGTCCGGTTCGGAGCGGGACGCGGCGAGGGTCTGGGCGGCGGCGGGCGTGGTCGGGGCTGCCGTTGGGCCCGCCGTCGGCGGGCTGCTCACGCAGCTGATCGCCTGGCAGGCCATCTTCGTCGTGCAGGCTCCTCTTGCCGTGGCGGTGCTACCGGCAGTTCGTGGGCTGCGGCGGGCTCGCGTCCCGGAGCCGCGGCCGGCGAAGACGCCATTGAACGTCTCGGCTCAATTCGCTCTCGGATTGTTGTCGGCGGCGCTGATCGCGGCGTTGTTTCTGATCGTGCTGCTGGTCGTGGATGGCTGGGGGCGCAGTCCCCTGACCGCCGCGGTGGCGGTGTCGGTGATGCCGCTGGCGGCGTTCGCCTCGCGTCGGGTCGTTCACGAACGGGTATCGATCGGGCCCCGTGCGGTGGCCGGATTGATCCTGATCGCGGGCGGGACGTGGAGCCTCTCGTTGCTCCCACATGCTCGCGTCGTCTGGACGATCGCGCCGCAAATTCTGATCGGCATCGGGCTGGGGCTCGCGGTCACGGCGCTGACCGAGGCGGCGCTCGCCAACCGCCTTCCGCAGACGGTGCATGGGGGTTGGACGATCGCGGCCCGCCACGCCGGGATCGTGGTCGGGATTCTGCTGCTCACTCCGATCTTCACGGCCGACCTGACGCGGGCACGGCGCAGTGCCGAGGAGGCGGGCACGGCGCGGTTGCTCGACGCGGCCATCCCGGTGCGCCTGAAGGTGGCGCTCGGCGACGATCTGATCGCCGAGATCCAAGCCGCCGACGGTCGCCTCCCGAATCTCGCGCCCGCGTTCGCCCGGAACCGGCCTGCGGCCGCCGACCGGGCGGCATACACCAGTCTGCACCGTGACATCGTCGACGAGGTCGAACGGGCCGGGACGCATGCCTTCGGGCGGTCGTTCGTGCTCGCGGCCCTGCTGGCACTGCTCGCGCTCGTCCCGGCGCTGCTGACCGCACGCAGATCGGGCCCGCGGTGAAGAGCGGCCGGCTCCTGGTGGTGCTTGCCGTGACGCTCGCGATCGGTGTCGTCGTCGTCTACGTGCTGGCGGGCGGGCGGAGCTATCAGCCGCGGCCGGTTGCAGATCCGTGCTCGCCGCCGACGGAGCCCACGGCGACGGAACGGGTCGAGCTGGCCAGCGAGCTGGCCCTCGACGGCGTCCAGCGGGCGGCGTGCACCCTCGGCGTCAGCCGCGAACGCCTGACGCTCGCGCTCCTGTCGCCCGAGGCGATCGCCGCGCTGGAGCAGGACCAACAGGTCCCGCCCGGCACCGTCGAACGCGCGGTCCGGCCAGCGGCAGATCAGGCGCTGACCGACGCGTCGGATTCCGGCATCCTGTCCCCGTTGGAGCTTGCCGCGCTGCGCGAGGCGGTGGACACCGTGCCGCTGAATCAGGTCATCGAGGTCCTCCGCGGCACCAGCGACCCGTGCAGCCCGACTCCCTGGCGAACGACGGCGAGCACCCGCCGGGTCGCCGACCAGGTCGCGTTGCGGGCCTTCTTCCGCGCATCGTGCGACCTGGGCGTTGCTCCATCGGAGCTCGCCCTCGCCCTGACGTCGGGCGCCGAGCTGGACAAGTTCAAGCGCTCGCAGGGACTGTCGGACGCGGCGTTCGACGACGCCACCCGGGGTGCGCTGCGCGGCGCCGTCACGGATGCGGAAGAGGCCGGAGCCCTGACCGGAGTCACGGCTGTCGCGTTGCGCTTCGCGATCGACAAGGCACCGATCGCCACGCTGATTTCGATGCTGCAGGGTGGCGGTCTCAGCCAAGGCTGAGCGAATCCGTGCGGAGAACGAGACTTGTGGCACAGGTCGTCGGCCGCTACCGTGGACACGGGGAACTCGGGCGCCGCCCGAGGGACGACAGGGGAGACACCGCATGCGGTTCCGACGAACGGTTTCGGCCGTGTCCATTGCGGCGGCCGGTCTCGTTGTTGGCGTCTCGGCAGCGTCGGCAGCGGTTGTTCCGACCCGATCGGCGAGCGAGCTCGCGGACGCGATGTCATCGCAGTACTCGCTGGTCACGGGCGCGAGCTTCGTGACGATCCCACCGCTCGGCACGCCGAGCGCGGTCTCCAACACGCCGGGGGTCGGATTCCCCCGGAACGCGAGCACGTACGCGATCCTCTCAACCGGAAACACGCCCAACCTGTTCGGCGCGCCGGGATTGAACCTGTCCGCCGACCTGAACGGCCCGAACGTGAACGGTGACACCGACTTCGACGTGTCGGTCCTGAAGGTCGATCTGGTGGTTCCCGCCGGCCGCAACTGTCTCAGCCTCGACGCGCGCTTCATGAGCGAGGAGTTCCCCGAGTTCCCCGGCGTGACGTTCAACGACGCATTCCTGATGGAACTCGACATCAACGACTGGACGACGATCGGATCGAGGGTGATCGCCCCGCACAACTTCGCGATCCGGTCGAACACGCTGCGCTCGAATGGCGAACCCCTGAACATCCGCACGACTGGCGACACCAGTGCCAACCGCGCCAACGCGAGGGGCACCCGGTACGACGGCGGCACGCCGCTGCTGCGAATCACGACGCCGATCAAGCCCGGCCCGCACTCGGTCTACATGTCCCTGTTCGATCAGGGCGACCACATCTACGACTCGGCCGTGTTCCTCGATCGGCTGCGCGCGTTCACGACCAAGAATCCGTGCCCGATCGGCGCGTTCCCCGCGGTCAAGCCGACGGTGCGAGCGCTCCGCACCACCACCCGCCGCGGCATCCCTCAGTATCGCGCCCATCTCGCGAGCGAGAGCGGGCTGCGCAGGATCTCCGTCCGGCTCGATGGTAGGAGCGTCTACTCGCGGACATCGATCTCGACCGACGCGCGCCACATCCATCTCCGCATCCCCGTCGACACCCGCAAGTTGCGCAAGGGAGTCCACCGGCTGGTGTACAAGGTCTCGAACCGCGCCGGCACGACGACGATGGTGCAAATCATCAGGCGCCGCTAGCCGCCGTCCGTGCGGCGTCAGCTCAACTTCGCTTTCGCTTCGAGCGGAGGTAGCGCCGTGTCGCAACCAGCGTCAGCCCCAGGGCGGCGACGACCGCGGTGAAGGGCACTCCGTCGCGCGCCGACGGCGTGCCGCCGGCCTGAGCCGGTATCGGTGAGGTGGGGAAGGCCGCGGCCGAGAAGCGCCCACCGGGCCACCGGTTGGTTTCTCCGACCAGGTGGATGAGGACGGGCACGAGGGCGGTTCGAATCACGAAGGCGTCGAGCAGGATGCCGCCGGCGAGCGCGAACGCCAGCTCGCGGAACGTCACCGTCGGAACGATCGCGAGCAATGCAAAGCTCGTGGCGAGCGCAACTCCGGCCGCCGTCACCGGGCCTGTCGTCTCGGCGATCGCGCTATCGACGGCGTCGCGGATAGGCCGGCCGCGGGCATGCTGCCAGACGCGTCCCGCGACGAAGATCGTGTAGTCCGATCCGAGCGACAACAGCAGGACGGCGGCGGCGAACGGCACGAAGTAGGTGACGTCCGGATGCCCGAGGAGATCGACGAACACGAGCCGGAGCAGGCCGAGCGTGGCCGCGAGTCCGAGCGCGCTCGCGGCAAGGAGATAGGCGGCCGCCACGACGCTGCGGAGGATCACCATGATCAGGACGAAGTTGACGAGCAATGCGGCGACGGCGACGCGGAGGAGATCGTCGCGGACGGCCGCGACGGTCTCCTCGGCGAGCGCCGTGTCTCCGCCGTAGCCGAGAGCGACGGCTCCCAGCCCTGACTGGCGCGTGACGAGCGCGACGCGTCGCTTGACCCGTTTCAGCGAGTCGATTCCCGCAGCACTGAACGGATCCGCGCGCAGGATCACGAACAGGCGCACGGCGTTGTTGTTCAGTGAGATCACCGCGCCGACCGGTCGCAGGTCGGGTTGCTCGCGCGGTCCGATCACCCCGGCGACGTCGGGCATCGCCTCCAGACTCTGCTCGAGGGCGGCCAGCTCGGCCCGGCGTTTTCCGATCCCCGGCTGCTCCAGCAGGATCACGGTCGGGGCGAGAACGCCGGGTGCGATTCCCGCTTCGGCGGCGCGCGCCGCGCGGGCCGGCTCGCTGCTCGACGGCAGCGATCCGATCAGCCCGAATCCGAGCGGGAGACCGACGACGAACACCGCGACGCCGGCAACCACGGCGGTGATCAGCGTCGCCACGCGTCGCGACTGGCGGACAGCGCGAGTTGTGGCGAACGACACCAACCGCTTCCGCGGTAGCGCGGTGTCGCCGACTCCCCGGGGCCAGTACATCCGGCGCCCCAGAATCGCCATCAATGCAGGCACCAGCGTGCACGCGACGGCACCGCCCACCAGCACCGCCACGGCGAGGCTCGGGCCCATTGCCCGGAAGAACCCGAGCCGCGCCACCGCAACGCTCGCCGTCCCGGCAGCGACCACGACGACCGCTGCGACGACGAGGGGCAGCGTTCGCTCCGTCGCGGCGACCGCCGCAGCTCGGACAGCTTGATCGGAGGCGAGCGCCGACCGCATCGAGTCGAGAAAGAAGATGCCGTAGTCCGCCACGACGCCCAGGAGCAGGACCACGATCAGCGGTTCCAGCTCGCCGGGGACCGTGATGCCGGTCGCGCCGCTGCCGAGATCGACCAGCCCGCGCGCAACGACCACCGCGATCCCGACGGTCGCGAGCACCACCAGCGGCGCAACGGCGGAGCGGAAGTGCACACCGATGATCAGCAGCACCACCAGCACGGTCGCCAGGTCGATCAACGGCAGTGCCTGCTTGATCAGCTCCACCTGCTCCGCCCGAGCGGGCGTCGCGCCGGTCACGCCGACGAACGCATCCCCTGGCGCCGTCATGAGCTGAGCTGCGAACGTGCGCGCGACCCGCGTCCGCGTCTTGATGCTGTAGCGCGGCGGGAAGAAGAGGTAGGTGATGCCCGTCGTGCCATGCTCGCGGGCGCCCGGCAGCGCGCGCTGGTCGTTCACGAACGGCAGCGCGTAGGCCAGCTCGGGGAATCCCGTCAACGCCAGATCGCCGACCCGTGTGACCGGCCCCTGCTCAGCCGCCGCAGCCAACCCGGCCGAGAGGCGTCCCGCCCGCTCCAGCACGCGTTGTTGCGCATCCGCCGGCAGGCCCTCCGGGTCGCGCTGCACGATCAGCGTCTCCGTCAGCAGTGGCGCCGCGAACAGCTCCGCCGATCGCACGCGTGTCGCGATCGACGCCGCATTGTCCGGCACCAGCCCGGTCAGCTCGCCCTTCGGGGCGCCGGACGGCGGAGCGACGATCACCAGCATGGCCGCCACACACCACGCCGCCACGATCACCCACCGCAGGCGGACGATCCAGCAACTGACACGATGCGCCACGCAGCCAAGCATGGCAGGGTCTCGCGCCGGTCCACAGCCGCTGTCGGCGCCGGCCGGCGAAGGTCGAATCCCAGCGTCGGAGGACCGATCGCGAAGGGATTCGGCTCGGCGCCTACGGGGTACCTGCACCGAGTGACCTTCGATACGAGGCGGTGGATTGAGCATGAACCTGCGACCAATCTCGACGCTCGCCCTGGCGAGCCTGACCGTGCTCTTGGCGGCCGGATGCGGCGGCAGCGGATCCACGACAAACCCTCCCCCCACGTCGTCGCTGGCAGAGGCGGCGACATCGGTAGCGCAGGCAGCAACGTCCGCAGCTGAGGCAGCGACGTCCGCGGCAGCCGACGCAGGCTCGTCCGTTGCGGACGATGCGCGACAGCGCGTCGAATCGGCACTTCCAGGCGTCGAGGCCGCGATTCGTGGCGTCGAAGTCAACGACGCCGACGGAACCGTCACGGTCCAGACCACGCTCGGAGCGAACGACACCCTGGCCGGCATCGTCAAGACGCGGTGCGATGCTGCCAAGACAGCACTCGGCGACGGCACCAACCGCCTCGTGATCCTCGCGGACGACGGATCCACGATCGCCTCCTGCTGAGGACCCGGCGATCGCAGCCGCGTCGGGCCGCGGGGCCAAGCGGATCGCATTGCGGCACGCGCGGGGTGATGATGGTCGACGTGGCGGACGATCTCGATCGAGTGGGTGCCGGTCTACACGAGCACGTTGACGCGACCGATGCCGGCCGGTGGACGCTGCGCGGGCAGTTCACGCAGCGGCACACGCTCACGGTGGGGGCTGTCGCGGGCGCACTGTCGTTGCTGGTCGCCCTCTGGATCGACTCCCACGTCGGCCAGCGGATATCCCCCCGCGCGGTCACGACGGCCACGGTCGCCGGTGCCGTGCTGGCGATGCTGTGGGAGGCGGTAGCGGAGCTGGACGGGGCGCGCCGGTCGTACATCCGCCGGCTCGTTGCGTTCGGGACGGTGCTGTTCGCGTCGGTCCTCGTGATCTACCTGCTCGCGCAGCGGTCGCGCGTCGGTCAGCGGTTCGAACGGGACGTACTCCTCGGCCGTACGTCGGGGCGTCTCGAACCAACCGCGCAGACGCTTCTCAGTCAGCTGACGCTCGGCGCGGTGCTGTTCTTCGGCGTCGGCACCTCACTGGTCGCCGCGGCCCGCCGGCGAGTGCGGCTGGGTGAGGCGACCGGCATCGCGATCCTGCTCGCGGCTGGCTCCGCAGCGATCCTGAAGCGGTGGCTGCTGCCGCGCCCGCGACTGCTGGGTGATCAGGCCGTCGCGACGGTCACCAGCTATCCCAGCGGGCACGTGACCGCGGCCGCCGCGCTCGCCGCGGCGCTGGTCGTCGTCGTCGGCCACCGATGGCGCCGCCGGGCCGCCGTCGCCGGCGGCGGACTCGTCGCGCTGGTCGGCGTCGCGGTGCTGGTGACCGGCTGGCATCGTCCCAGCGACGCGATCGGCGGCCTGCTGCTCGGCGTCGCCTGGATCGCCGTCGCGGCAGCCGTCTCGACGCGGCGGGAGCCCGTCTCCGGGCCGCTCGGCGCGCGCGCGGTGGCGATCACGGCACGAACCTGGAAGGCCACCGGCTACCTTGGCGGCGGAGCGTTCGTCCTGCTGGTGGTGGTCGAGATCAGCCGCCTCGCCGGGCTCGTGGGACGACCACCGCACACCCTCGCCTTCCTGGCCGGATCGTTCGCGTTCCTGGCCGTCGACATCCTCGTGTACGCCACGCTCGCGGCACTGATCGATGACGGTCCAGAATGGCCGGTCGCGGATGGGCCGAGTCCGACCACGGATCCCTAGCGAGCCGGTTCGATGGCGTCAGCCACATCCTCGCGAACCTCCTGAGCAGATTTCTTGCCTTGACACAAAAGTCACAAGAGTGCCATCATCTACATGCCCCTCGGGTCGGGGCAGACCTCAAGGGGAGGGGAGAGATATGCCCGCCTCTTGTCGGCCTCGATACTCGGCCCGGAAGCGAGCAACTGGGAGGGCTGACATGAGAGCCACTGAGACAGATCGACCATCGCTGATCCACCTGCCAAATGGCGACAAGGTGCAGGGCATGTTCTCGGCGCAGGAGATGGAGCGCCGGCTCTCAAACCTGCGCTCCGTCATGGCGGAATCGGGCGTCGACGTCGCCCTGTGCACGAGTTACCAGAACATCAGCTACTACGCCGACTTCCTCTACTGCCACTTCGGGCGATTCTACGGGCTCGTCGTCACGGACGACTCGCAGACGTCGATCAGCGCGAACATCGACTACGGCCAGCCGTACCGACGCACCTACGGCGAGAACATCGTCTACACCGACTGGCAGCGCGACAACTTCTTCCACGCCGTCCGCAACATCGTCCCTGCAGCCACGCGGCGGGTCGGGATCGAGTTCGACCACGTCACACTCCAGAACCGGGAAAAGCTGCAGGCGGCGCTCGACGGCGTCGAACTCGTCGACATCGGCGCCGCGTGCATGCGGCAGCGGATGGTGAAATCGGCCGAGGAGATCGCCGTCATCACCGGGGGCGCGCGGACGGCCGACATCGGCGGCGCCGCGGTGGTCGCGGCAGTCCACGAGGGCGTCCCGGAGTACGAGGTCGCACTCGCCGGCACTCAGGCGATGGTGCGCGAGATCGCCCGCGCTTATCCGCACTCCGAGCTGATGGACACCTGGGTCTGGTTCCAGTCGGGTATCAACACCGACGGCGCCCACAACCCGGTGACGACCCGCGAGGTGCGCAAGGGCGACATCCTCTCCCTCAACTGCTTCCCGATGATCCAGGGCTATTACACCGCGCTCGAGCGGACGCTGTTCTTCGACCACTGCGACGACGCCTCGCTTCGGTACTGGGAGATCAACGTCGAGGTCCACGAGCGCGGGCTGGAGCTCCTGCGCCCGGGCAACCGCTGCAGCGACATCGCCATCGAGCTAAATGAGATCTTCCGCCGGAACGGCGTGCTGGAGCACCGCACATTCGGGTACGGCCATTCGTTCGGCGTCCTCTCCCACTACTACGGTCGAGAAGCCGGCCTGGAGCTGCTCGAGGACATCGAAACCGTCCTCGAGCCGGGAATGGTCGTCTCAATGGAGCCGATGATCACGATTCCCGACGGACAGCCGGGAGCGGGCGGCTACCGCGAGCACGACATCCTCGTGATCACCGAGCGCGGAGCGGAGAACATCACGAAGTTCCCGTACGGGCCGGCCTACAACATCATCGCCGCGTAGACGATGACAAAGCTTGCGACAGAGCTGGCCCGCGAGATCCCCGACGGCGAGGGCGAGCTGCAGCGGGAGATCAAGCACGACTACTCCTCCAGCCACGATGGCATCGTCCCGCTCGAGGCACGCCGCGGCGACGGAGTTTCGGAGCGCGCTAAGCGTCGCGGGACTGAGTCGGGCGCCGGTACGGAATCGTTCAATGCAGGGTACAAATACACGACCGCCACACGACGTGTGCCTATCTGAGCGGATATCGAGCCCGATCGACGGACTTTCCGTTTTGGCTTAGCCATGCACGATTCTGTTCTCGAACGGCGATGCCCCCGGCATGACTCGAACATGCGACACATGGTTTAGGAAACCATTGCTCTATCCCCTGAGCTACGGAGGCGGACGCACCTGATCGTACCGGCGCCGGCCCTTTCCGTTCGCGGCTCCGAGTGCCACCATGCAGCCATGAAGCGATTCCGCCCCATCGCCCTGATCGTCGCGTTCGTGCTCGTCGCCGTCCTGCCGGCCTCCGCGTCGGCAGCGCTCACCGCGAAGCGGATCCGCATCGCGCCCCATACTGGCTTCGTCCGCGTGGTGGTCGACTTCACGGGCGGACCGCTCGCGATCAACGACGTGAACATGCCGCCCGGCAACATCGACACGCAGGGACGCGGGCGGCTCGATATCACGAAGGCCGGCGCGATGACCAACGCGGCGGCGGTCGGCGCCAACGGGGCGAGCGTCTCGGTCGTGCGCGTCGCGAGCGGCCTGCGCGTGCGGATCACGTCGGCCACCCGGCGCTTCAAGTTCCTCGGCTACACCGTCGTGCACGGCCCGGACCGGCTCGTGATCGACCTCTACCGGCGCGCCTCCCACGCACAGCTGGCGACCGGCGGCTGCCTGAAGATCCTGCCGACCACGGCGTCCACCTCCCGGCGCGTGAACGTGCGCGGCACCGTCACGACGCGGATCTTCGAGAACACGTTCCGCGTCCGCCTCCGGCGCGCGGGTGGCCAGGTGGTCGCCGCGAAGACGGTCACCGCCGCCACGCCGACCGGCCCGTTCACGACCATCCTGCGGCACAGCGTCGGCACGCAGCAGACCGGCGTGGTCGAGGCGATCGTCTACTCCGCCAAGGACGGCGCCGTCCAGTGCCTCTACCAGCGGCCCGTCACGCTCAGGCCGTAGCGCCGCGGCTGTAACGCTCTTGCCTCACCTGCGACCATAGAGGCACGATGCTGTTTTCCAAGAAGTCCGAGATCCCCGCCGCCGCCGACGCACTGCCCGGCCGCGACACCCCGATCGCCGTCCCCGAGCGCCACACCGTGCTCGGCACGCCGCTCGTGCCCCCGTTCCCCGACGGCGTCGAGACCGTCCGGGTCGCCCTCGGCTGTTTCTGGGGCGCCGAGCGCATCTTCTGGCGCCTGCCCGGCGTCTACACCACGGCCGTCGGCTACGCGGGCGGCTCCACGCCGAATCCGAGCTACCGCGAGGTCTGCTCGGGCCGCACCGGCCACACCGAGATCGTGCTCGTCGCGTACGACCCGAAGCAGGTCTCGTTCGAGCAGATCCTGAAGACCTTCTGGGAGGGCCACGACCCGACCCAGGGCATGCGCCAGGGCAACGACTCCGGCACCCAGTACCGCTCGGCGATCTACACCACCACCGACGAGCAGCTGGCCGCCGCCCTCGCCTCGCGCGACACCTACAACGAGGCGCTCGCCGCCAACCATCGCGGATCGATCACCACCGAGATCCACGAGGCGGGCGACTTCTACTACGCCGAGGACTACCACCAGCAGTACCTCGACAAGAACCCCGGCGGCTACTGCGGTATCGGTGGCACCGGCGTCGCATGCCCGATCGGCACCGGCGTCAACGCAGCCTGACTCCGGGTCACGACTCGGTCGAGGTGACCTCGGCCGAGTAGAGCTCGTACGGCAGAGCCTGCAGCACGCGCAGGCGCGGATCGGGCACCGCCACGAATCGCGCCTGCGCGAGCGCCGCGACCGGAGCGAGATCGGCCCGCTCCGCCAGCGTCTGCTTCACGGCCTCCCGGTCGCCTCCCAGCACGACCGTCTCGAGCCGGTCGACCCACGGCAGCAGGATCCGTGCCGCCGTGGCCGCAGCCGACTCGTGCAGCACTGCCGCCTGCTCCTCGCGCCGCCGGCGGAACCGGTTCGAAGACGAGCCGCCCGCCTTGTGGCGGCCCTTGACGAGCCGCGTTCCCACCTTCGACGACACTAGCTCCTCGCCGACGAACACGCCCATCGCGTAGCCGCCCAGCCGGACCAGCATCACGCCGACCGTGGCGTCGCGCTCCAGCGCCTCGATGCACGGGCCGCACCGCACCCGGTCGTACGTCATCTCGTGCGGCAGCCCGAACGCCGGTCGCACCGTGAGCGTCTCGCCCGCGCGCTCGAACGTCGCCTCGCCGCCGGCGTAGATGGTGCGGCCCGGCTCGCCGTCGATGGCCCGGAGCCGCTTGACGACGTTGCGCCGCCCGATGCGGCGGGTCTCAGGCAACGGCCAGCTCGCGCGCGGCGCGACGCACGAAAGGCACGGCGATCACCCCGACCAGCACCGTCGCGATCGACATCGCGACGAACAGCTCGCGCAGCGTGAAGAACGTCGTCAGGCCGCTCGCGACCGTGGTGCCGACCGTCATCGACGCGGTCATGATCATGCGGCCCGAGATGCCGACGCGGGCCTGCATGTCGTCGGGCGCGCGCCGCTGGCGCTCGCCGATGAACACGCTCATCACGATCCAGTCGATCAGGTTCACGAGCACCATCGCGGCCATCGCGCCCCAGAAGCCGACCGCCAGGCCGAGCGCCGCGATCGGCGGCGCGCTCCAGAAGATCGTCATCACGTAGAGCTGCGGTCCGCGCCAGCGCTTCTCGATGCGATGCAGCACCGGCGCCGCGAGGATGCCCGCCAGTGCGCCCGCAGCCAGCGCCGCTCCGGCCTCGTGCGCCGACAGGCCGACCTCCTGACGCAGCAGCGGCACAGCCAGCGCCCAGGAGCCGGCGGCGGCGAGGTTCCACAGCGAGCCAACGCCGCTCAGCGTGCGCAGCATCGGGTCCTGGAGCAGAAACTGCACGCCGGCCCAGGTGCCGTCGAGCAGGCCGCCCTCCGGGGGCACCGAATCGCCGAAGCTCGAGCGCACCATCAGGATCAGCAGCGCCGCGCAGAGGAACGCCACCGCTTGCACGCCGAGCGCGCCGGCGGCGCCGATGATGCCGATCAGCGCGCCGCCGACCGCCGGCCCGGCAACCAGGCCGATCGACCACGACGCGCCCAGGATCGCCTGACCGGACGAGAACTGCTCCCGGCCGACGAGACTCGAGATCGCGCCGAACGCACCGGCATCGGAGAAGGCGCGGGCGCTGCCGACCGCGAACGCCGTCGCGGCGACAACCAGGATCGGCGGCGTGCCGGCGATTGCCCACACCGGTACGATCACGGCCACGACGGCCTGGAACGCGTGCGCCATCCAGATCACGTTTCGGCGGCGGAACCGGTCGGCGATCAGGCCGGCCGGCAATCCGAACACCACGTAGGGCGCCAGGCCGAGCATGAATACGAGGCCCGCCTGCGCCTCGGAACCGGTCGCATCCAGGACCAGCCACGGCAGCGCTACCTGCGCCACGCCGATCGCCATCGCATCGAGCGACTGCGCCGCCAGAAACAGCTGGCCGTCCCGCGTCTGCAACATCGCGTTGTCACGGAACCGGGCCACTGTTTGGATCCTACTGGCACGCCTGTACGGTTCATCCCATGCGCGAGATGGTGGTCCTGGTCGATGGAGCCGACAGCGATCCGGCGGCGCCCGCGGTGCGTCCCCTCGACCCCGGGCTGCTCGGCCACGGCGTCTACGAGTCGATCCGGACCTACAACGGCGTGCCATTCGGTCTCGACGAGCACCTGGAGCGCCTCGCCGCCGGCGCGGCGGCGCTCGACATCCCGTGCCCGACCGACGATCTCGCGCGCGAGGTGCCCGACGCCGTGCGTCTGCGCGCGGCTGGCGGCGAGACACGCATCCGTGTGTTCCTCACCGCCGGCGGTACGCGGATCGTGATCGCCGACCAGGTCCCCAACCGCCGCCGCGAGCGGGACGAGGGGCTGGCCGCGGTGATCCTGCCGTGGCGGCGCGACCCGGCCGGGCCGACGGCGGGCGTGAAGGCGTCC
>JBKJIG010000175.1:0-29615 GCA_046598415.1 Gaiellales bacterium
TCGACGTTCGTGTTCTCCAACGCCACCTTCTTCCCGATGCACTGGCTGGGGCTCGAGGGCATGCCGCGCCGCGTCGCCGACTACGACCCGGTGTACGAGAACTGGAACCTGTTCATCACGATCTCGGCGTTCTGTCTGGGCGCCGGCATGCTGATCTTCGTCTACAACATGATCCACTCCGCCCGGCACGGCGCCATCGCCGGCAACAACCCCTGGGGCGCGATGACGCTCGAGTGGATGGTCACCTCACCGCCGCCGCTGCACAACTTCGACATCCCGCCGCGCGTGATCGGAGGCCCGTACCGGTTCGGCGAGCCCGACGCGCGACACGCCGTCTTCCCGGAGCCGGCGGTCGTCACGCCAGAGCCTGCCCGCGTCTGAGCGGGCGCCGGGAAGGACGCGGCGGGGGTGCGTCGCCTCGGGAGCGACGCACCCCCGCCGGACGTTCGTCAGGCGTTCGCGGTCTCGCCGGAGACGCGCAGCACCGCGCGGACGAGGCCGTCGTAGCCGGTGCAGCGGCAGAGGTTGCCCGAGAGGCCGATGCGCACCTCTTCGTCGGACGGCGACGGGTTGGCTGCGAGCAGCGCCGTCGCCGAGATCAGCATGCCGGGCGTGCAGAACCCGCACTGCACGCCGCCCTCCTCCAGGAAGGCGGTCTGCAGCGGCGACAGGTCGTCGCCGTCGCCGAGGCCCTCGACGGTCGTGATCGACGCTCCGTCCGCCTGGATCGCCAGGTACGAGCAGGAGTTGGTCGGCCGGCCGTCGACGAGCATCATGCAGGCGCCGCACTCGGAGTCGTCACAGCCCTCCTTGGAGCCGGTCAGACCGAGCTGGTCCCGCACGGTGTCGAGCAGGTTCTTGTGCGGATCGACGTCGACCGGGTACGGGACGCCGTTGACGTTCAGGGTGATGGAGTACTTCATCCGGTGACCTCAGACGGCGGCATAGGTGGACGAGGAGGCGGGGATGCCGACATCGGCGCCCCCGGCACGGGCGATGGCCGTCTCGATCGCGCGGCGCGCGATCACGGCTGCCATGGCGCGGCGGTAGTCGGCCGAGCCGCGGACGTCGGAGATCGGCGCGGCCGCCGATGCCGCCGCCGCAGCGGCCGCGGTGGCCGCGGCCTTACCGCCGTCGGAGCCGACGAGGGCCTGCTCGGCCTCGGCGACCCGGTGGATGGTCGGAGCGAGCGCGGTGATGGCGACGCGGGCCGCCGTCACCTTGCCGCCCTCGATCGTGACCGACGCAGCGGCGCCGACGATCGCGATCTCCATCTGGCGGCGGTACTCGAGCCGGACGTAGGCCGAGCCGGTGCCCGCGGCCTGGGCCGGCAGGTCGACGGCGATCAGCAGCTCGTCGGGCGACGCGATCGTCTTGCCGGGCCCCGTGAAGAGCTCGTCGATCGCGACCGACCGGTTGCCGCCGGGGCCCTGCAGGACCACGGTCGCGCCGAGGCAGATCAGCGGCGCTCCGGTGTCCATGGCGGGCGAGGCGTTCATGACGTTGCCGCCGATGGTGCCGTTGGCCCGGGTCGCGTGCGACCCGACGATGGCCGAGGCGTCGGCGAGGCCGGTGAACCGCTCGCGGATCACCGCGTGCGACTCGATCTCCTCGTGCGTGACGAGGGCGCCGAGCCGCAGGCCGCCGCTGGCGGCGGAGATGCCGCGCAACGCGTCGATGCCGTGGATGGCGACGAGCGCGTCGGGGAGGGGCTTCTTGCCCTGACGGGAGCCGACGACGAGGTCGGTGCCCCCGGCGACGGGGCGGGCCCCGTCGCCGAGCGCCCTGACGGCCTCTTCGACGCTCGTCGCCGCGACGTAGGACCCGCTCACGAGCCGGCCTCCTCGGCGGTCGACCAGACGCGCTCGGGCGTCATCGGCAGGTGGTTGACGTGCTTGCCGATGACCCGGGCGATCGCGTTCGCGACGGCACCCGAGGTGGGTACGCTGGGCGGCTCACCGACGCCCTTCGAGCCCTTCGGCCCGGCGTTCGGCGTGACGACCTCGACCCAGTGGATGTCGATCGTCGGTCCGTCCGAGACGGTCATCAGCTTGTAGTCGAGCAGATGCGGGTTGCGCTGGCGGCCGTCGGCGTCGATCTGGGTGCCCTCGGTGAGTGCCTGGCCGAGGCCCATCATGACCCCGCCGTACACCTGCCCGTCCGCACCGATCTTGTTGACGATCTTGCCCGAGTCGTGCGCCGCCGCGAACCGCAGCACGCGGACGACGCCGGTCTCGCGGTCGACCTTCACGTGCGCCGCATGCGTGATCAGCTGCGGGGCGAGGAAGGACGAGAGCCCGAGATCGCCGATGCAGTGCGACGCGATGTCGGACGCGCCGGCCTCGGGCACGTCGCCCGAGCCCTTACCGAGATAGGCCTTGCCGGAGCCGGCCAGGTCGGTGATGGCGACCGACCGGTCGGGCGAACCCTTGACGCGGATGACGCCCTCGGTGACCTCGAGGTCGGCCGGAGCCGCCTCGAGCTGCTCGGCGGCGTCGGCGAGCAACTGCTCACGCACCTCGGTGGCGGCACCGATCACCGCACGGCCGTTGTTGAACGTGGTCTGCGAACCGGACGAGCCCATGTCCCACGGGCCCGCGTCGGTGTCCTGGTAGAGGATCGAGAAGTCCTCCGGCTGCATGCCGAGCACCTCGGCGGCGAGGATCGGCAGGCCCATGACGGCACCCGTGCCCGACTCCATCGCACCCGTGATGATGACGCCCGAGCCGTCGCCGTTGAGCTTCACGTACGCACCCGAGGGCACGCCGAACGAAGGCCACCAGCCGCAGGCGATGCCAATCGCCTCGTCCTCAGGCAGGTCCTGGCCCCAGCCGATCATCTCCTGGGCCTTCTCGAGCGTCTCGCGCATGCCGATCGCGTCGTAGACCTGCCCGGTGGCGCCGGGCTGGCCCTCCTCGATCAGCGTGCGCCGGCGCAGCTCGACGGCGTCCATGCCGATGGCCGCCGCGACCTCGTCCATGTGCTGCTCGACGGCCCAGCAGGCCTGGGGCGCCGTAGGGGCGCGGATCGAGCTGGACGGCTGGTTGTTCGTGTAGACCAGGTGCGAGTCGATGTCGACGTTCTGGATCTTGTACGGGCCGATCGCGTGCATCGCGGCCATCTGGGCGAAGAAGCCGCCCTCGCCGCAGTACGCGCCGCCGTCGATGACGAGCTTGCCGCGCCGGGCGACGATCGTGCCGTCGTTCTTCACACCGGTCTCGAGTTCGATGACCATGCCCTCGCGCCGGTGGTCGGGCGCGATGAACTCCTCGTGCCGCGAGAAGACCAGCTTCACGGGGCGACGGGAGGCACGGGCGAGCGCGGCGACGTGGCCCTCGAAGTGGAAGTCGCACTTGGAGCCGAACCCGCCGCCGAGCAGCGGCACGATGACGCGCACGTGCGACTCGGGGATCTCGAGCACGGTAGCCACGCCCGAGCGCGCCGCGAACGGCACCTGGGTGGAGGACCAGACCGTGACCTTGTCGCCCTGCCATTGCGCGATGACGGCCCGCGGCTCGATCGGGACACCCTGCGAGCAGTCGGCCACGTAGCGGCCCTTGACGACGGCGTCGGCCGAGGCCATCGCCGCCGCGGCGTCGCCGCGGATGATGGTCGAGTGGCCGAGCGTGTTCTTGTCGCGGCCCATCGTCTCGTCGCCGCTGTAGTCCGACCACGTCTCGTGGATCAGCGTCGCGTTGTCGGCGATCGCCGCCTCGATATCCGAGTTGGCCGGCAGGGGCTCGTAGTCGACCTCGATCAGCTCGACGGCCGCGGCGGCGATCTCGGCCGTGATGGCGGCGACGGCCGCGACCACGTCGGCCTCGAACCGCACGACGTCCTTCGCGAACATCAGCCGGTCCTGCACCATACCGCCGTACCGCACCTCGGGCACGTCGGCGTGCGTGAGCACCGCGAAGACGCCGGGGAGGGCCTTGGCCTTGGACGTATCGATACGTGTAATCCGCGCATGCGTGTGCGCGGCGTACTTGAACTTCGCATGAAGCTGGCCGGTCAGGTTCATGTCCGCCGTGTACCGGCCGACGCCCGTGACCTTCTCCTTACCGTCAGGCCGGATGAAGAGTTTCTTCCGCTCCTCGACTGCCGCCAACGTTCCCTCCTCGGGTCCTTATGTCTGGCAGCGCATAGGGTAAGGCCGAACGCTTGCAAAACCAACCCTCGGCAGCCCTTTCGGAAACGCGCGTGACCGCCGAACGTGGGCCTTGCAGCAAACCTCTAGGCTGTCGGGGTGTCCGATGCCGACGAACTGCTCGCACTGCCGCTCGGCGAATTGCTCGCTCGGCTTGCCTCCGACGCGCCCGCACCGGCCGGCGGCGCCCTCGCCGCGATCGCCGCGGCGGGCGCCGCGGCGATGGTCGAGATGGGTGCCAGCCTGACCCGCGCGCGTGAGCGGTACGCGGCGTACTGGCCCGAGATGGAGGTCACCGGCAACCGGGCGCGCGAGCTGCGCGGCGAGCTGGTCGACCTGGTCGTGGCCGACGGCCGCGCCTACGCCGGGGTGATCGCCGCGATGCGCCTGCCGCAGGACACCGACGCCGCGCGGCAGCAACGGCGGGTGGCGCTGGACGAGGCGACGCTGGCCGCCGCCGGCCCGCCGCGGCGCATTCTCGCCGCGGCCGCCGAGCTGGCCGAGCTGGCCGCCGCGGTGGCCGAACGCGGCAACGTCAACCTCGTCGGCGACGCCACCACTGCCGCCGTCATCGCCGAGTCAGCGGGCCGGGCCGCGGCGATGCTGGTCGAGATCGACGCCGGCATGAGCCGGGCGGCGGGTGCGGCCGAGGCGCTGCAGGCGGCGCGGGCCGACTCCGTCCGGGCGGCGGCAGCGCGCACGCGCGCACTGTCGGCGGCCGACATGCGGCGGCCGCGCGGACTCTAGCCTCGGTCAGCGGTCGACTCGTCTAGCTGCGGGCTGCGCCGCTGCGCTTGTTGCCGATGCCGTCGTGGCCCGTCTCGATGACGGTGCAGAGGGCCTCGACCACGGCCGGATCGAAGTGCGTGCCGGCCGAGCGCCGCAGCTCGCGGAGGGCGCCGCCGGTGCCGCGCGAGCGGCGGAAGGGCGGGTCGGCGGTCATCGCCGAGAACGCGTCGGCGACGGCGACGATGCGGGCCTCGACCGGAATCGTCTCGCCGGCCAGGGCGTCGGGGTAGCCCGCGCCGTCGAACCGCTCGTGGTGGTGGCGGACGGCGAGACCGGCGGGTGCGAGATCGGCGATGCGCGTGACGATCTCCTGCCCGAGCGCGGCGTGGGTGCGCATGATCTCCCACTCGGCCTCGGTCAGCTTCTCGGGCTTCGAGAGGATCGCCTCGGGGATGGCGACCTTGCCGACGTCGTGCAGCCAGCCCGCCAGGCGGGCGCGGAGCACGATGTCGTCGCTCAGGCCGAGCGCCTCGGCGACCGACGCGGATAGCTCGGCGACCTGGCGGTCGTGGTGCTCGGGCATGCCCTCGCGGCCCGCCGCCGATCGGGCCAGGGCCTGGGCGATGCGGATGGCGTCGGGCTCGGGCCGGACGATCTCGGCCGCCTCCTCGCCGGCGAGCGCCGTCGTGTTGCGGCCACGCGCGTGCGCGGCCGCGAGCGCCTCGTCGGCGGTCGCGAGCAGCGCGAACGGGTCGTTCGGTACCGTCGCCCGCGCCGCGCCGACCGAGACGGTCGGCCACAGCTCGCGGCCCTCGACCAGTACCGGGCCGGTGCAGACGACCTGGCGGATGGCGTCGGCGACGCGGAACAGCGCCTCGTCGGACGGCACGTTCGGCGTCAGCACTGCGAAGCGCTTGCCGTCGTAGCGTCCGAGCGAGTCGTAGGAGCGCAGCATGGCCTTCAGCCGGCACGCGATCTCGACCAGCACGATGTCGCCGGCGGTCGGCCCGTACTCCTCGTTCAGCCAGCGGAAGTCGTCGATGTCGACCAGCAGCACCGCCGGCGTCGCGTCGCCGCGCGCGGCCCGGTTCAGCTCGACCTTGAGCAGCTCGATCAGGTGGCCGCGGTTGTACGTGTCGGTGAGCGCGTCGACCTGCGACTTGCGCTCCGCGTCGGCCCGCGCGTCGACGGCCTCGGCGTTCGCCGTGTGCAGCAGCCCGAGCGCGTCGCGCAGCTCGACCGTGCGCTGCGTGACCAGGTCCTCGGCGAACTCCAGCCGGCGTGAGGCCTGCTCGGCCATCAGCGCGACCAGCGCGGCAGCCAGCAGGCCGGCGGCGAGCACGACCCAGGGCAGGGCCTGGCCGCCCGGTGAGGTGGCCGACTCGACCGCGACGAGCCACGTGCGCCCGCCGGCGTCGAGCGAGCGGGTGACGCCGCCGTCGGGGCGTTCGGCTGACGCGTAGACCTCGCTGGAGCCGTCGGTGATGCGGACGCGCAGCCCGCTCAGGCCGCGCAGTGCCTCGGCGACCAGCAGCGACGGCTGCATGGTGCCGACGGCGATGCCGGTCAGCGCGTCGGCGCGCTCGCCGGGCGTGGCCAGCGATGCGCCGCGCTGGAACGCGGGCTCGACCAGCAGCACGGCGCCGGTGGCGTCGGTGCGGGCGGGGGCGGTGACGCGGCCTCCGCCGCCGGCGATCGCCGCCTTGACGGCGTCGGCGACAACGGGGTCGGCCGCGAGGTCGAGGCCGATCGCACGCGCGTTCTCGGTGGTCGGGGCGACGAAGGTGGTGGGGTAGTAGGTCGCGCGCTCCGCAGCGGTCCGGACGTTGCCGTCGGCCTGCTCGGAGATGGTGAAGCCGCGCTCGCGCTCGAAGGCGGAGCGCATCGGAGCGGTCACACGCGGTGCCCACGAGACGGCGTCCAGCGCCGGGTTCGCGAGTGCGGGCTGGGCGAACTGCGCGAAGTCGTCGATGGTGCGGGCGGTCGAGAAGACGCCGACGATGCCGCGCACGTCGGCGCGCGTCGCGGCCAGCTGCGCGCGGATCGAGCCGACGGCCTGGTCGGCTGTGCGCGCCCGCTCGGCCGCGGCCTCGCGGCCGGCCGAGCGCTCGGCCACGGCGAAGGCGCCGGCGGCCAGCAGCGCCAGCACGCCGAACACGATCAGCGTGCGCCGCTGCGGTCTCCAGCCTGCAACGGCGGCCGGCACCGGTTGCCGCTCTCCCTGTTCCGGCAGCGCCGGTAGCACCTCGCCATCCACGTGCCCCGTATCGGCGGAACCGGCACGATCCTTGAACCGGCGTACACCGGCCTTAATTTGCAAATAGTCGTTCGTGCTAAGCAAACGAGCACCGGACGCCGATGACCAGGGTGTGAGCTCGTCCGTCCGGTCCGTCTCCCCACGGGTACCGACGCACTCCAGCCTGCCCGGCCGGATCGTGCGTGCCGCCGCCTGCGCACTGCTCGGCCTGCTGCTGGTGGCGGGTCTGCCGGCCGTCGCCCGCGCGGCCGCGGTGGCAACGACGGTGGCGGTGATCGACTCCGACGGCGCACCGCTCGCCGGCGCGCAGATCACCTATTACGGCTCGAGCGGCAGCTGGCAGCCCGTCCAGGTCACCGGCGCCGACGGCGCGGTGCACCTGAATCTGACCGCGGGCTCCTACACGTTCAAGGCCACATCGAACGGCGGGTCGCTGCAGCAGACGCGGACGGTCGATGCGTCCCACACGTCGGTGACCTTCCAGACGCTCGACGTGAACGTGGCCGTCGTCAACTCGCAGGGTGCGGGCATCGCGGGGGTGGTGCAGAACTTCTACGGCTCGACCGGCAGCTGGGTCGGCAACCGGACGACCAGCGCATCCGGCGAGCTGCACTACGAGCTGCTGGCCGGCTCCTACCACTTCCAGGCGACGTCCAACGGCGGCTCGCAGCAGCAGGCGCTCGCCGTCGATCCGGCGCACACGAGCCTGACGTTCACGACCCTCGACGTCAGCGTCGCGCTGCTCGACTCGCAGGACGCCGGCATCGCGGGCGGCGTGCAGAACTTCTACGGCTCGACCGGCAGCTGGGTCGGCAACCGCACCACCGCCGCCGGCGGCGTGCTGCACTACGAGCTGCTGGCCGGGTCGTACACGTTCCAGACGACGTACAGCGGCGGCTCGCAGCGGTTGCCGCTGGTCGTCTCGGCCGCCGCCGGCGGCGAAGCGGTCAGCCTGGCCTTCCACACACTCGCCGTCCGGGTGTCGGTGGTCGACTCCCACGGGACGGGTATCGCCGGCGCGATCGTCAACTTCTACGGATCGACCGGCAGCTGGGTCGGCAACCGCACCACCGCCGCGTCGGGCCTGCAGCGCTCCGAGCTGCTGCCCGGCACCTACCACTTCCAGGCAACGCTGAACGGCGGCTCCCAGCAGCAGGTCCTGGCGGTCGACGACACCCATACCGAGCTCGCGTTCACGACGCTCGACACCCCGGTGGCGGTGCTCGACTCGACCGGTGACGCCATCGCCGGGGCGGTCGTCAACCACTACGGCTCGACGGGCAGCTGGATCGGCAACCGTACGACCGGCGCGATAGGCCCGCTGCACTACGAGCTGCTGCCTGGCTCCTACCGCTTCCAGGCGACCCACAGTGGCGGCCGGCAGCAGCTCAGCCTCGCCGTCACGCCCACGTCGCACGATCTGACGTTCCAGACCCTCGATGTGGTCGTCGCGGTCCGCACATCGCAGAACGCGGGCATCGCCGGCGCCGTCGTCAACTTCTACGGTTCGACCGGCAGCTGGGTCGGCAACCGGACGACGGACGGCACGGGCAGGCTGCACTACGAGCTCCTGACCGGCTCCTACACGTTCCAGGCGACGACGAAGGGCGGCTCCCAGCAGCAGCAAATCGTGGCCGCGCCCGGATCGACCGCACTCGCCTTCGATACCGCGCCGGTCACTGCGCTCGTGGTGGACGCGTCGGGCGCCCCCGTGGCGGGCGCCTCGATCAACCACTACGGCTCGACCGGCAGCTGGGTCGGCAGCCGGCAGACCGACAGCAGCGGACAGGTCGTGACCGAGCTGCTGCCCGGCACCTACACGTTCCAGTCGACCCGCTGGGGCACGATGACGCGGTCGCTGACGGTGCCACCGAGCACGCTGATCACCTTCCAGCCCGGCGGCCCGACGACGCGGTCGGCACCGCCGTCTCCGACCGGCGTCGCCGCCGCGGCCGCGATCACCGCCGCGCCGGCGCTGCGTTGGGACGCCGTCCCCGGCGCGGTCAGCTACCGCGTCTACCGCGGCGCGGCGCTGGCTGGGACGACCACGGGGACGACCTTCGTCGACCGGACGGCGCCCGACGAGACGTTCGGCTACAGCGTGGTCGCCGTCGACGCCGGCGGCGTCGCCTCGGCCCCGGGCGTCACCGTGACGATCACCGTCGATACGATCGCGCCCGTCACGCACGTCACCACCGCTCCCGCCGCGATCGCCGGCAGCTCGCTGGCGATCGAGTTCGCGGCCGACCCCGACACCGTCGCGACGGCCTGCAGCGTCGACGGGGGCTTGTTCACGGCGTGCACGTCGCCCTGGCAGGTCGACGATCTGGCCGAGGGCGGCCACACCCTCGCGATCCGCTCCACCGACGCGGCCGGCAACGTCGAGACCCCGCCGGTCGGCGTGACGATCACGGTCGATACCACGCCGCCCGCACCGCCGACGCTCACCGCGACGCCCGCCACCGACCTGCCGCTCGGGTCCGGCCGGGGGACGGTCGTGATCGGCGCGCGCGCGGCATCCGACGCCGCCCGCGTGCGAGTGCGGCGGGAGGGCGACGTGATCTACGACGGCGCGGCCCCCGCGAACCTCACGGACGATGGCCTGGACGACGGCACGACCTACCACTACCGCGCCGTCGCCTACGACGCTGCGGGCAACGCCTCGATCGCCGCCACGGCCTCCGCCGAGACGCCGGACCGCACGGCGCCCGCCGCTCCGGCCGCCCCGGAAGGCTCCGGCTACCCGCTGCACGTCACGTGGCGCGACGACTCGGGCACCACGTTCACGCTCCAGCGCGACGGCACCACCATCGCGCACACCTCGCAGGCGGCCGTCACCGATGCCGACGCCGTCGACGACGGCAGTCCCGACGCGCCCGGCGGCGTCTCGGTTACCGACCTGACGCGAAGCGGGCTGACCATCCACTGGGCGGCCCCCGCCGACCACGGCACCCGCTACCGCTACACCGTCCACGGCGAGGACACGGCCGGCAACGTCGGGCCCGACTCCGCCGCGGGAGAGCTCGTCGCCCGCAGCGGCGTCGCCGAGTACGTCGTGCTGGTGAACGGCGTGGCCACCGGGTCGCGCACGACCGGCACCAGCCTCGAGCTGGCGGGCCTGCCGGCCGGCGTGAAACGCACGATCACCGTCGTCGCGGTGGACGGCGCCGGCAACGGCTCCGACCCCTCTGTCGCCGTCGAGGTCGGCAAGGACGAGGCGCCCGACGTGCCGGCCGATCTGGCGGCGACGACCCCGACCCGCGGGAAGCCCGAGCTGACGTGGCCGGCCGTGGCCGGCGCGACCGGGTACATCGTGCTCCGCGACGGCGACGAGCTCGCCCGGGTCACCGGGCTCGAGTTCACTGACCAGGATCTGGACGAGGACGGCACCTACTTCTACACGGTGGCCGCGATCGGCGCCGCCGGCATCCCGAGCGATCCGTCCGAGCCCTTCGAGGTCGAGTACGACACGACCGCGCCGGAGACGATGATCACGGCCGGGCCGGCGGCCGGCGCTCGCGTCCGCGACGCGATCGCCTTCGATCTCGGCCCGGACGAAACGAACATCACCTTCGCCTGCGCGCTCGACGACGCCGCCGCGGCGCCGTGCAGGAGCCCGTGGGCGCTGACCGGGCTCGCGAGCGGCGACCATCACGTGGCGATCGCGGCCACCGATGCCGTCGGCAACGTCGATGCGACGCCCGTGACCAGGGCGTTCACGGTCGACCTCACCGTTCCGGGCGCGCCGTCCCTGACCGCGGTCGCCGACACGAGCCTGCCGGCGGGCTCCGGCCGGGGCCGCGCCGCCGTGACCGCCACGCCGGGCGAGGCCGGCACCCGCGTCGTCGTCACCGAGGGCGCCCGGCTGATCCTCGACGGGGCCGGCGGCTCGGTCGCCGACGACGTGCCCGACGGCGTGGAGCTGAGCTATCGCGCCGTCAGCTACGGCGAGGCCGGCAACGTTTCGGACGCCACCACGGTCACCATTCGCACGCCGGATCGGACCGCGCCCGCGACGCCGCAGATCACGAGCGCGAACGGCTACCCGCTGACGCTGCGCTGGACGATGGAGGCCGGCGCCACGGCGACCGTGCGCCGTGGAGCGACGACCGTCGCCCGGACCGGCGCGCTCAGGACGGAGGATCGAGACGCGCTCGACACTGCGGCACCGGCGGTGCCCGACGGCGTGGTCGCCACGAACGTCACCACCGACGGGTTCGACGTCTCGTGGGCCGCCGCGCCCGACGCCGGCACCGAGTACCGCTATACGGCGACCGCCCGGGACGATGCCGGCAACGTCAGCCCGCCGACGCCGCCGACGCCCGCCACCGCAACCAGCGGCACCGCCGGCTACCTGGTACTGGTCGACGGCGCGGCCAACGCCCGGACCGACGCCACGCACGCGCACGTCGACGGTCTCGCAGCCGGATCGACGCACGCCATCTCCGTCGTCGCCGTCGATGGCGCCGGCAACGCCTCGGCGAGGTCGGCCGCGCTGAACGTGCCGACCGCGACGCGTGCCGGCACGCCGCCGCCCGCCGCGAAGATCCTCGGCGAGCCGGTCATCACACGCCCGAACGTGCCGGTGCGCTTGAAGGCCGACGTGACGCCCGGCACCGCGCCGGTCGCCTCCGTCACCTGGCGGTTCACGGACGGCACGACCGCGACCGGCAGCGAGGTCGAGCGGGCGTTCAAGACGACCGGGTCGCAGCTCGTCCGGGTGTCGGCCACCGACGCCGGCGGCGGTGTCGCGACCGGCTCGATGATCGTCGTCGTCGACGGAGCGGCGCCCCGCGCGACGATCGACGGCCGCACGCCCAACGGCGTCGTCGTCGTCGGTTCCGACGACCTGTCGGGCGTCGCGTCGATGACTGCGCGCTGGCCGGGCGGATCCGCCACGGCGAAGGGCGCGCGGCTGGTGCTGAAGCTGCCGGCGAACGTCACGGCCGTCGACGTCACGGCGCACGACCGCGCCGGCAACGTCGGCAAGGTCAGCCTGCGCGTCCTGACCGATCGCGTTCGCCCGTCGCTGACCGTGACCGGGCCGGCGCTGGCGTTCGGCCCGCGCGCGACGATCAGGCTCAGCGCCCCGGGCGCCCGTCTGCTGGTCGACGGCAGGAAAGCCCGCGGCACCGTGCGCGTGGCGGCGGGTCGCAAGCACGTGGTGGAGTCGGTCGACAAGGCCGGCAACCGCAGCCGCGTCGCGATCCTGATCCCGCGTGACCGTCCGATCGCGAAGCTGAAGAGCCCGGCGCTGGACGGCCCGCGCGGCGACGAGTTGTGGCCCGGCCAGCGGGACGAGTCCGGCGTCCGCCGCTACCTGCTGCGGGCGGCCCAGCAGCGGCTCGTGATCGCCGGCGCGTTGCCCGCGAAGTTCCGGCTGACGACCAGCTTCACGGCGGACGTCGCCGCCGCGGTGCGCACGTTCCAGGCAGCCAACGGCATCGCCGCCTCCGGCAAGATCGACGCACGCACGAAGGCTGCACTCGACCGCGTCGCCACCGGCACCCGCCTCACGTGGAGCGGCAAGTGAGGCTGATGATCGCCTGCGACTGCGGTCGCCACGACACGGCCGAGCCGGGGCGGCCATTCATGTGTCCCGCCTGCGGGCGGATGTGGGACGTGCCGCCGCTCGATGCCGCCCGCGCCGGCGCCATCGCCCGGGCGACGCGTCTGCACCGCGTGCGCATCGTCCTCAGCGCCGCTCTCGTCGTGCTCGGCTGCCTGGCCGTCGCCCTGCTCGGCAGTGCCGGCGCCGCGACGTTCCTCCTGCCTGTTTGCGTGGTGCTGTGGTTGCTGGTCGCGCTGCCCTCGCTGCGCCGCTCGTACCGCCGCGCTCTGGAGGGCGTCGGCGACCTCGAGTTGCACCGCAGCTCGGTCGGCTGAGGGCGAATACCGCGCCTAGAACAGCGTCAGGTACCGTTTCCGTTCCCAGTCCGACACACCGGCATGGTACTCGCTGAACTCGGCCGTCTTCGTCTTCACGAAGTAGTCGACGTAGCTCTCGCCGATGCCCTGGCCGAGCCAGTCCTGCACGACGGCGTCCTGCTTCAGGATGCGGACGGCGTCGAGCAGCGTGGCGGGCAGCTGCTTGATGCCGCGGGCGGCGACGTCGGCCTCGGACAGCTCGTAGAGGTTCTCGGTGTTCGGCTCGCCGGGATTCGTGTTGTTCGCGACGCCGTCCAGGCCGGCGCCGAGCAGCGCCGCCGTCGCCAGGTACGGGTTGGCCGAGCCGTCGATGGCGCGGATCTCGATGCGGCCCGGAGCCGGGATGCGGATCGCCTGCGTGCGGTTGTTCATGCCGTACGTGGCGTACGCCGGCGACCAGGTGGCACCCGAGGTGGGGGCGCCGACGCCGATGCGCTTGTACGAGTTGACGGTCGGCGCGCCGACCGCCAGCACCGCCTCGGCGTGGTCGATGACGCCGCCCAGGAACGAGTAGGCGAGCTTCGACAGGCCGAGGCCGCGTGGATCGTCGTCGCCGGCGAACAGGTTCGTGTCGCCGGCCGGATCCCACAGCGAGATGTGCAGGTGGGCGCCGTTGCCGGTCAGGTGCGCGAACGGCTTCGGCATGAACGTCGCCAGGTACCCGCGCTCCTGCGCCATGGCGTGGACCATGTAGCGGAAGAAGATCGCTCGGTCGGCCGTGATCAGGGCGTCGTCATAGTCGAAGTTCGACTCGAACTGGCCGTTCGCGTCCTCGTGGTCGTTCGCGTAGTTGCCCCAGCCGAGCTCGTTCTGGTACTTCGACAGCGTCGAGATGAACTCGTAGTTCCGGGTTAGGCCCTTCATGTCGTAGCAGGGCTGCTCGAGCGTATCGAGGTCGTCGAGCAGCACGATCTGCCCGTCCCGCTCCTTCACGAGGAAGAACTCCAGCTCGATGCCCATCTTCAGCCGGTAGCCGAGCTTCCGCGCCCGCTCGACGGCGTTGATGAGGATCGTGCGCGGGCAGTACGGCCACGGCTCGCCGGCGACGGTGATGTTGCAGGCCAGCCGCGCGAGGCCGGGCTTGAACGGCACCTTCGTGTACGACGACGGGTCCGGCATCGCGGCCACGTCGGGGGACGCCGGCGTCTGGCCCATCGGACCGGCGGCGAACCCTGCGAAGCCGGCGCCCTCCTCCATCATCGAGTCGAAGTTCTGGATCGGAACGAGCTTCGCGTTCGGTTTGCCGTGCATGTCCACGAACTGGGCGAAGAAGAACTCGATGCCGTCGTCCTGCGCGCGCTGGCGCAGCTCCTCGGTGGTGGTCGGGGCCCCGCCTGCCGCCATGTTTCCCGCTCCCTTGAGTCGCTTCGGACGCCGTGAAGGTAGCGAGTCTACACCTTTCTTTCGCTCTCGCCGTTTACACGCGCCGGAGGGTTCTGTATGTTCTCGCGCACCTGATCGTGACGGAAGGCACGATCGGCCAAATCACTGCGAGTGGAGGCGCGAAATGGTTCAACAGTCCGACGGCGCGGGCCACCGCGCCAGGTTCGACGGTGGGGCGGCACCGTGATCGCACTGCTCGCCACCCCCGAAGAACTGGCCACGGAAGTCGCGAACAACTCGAAAGTGCTCGCCGAGCAGTTCTACTTCTGGACCGTCGTCGTCATGTGGCTCATCCATGCCGGCTTCATGGCCTACGAGGCGGGCGTCGCCCGCCGCAAGAACGTCATGGCGACGGCGCTCAAGAACATCCTCACGATCGCGGTCGTGACGCCCTCGTTCTACTACGTCGGCTGGTGGATCTACGGCTGCATGGAGCGCGGCTTCATGCCGACCGACCCGAACGGCGGCTACCTCGTCGGCGGCTCGTTCGACCTCTCGGCCTTCTGCAAGTCGACGGCCGCCTGGGGCGAGAACATGGGCCCGAACCTGACAGACAACATCTCCGGCGTCTTCTGGGCGGCGTTCCTGCTGTTCAGCTGGACGACGGGCTCGATCATGTCCGGCGCGCTGATCGAGCGCGTGCGCCTGAGCGCGTACCTGTTCCTGACCACGTTCCTCGGCTCCGTCGTGTGGATCCTCGACGCGGCCTGGGGCTGGAGCGCCGGCGGCTGGCTCGTCACCGAGTACGGCTTCCACGACGCGATCGCCTCGGGGGTGGTGCATGGCGTTGCGGGCGCGTTCACCCTCGGCGTGCTGTTCCAGCTCGGTCCCCGCATCGGCCGGTACACGAGCGACGGCCGGATGCGGCGATTCCTGCCGCACAACCTGCACATGACCCTGCTCGGCCTGATGCTGATCTTCGCCGGCTTCTATGCCTTCTACGGCGCGTGCCTGGTGATCACGTCGACGAGCTTCCCGGGCTGGCTCAACATCTACCTGTCGCCGACCACGCTGTCGGCGATCACGTTCACGATCACGATCGCGTTCGCCGGCGGCTTCACCGGCGGCTACTTCGCGAGTAACGGCGACCCGTTCTGGACCATCTCCGGCGGCCTTGCCGGCGTGATCAGCGTGTCCGCGGGCGCCGACGTGTACCACCCGTCGCTCACGTACCTGCTCGCGACGGCGTCCGGCGCCCTGGCAGTGGTCGTCGGCGGCATCATCGAGCAACGGCTGAGGGTCGACGATGCGGTCGGTGCGGTCGCGGTGCACGGGTTCTCCGGGTTCCTCGGCATGCTCTGGGTCGGGATCTTCGCGGCCGGCTATCCGACGGGGCTCGAGAACGTCAATTCGTCGATGAGCGGCCAGCTGATGGGGATGGCGACGTTCTTCCCGCTCGGCTTCCTGCCCGGCTACGGGCTCGCCTGGCTCCTGAAGCGGTTCAACCTCCTGCGCGTCCCGCCGGAGGTCGAGCTGATCGGCCTCGACGTGGTCGAGTTCGGGATGGACTTCTATCCCGAGTACGGCTCGGCCCCCGAGACGATCATCGACACGGACGGCGTCTCGAAGGAGGCGGGTCCGATCCTCACGGACGCCTACCATGAGCTGGTCAAGAAATGACCCAGTTCATCCTCAGCGTCCTGCTCATGATCGCCGTCATCGGCGGCGCCATCGTCTGGTCGTGGAACGCAGGTCTCCGCGACCGGTTCGCATCCTCGAGGAAGAGGTGAGATGAACACCGCACCTGACAGCGTCGACGCGAACGGCCTCACCGACAGCGTCGCCGCGTTCTTCACGTTCGGCCCGGGCTACACCGTCGGGGTCTATGTCCTGACCATCCTCGGCGTGCTCCTGATGATCGGCGCGATCGCGGCGTGGATGATCACGGAGAACCGGCGGCTGAACCTCTACGCCGGTGGCCTCGCGAAGCGGCTGGCCGACGCCCAGACGATCCCGACCACTCCCGACGGCGGGGAGGGCTGACATGGCGGGCAAGCAGGTCGAGTTCCCGTCCGGCCAGCGGCACAGCGCGATGTTCGAGCGGGCCTGCGTGGCGCTCGCGCTCGTGCTGACCGTGCTCGTCGTGGTCATCAACAACGTCTGACGACCGGCGGCCCGCCCCCCACCGGAGGGCGGGCCGCCACATACTTCAGCCGTGCGCATCCGCATCTCGACCGCCGCGTGGATCGCCGCCGGAGCCTTCGCAGCGGTCGGCGCGCTGGCGCTCGCCTACCACCAGGCGACGTCGACCGACCCGACGCTCGCCCGCGGCACGATGGCGCCCGTCGTCGACCTGCCGGCCGTCGCCGGCGGCGACGTCGTCCCGCCCGGGCGGCCGGTCGTCGTCGCGTTCGTGTCCACGGCGTGCGGATCCTGTGAGAAGACCGCCGCGCAGCTCGTCCGGCTGGCGGGACAGGGCATCGCCGTGGCCGCGATCGCCCAGCCCGACGCCGACGACGACATGCTCTCGTCGTTCGCCACCGGCCCGCTCGCCGGCGACGTCCCGCTGGCCCGGGACGACCGGGCGACGGGTGCGGCGTTCAGGGTCTCCGCGTTCCCGACCGTCTACGTCATCGACGCGTCCGGCCGCATCGCCGACGCGTGGGTGGGCGACCAGCCGGCGGCCCGGTTCGACGCGGCGGTCACCTCGCCGGCGTGAGCTGCACGACGTCGCCGTTCGTCGCGTCGATGAGCACCGTGGAGTGCAGCTTCAACGACCCGTCCGGCTGGCGCACCGACAAGGCGACTGCCCAGTGCGACCGCTCCTGCACGCCGGCGCGCAGGAAGCGCACGACCTCCTGGTCGGCGTCGATGCCCGCCGCCTTCTCGGCGAGCACGATGGCCTGTCGCTGATCGACCTTCTGGCCCTGCGTCTGCAGGGTCTGCGAGACGACGAGGGCGACCAGGAGGATCGCCGCGATGACGCCGAGGACGACCTTCGGCGACCGCCGCGGACGCGATCGCATCATGTCACCGCCTCGCGCTTTCGATCGGCCCAGAACCGCAGCGCCAGGTACGCCGGGAAATGGACGAGGAACACGAGCAGCACCCACCACAGCTTCACGGTGCGGCGCACCGGCAGCCTCCGGACCTCGATGAAGGCGAGGTAGACCAGCACCAGCAGGGTGAGGGCGAGGATGGCCGGAGCCTGACCGACGAGCAGGAACAACAACAAGGCAGCGCAAGCCTACACCGCGGGGCCGGGACTTCGATACTGTCGCCGCCATGTACGAGTTTCGCTCCGACACCTTCACCCGTCCCACCGAGGCGATGCGTCGCGTGATGGCCACCGCCGAGGTGGGTGACGACGTCTGGGGCGAGGACCCGACGGTGATCGCCCTCGAGGAGCGGGCAGCCGCCGCGGTCGGCAAGGAGGCGGCGGTCTTCGTTCCGTCCGGCACCATGGGCAACGCCATCGGTATGCGCCTGCACGCCGGCCACGGCGACGCGCTGTGGGCGCACAACACGTCCCACGTGATCGACAACGAGGGCGGTGGGCCCGCCGTGCTGTGGGGCATCCTGCCGCGCGGTCTCGCCACCCCGGATGGGTTCTTCACCGCCGACGACCTGCGCGCGGTCGTCCCGGAGGACGACACCGACCCCCACCACGCCATCGCCCGGCTGGTCTGCATCGAGAACACGTCGACCGCCGCGCAGGGCGCACCGTGGCCGGTCGAGCGGCTGGTCGAGATCCGCTCCTACGCGCACGCGCGCGGCATGAAGGTGCACATGGACGGGGCGCGGCTGTTCAACGCGGCCGTCGCGCTCGGCGTCGGTGCCGACGTCATCTGCCGCGAGGTGGACACCGTCCAGTTCTGCCTCTCGAAGGGGCTTGGGGCGCCGGTCGGCTCGATCATCGCCGGCACCGCGGAGGAGATGGTGCGGGCCGACCGCTACCGCAAGCTGCTCGGTGGCGGCATGCGCCAGGCCGGCATCGTCGCGGCGGCCGGCATCCACGCCCTCGACCACCACGTCACGCGGCTCGCCGACGACCACGCGAACGCCCGCCGGCTGGCCGAGGGGCTGGCCGCCGGCTCGCGCTTCCAGGTCGCCCCGGCGACCGTCGCCACCAACATCGTGCTGGCCGCCTGCACCCGCGACGGCGACACGGCTGCGAGCGTCTGCGACGAGCTCGCGGCGGTCGGCGTGCTGGCCGCGCCGTACGACCGCACGCGCATCCGGTTCGTGACCTCGCTCGAGGTGGATGCGGGCGGCGTGGAGGCTGCACTTGAGGCTGCCGCCCGCGTGATAGGCTGAGTCACGTGAAGGCTGAAATCCACCCGAAGTACGAGCTCTCGCTGGTGAAGTGCTCGTGCGGGAACGAGTTCGAGACCCGCTCCACCAAGGGCGACATGACCGTCGAGATCTGCGCCGAGTGCCACCCGTTCTACACGGGCAAGCAGAAGCTCATCGACACGGGTGGCCGCGTCCAGCGCTTCCAGAAGCGGCTCGCGAAGTCCGCGACGAAGTCGTAGGGTCAGACCGCCCCGTGACGCCGGTCGGCGGCCAGGCGGTCCTCGAAGGCGTGATGATGCGGACGCCGCGGTTCTGGGCGGTGTCCGTACGACGTCCCGACGGACGCATCTCGAGCGTCTCCCACGCCGCCACCTCCGTGGCGGCGCGGCACCGGGTGCTGCGCCTGCCGTTCATCCGCGGCATCGTCGCCCTCGGCGACTCGCTCGCGATCGGCTTCCGCGCGCTCGGGCTGTCCGCCCAGTGGGCCGCCTCCGACGACGACTCCGACGAGGCCACCGAGGAGCTGTCGCGCTGGTCGATCATCGTCGCGTTCGTGTTCGCGATCGGCTTCTCGCTGGTGCTCTTCAAGGCGTCGCCCGCGCTGCTCACCAACCTGTTCGGCCTGGACGGCGTCGTGTTCGCGCTGGTCGAGGGCCTGATCCGCGTCGGCATCCTCGTCGGCTACCTCGCGCTGCTGTCGCTCATCCCCGACCTGAAGCGCGTGTTCCAGTACCACGCCGCCGAGCATATGGCCATCAACGCGCTCGAGGCCGGCGACGAGCTGACGCCCGCCTCGGTGGCCAAGCACTCCCGCATCCACGTGCGCTGCGGCACCGCCTTCCTGCTCTGGGTGATGCTCGTGTCGATCCTCGTGTACGTCGTGATCGGCAAGCCCGACCAGTGGTACTTCCTGGTGCTCTCGCGCGTGTCCCTCCTCCTCCCGATCGCCGGCGTCGCGTACGAGGTGATCCGACTCGCCGGCAGGTACGGGAAGAACCCGATCGTCCGTGTCGCCCTCGCTCCCGGGCTGTGGCTGCAGCGGCTGACGACGCGCGTGCCGACGCTCGACCAGCTCGAGGTCTCGATCGACTCGCTGCAGAAGGTGCTCGCCCTCGAGGAGGAGCACGGCGGCACGCCGCAGGTCGAGGTCATGGCGTGATTCCGGCCGACCTGCGCCGGCAGGTCGCGCTCGGCGAGGTGGCGCTCTCCCCGGACGGGGAACGGGTCGCGTACACGCGGCGCACGACGGCCGGTAACGCCGATCGGTGCGCGATCTGGCTCGTGCCGTACCGCGGCGGCCGCTCGCGCCGGCTGACGGCCGGCACCGGCGAGGATCGCTCGCCGCTGTTCTCGCCCGACGGCCGCTCGCTCGCGTTTCTGTCCGATCGCGACGGCGAGCGGCACCTGTACGTGATCGACATCGACGGGGGGGAGGCGACGCCCGTCACCGCCACCGCGAGCCTGGCGCGCGGCGTCACGACGTTCGACTGGCACCCGGACGGACGCCGGTTCGTGGTCCTGGCCGAGGACGCGCGGTCCGACAGCGTCGTCGGCGAGCGCGACACCGGCGAGCCGACCGCCCGCGTGATCGAGCGGCTCGACTGGCGCTTCGACGGCGCCGGGCTGACGCTCCATCCCGCGCACCTGCACGTGGTGCCGCGCACCGGCGGCGCGCCGCGGCGGCTCACGTCCGGGCGCTGGTCGGCGGCGCAGCCGCGCGTCGCACCGGACGGCGCGACCGTCGCCTTTCTGGCCGACCTCGACCCCGACGCCGACCGGCGCGTCCGCTCCGGCATCCACGTCGTGCCGATCGACGGCGGCGAGACGCGGCGTCTCGCCGAGCCGGCGGGCCACGTCGCCGCGATCGCCTACCAGCCGGACGGCTCGCTGCTGGCGAAGGCGCGCGAGCGGTTCCCGTCCGACGATCACGACCACGCCCGGTTGTACCGGGTCGCGGCCGACGGCGGCGTCGAGCTGCTGGAGCCCGGACTCGACGACCAGCTGGGCGGCTCGACCTACTCCGACCTGTTCGACTGGCAGGCCGATGCCGACCGGCTGACGCGCGCCACCACCGTCGACGACAATGGCCGCACGCCGCTGGTGCGGGACGGCGAGGTACTGCTCGACCGGGCCTGCGACCCCGTGGTGGGCGCCCTGGCCGAAGCCGTCGGCCGCATCGTCGGCATCGTCTCGACCGAGCGCCGGCCGCCCGAGGTATGCGCCATCGAGCACGGCCGCGCGCGGGCGCTCACCCGCGACGGCGCCTGGTTGCGCCGGCTCGCGCCCGGCCTCGAGATGGACGAGTTCCGGTCCGGCGGCATCACGTGCTTCGTGGTCTCGCCGCCCGGAACGGGCACGAGGCCGCTCGCCACCGTACTCGCCCCGCACGGCGGGCCGACCTCGCAGTGGAATCCGCTGCCGATGCTCGAGAGCATCCTGCTCGCGCACGCCGGCTACCGCGTGCTGCTGCCGAACATCCACGGCTCGACCGGCCGGGGCCGGCCGTTCGTGCGCGCTCTGCGCGGCGACTGGGGCGGGGTGGACGCCGACGACTGCCACGTCGTGCTCGACCACGCCGTCGCCGCCGGCCTCGCCGACCCGGCGCGGCTCGGCGTGTTCGGCCTCTCCTACGGCGGGTTCCTCGCGAACTGGCTGGTCGGCACGTCCGACCGGTTCGCGGCCGCCGTGTCGGAGAATGGCGTCGCCAACAACGTCTCGTCCTGGGCCGGCTCCGACTGCGGGCCGACCTACTCCGCGTCGGCGGGCATCGGTGACGCGACGACGCCCGAGGGCGTCGAACTGCTGTGGCGTCAGTCGCCGCTGCGCCACGTGGCGGCCATCACGACGCCGCTGCTGATGCTGCAGGGCGAGGCCGACCGGCGCTGCCCGCCGGGCGACGCCGAGCAGCTGTTCGTGGCGCTGCGGGCGCTCGGCCGCGAGGTGTCCTACGTGCTCTACCCGCAGTCGGCGCACGAGTACGTCGGCACCGGCACGCCCGACCGGCGCATCGATCGGCACACCCGCGTGATCGAGTGGTTCGGCCGGTGGATGCCCGCCTGATCGTCGCCCGCGAGGCGCTGATCGACGAGGTCGACCTGTCGGCCGACGGCGAGCTGGTCGTCTACGGTCGTCGCACCACCGCGCCCAAAGGGGACGCGAACCTCCGCCGTCTCTGGGCGGTGCCGTGGAGCGGCGGCCCGGCGCGACCGCTCACCTCCGGCCGCCATCTCGACCACACGCCGCGCATCGCGCCCGACGGCGCGTCGGTCGCGTTCCTCTCCAACCGGGAGACGGACGCGGACCAGGTCTGGATCGTGCCGGTGGGCGGCGGCGAGCCCCGTCGCCTGACGCGCTTCCGGCGCGGTGCGACCGCGATCGCGTGGAGCCCGGACGGCCGCTCGCTCGCCGTCTGCGCGCACGACGACACCTCGCACCTGCACGCCGGCGTGCGTCCCAAGGGCGAGCCGACGGCGCGCGTGATCGAGCGGCTCGACTGGCGCGACGACGACACCTACGGCCTCCTCGCGTGGCCCGTGCAGGTGCACCGCGTCCCGCTCCGCGGGCGTCCGCAGCGGCTCACGTCGGGGCCGTGGTTCGCGAGTTCGCCCGGGTTCCTGCCCGACGGCCGCGTCGGGTTCATCGCCGACCTGCGCGCCGGCGCCGACCGTGCGCCGCTGCCGCAGCTGCACGCGATCGTCGCACCCGGTGCCGAGCCGGAGCAGGTGTCGGCGCTGCCCGGCCCGGTGCTGGACTGGACCGTCGACGGCGACGAGATCCTCTGCCTCGCACACAGCGTGCCGGACCCGCCCGACGCCGACCCGTCGCGGGTCGTGCGCCTGTCGGACGGCGCCGTCGTGGGCGGCGACCGCGACGCGTTCGCCATCGACGTCGCCGGCTCGGCGCACGTCGTGCACCGCGCTGCCCGCGAGATCGTCGCGCTCGCCGACGGCCGCGTCCTGGCGACCGTCGCAGCCGCCGAGCCGATCGCCGCCGCCTCGCACCGCGTCGCGGCCGTGCTCACCGAGTCGACCGGCGCGGGCGACGTGTACGCGCTCGAGCCGGACCGCGCACCGCGGCGCCTGACGCGCCACGGTGGCGACTGGGCGCGACGGGCGCTGGGCACGCCGCAGGTCGACGAGTTGGAGATCGAGGGTATCAACACGTGGCTGCTCTCGCCCGCGGGTGCCGGCCCCGAGCCGCTCGCCACGGTGCTCGCCATCCACGGCGGCCCGACGTGGCACTGGACGCCGGCCGTCGAGCTCGGCCTGCAGTGCCTGGTCGCCGCCGGCTACCGTGTCGCGCTGCCCAACATCCGCGGCTCCTACGGGTTCTCGTACGACCACGTCGACGCGCTCCGCGGCCGCTGGGGCGACGTCGATGCCGCCGACTGCCACACCGTCCTCGACCACCTCGTCGCCGCGGGGCAGGCCGATCCGGCCCGGCTCGGCTGCTTCGGCCGGTCGTACGGCGGCTTCCTCGTCAACTGGCTGATCGGCACATCGCAGCGGTTCGCGGCGGCCGTGTCGGAGTGTGGCGTCTCGTCCAACGTGTCGGCGTACGGGCAGTCCGACTGCGGCGCGACGTACAACCGGGCGGCCGGGCTCGGCGAGGTGCTCACGCCCGAGGGCGTGGAGCTCCTGTGGCGTCAGTCGCCGATCCGGCACGTCGAGGCCATCCGCACGCCGCTGCTGATGCTGCAGGGCGAGGCCGACCTGCGCTGCCCGACGTCGGACGCGGAGCAGCTGTTCGTCGCGCTCCGGTGGCTCGGCCGCGATGTCTCCTACGTGCTGTACCCGGAGGGCGAGCACGCGTATCACCGGCTCAACCGGCCCGATCGGCGCGCGGACCGTCATGGGCGTCTCGTGTCGTGGTTCGAGCGGCACATGCCCGCGTGAGCGCCGGGTAGCCTACGACCGTGGATCCCATGGAGCGCCTCGTCGGCGAGATCGAGCGCAGCTTCGCCGAGGTCGAGGAGCGGTTGCAGGATCCGGCCATCCTCGGCGATCAGCGCCAGCTGGCCGACCTCGGACGCCGCCACTCCCGGCTGTCCGCGGCGCGGGCGCTCGCGACCGCCTACCGGGCGGCCCGGCAGCAGATCGACGACGCGGGCGAGATGCTCGAGACCGAGGGCGACGCCGAGACGCGCACCTTCCTGGTCGGTGAGCTGGACGCCGCGCGCGAACAGCTGCCGGTGCTCGAGGAGAAGATCCGCCTCGCGATGGTCGAGCGCGACCCCGCCGACGATAAGGACGTGATCGTCGAGATCCGCGCCGGCACGGGTGGGGAGGAGGCGGCGCTGTTCGCAGCCGACCTCTACAAGATGCTCACGCGCTACGCCGAGCGGCGTGGCTTCAAGCACCAGGTGCTGGCCAGCGACCCGTCCGACTCCGGCGGCATGAAGGACATCACGTTCTCGATCGCCGGCGACGGCGCCTTCTCGCTGTTCAAGTGGGAGTCGGGCGTGCATCGCGTCCAGCGCGTGCCGGCAACCGAGTCGCAGGGCCGCATCCACACGTCGACCGCGACCGTGGCCGTGCTGCCCGAGGCCGAGGAGGTCGAGGTCGTGCTCGACCCGAAGGACCTCACCATCGAGACCATTCGCGGCTGGGGCCCGGGCGGCCAGTCGGTCAACACCACCGACTCGGCGGTGCGCGTCACGCACCTGCCGTCGGGCCTGTCGGTGGTCTGTCAGGACGAGCGCTCCCAGTTGCAGAACAAGGAGCGCGCGCTGCGCATCCTGCGCGCCCGCATCTACGAGATCGAGCTCGAGAAGGCGCAGTCCGAGCTGGATGAGGCGCGCCGCTCGCAGATTGGCACCGGCGCCCGCTCGGAGAAGGTGCGCACGTACAACTACCCGCAGGGCCGCGTCACCGACCACCGCGTCAAGGTCTCGTCGCACAACCTCCCGAGCGTGCTGCTCGGTGAGCTCGAGGTGTTCACGGACGCGCTGCAGGCCGACGACAACCGCAAGCGGCTGGAGGAGGCGGCGACGCGGTGACGGTGGCCCTGCTGATCGTCGACGTCCAGCACGACTTCCTGCCGGGCGGCGCGCTGGCCGTGCCCGAGGGCGACGCGGTGATTCCGGCGCTGGTGGCCGCAGCCGGCACGGTCGACGTGGTCGTCGCCAGCCGCGACGCGCACCCGGCCGACCACTGCTCGTTCGTCGCGCAGGGCGGCATCTGGCCGCCGCACTGCGTCGAGGGCACGCGCGGTGCCGAGCTGCACCCGGCGATCGCGGCGCTCGCGCCCGCGCTGGTGATCGAGAAGGCGACGGAGGCGGACCGCGACGCGTACTCGGCGTTCGACGGCACCGGCCTTCACGAAGCGCTCCGCGACCGCGGCGTCGACCGGCTGCTCGTCGGCGGCCTCGCGACGGACTACTGCGTCCGCGCCTCCGTGCTCGACGCGCTGCGCGCGGGCTTGGAGGTGACGGTCATCGCCGACGGCGTGCGCGGGGTCGAGGTCACGGCCGGCGACACCGAGCGGGCGTTGGACGAGATGCGCGCGGCCGGCGCCGTCGTCGCGTGACCGCGCTCGAGACACCGCGCACCGTCGTCGATTTCCTCGGGCTGGCAAGCGCCTACCTGCAGGCCCGCGACTTCGGCCACGCACGGCTGGACGCCGAGATCCTGCTCGGCGACGTGCTCGGTCTGCAGCGGCTCGAGCTGTACCTGCACCACGACCGCCCGCTGGTGCCGGCCGAGATCGACGCCTTCCGCGAGCACCTGCGCCGTCGCGGCCGCGGCGAGCCGGTCGCGTACCTGATCGGCGCCTGGGGCTTCCGGACGATCACCCTGGCCACCGACGCCCGCGCCCTCGTGCCGCGCCCCGAGACCGAGGGCCTCGTCGAGCTGGCGCTCGCCCGCCTGCCCGATGGCGGCACGCTGCTCGACCTGGGCACCGGCAGCGGCGCCATCGCCCTGGCCGTCGCCAGCGAGCGTCCCGATGCGGCGGTCACGGGGGTCGACGCCGACGCCGGCGCGCTGGCCCTTGCGGCCGAGAACGCGGTGCGGCTCGAGCTGGCACCGCGGCTGCTCTCGTCCGACCTCTACGACGGCCTGCCGGCGGGCGAGCGCTTCGACGTCATCGCCGCCAACCTGCCGTACGTGCCCGACGGCGACGACCGCGTCGAGCCGGGCGTGCACGCACACGAGCCGCACGGCGCGCTCTACTCCGGCACCGACGGGCTCGACCTGATCCGCCGCGCGATCGCCGGCGCGCCCGACCGCCTGGTGCCCGGCGGCTTTCTCGTGCTGGAGCACGGCATGGGGCAGGGATCCGACGTCCGAGCGCTCCTGGATGGGGGCGGGTTCACGGATGTGGTCTCGGAACGTGATCTCGGAGGGATCGAGCGCTACGGTATGGGCCGATGGAGCGGGTGACGTACGACGACCTCGAGCCGCTCGTCATCGCCCTGCGGGCGGGCCAGACCGTCGCCATCCCCACCGACACCGTCTACGGCGTCGCGTGCGCGGCGCACCTGCAGCAGTCGTGCGAGTCGCTGTTGCGCGCCAAGGGGCGGTCGCCGATGCAGCCCACGGCGATCGTGGCCGGCTCCGTCGACTCGGCGATCGATGTCGTGCTGCCCGGATTGGACGGCGCTGCCGCCGAGCGGGCGCGGCGTCTGCTGCCCGGTCCGCTGACGCTGATCCTGCCGAACGCGGCCCGCCGCTACGCGTGGCTGTGCGGGTCCGAGCCGACCCGCATCGGGCTGCGCGTGCCGGTGCTGCACCCGCTGCTCGCCGCTGCCATCGAGCGCGTCCCGGCGCTGCTCCTGACGTCGGCCAACGTCGCCGGCGAGCCACCCGCGACGACGTTCGACGAGCTCGAGCAGGTGGCCGCGTTCGCCACGGTGGCGCTCGACGGCGGCACCTGCGCGGGCGGCACGCCCTCCACCGTCGTCGACGTGACCGGCGATGACCCGGTGATCGTGCGCGAGGGACCCGTCTCGCTCGAGGAGCTGCGCGCCCGCCTCGCATGAGCGTCCTCCTCGTCCCGCCCCTGTACGCGATCCTGCTCCTCGCTCCGGGCCTGGGGGTCTGGCGCCTGCTGCGACGCGGCCGGCCCGTCGATGCCGGGCTCGACCTGGCCGCCGCGATCGCGGTCGGCCTGACGCTGCACGGCGCGCTGCTGCTGGTCGCGTTCGGCCTCCACCTGCCGATCTGGAGCGTGACCCTCGCGGCGCTCGTGATCGGCATCGCGGCGTTCGCCACCGTCGGCGTGCCGCGGGCCGGCTGGAACGTGCGTGCCCATGCGCCGTTCCTGGCCATCGGCCTGGCCGTCGGCCTCGCCGGCTGGCGCCTGTGGACGCTGGGCGGCGATGCGCCATACCACGTCGGCCGCGTGCGCCGGCTGCTCGCGCTCGACCGGCTCGACTTCTCGCGCATGCCCGAGCTGGTCGACGGCTCGAACCACCCCGGCTACTACGTGCCGCTGCCACACGCGCTCGTCGCCGAGTCGGCCTGGATCACGGGCGCCTCGCCGACCGAGGCGTACCGCGGGTCGGTGGTCACGCTCGGCCTGCTCGCGGCGCTGGTCGCCGGTGCCCTGGTGTGGTCGCTGCTGCACGACCGCCCGCTTGCGATCGCGGGCTGCGCGATCGCCGCCGCCGCCGGCCTCGCCGGCGTTCGCGAGTGGTCGTTCCTGGCCGATCCGCCCAGCATCGCGACGCAGCTCCAGTGGCCCGTGCTGGTGATCCTCGCGGTCGCCTACTGGCGCGAGCGTTCCCGCTCGGCCCTCGTCGCGGTGGCGCTGCTGTCGCTCGCGCTCGCCGTCACGCACGTCACGTACCTGCCGTTCGCGCTGGTCGTGCTCGGCGGCGCCGCAGTCGCCGGCGCCGTCCGTGCGCGCGGCATCGCGCTGGCGCCGTCGGTGCTCCTCGCGACCGCGGTGGGCGGCCCGTTCGTGCTCTATGGCGCTGCGGTGTTCACGACCGCGCGCGGCACCTCGCGCCGCGTCGGCTCGGGTCAGCGCCTCGCGGACGGGCTCGCGAAGTGGGAGCGCCTCGACCAGATCGCGCACGTCGGCCGTTTCGTCGTGGTGCACCCGCGGATGCTGGCCGGCGCGGGCCTGCTGCTGGTGGCGCTGGCGGTCGTGCCGTTCGCGGGGTTCCTGCGCCGGCGGGAGACCGCGTGGGTCAGCGGCGGCCTCGCGGCCCTCGTGGTGGTGGCGCTGGTGCCGCCTGCGCCCGGCGCGCTCGGCCACCTCGTGTCGGTCAACCAGATCCGGCGCCTGCCGTTCCTCGAGCTGCCGTGGCTGCTCGTCGTCGCCGGGGCCGCGGGCATGGCGGCGCTGCTCGGCCGGCGCGCGCTTCCGGTCGGGCTGATCGGCGGCGCGCTGCTCGGCGTGGCCGTGCCGACGCACTCCACGCCCGAGACGCTGCTGGCGCTGGCCGCCTGCGTCGGTGCCGTCCTCAGCCTGGCGTGGCTGTTCCGGCCGGGCGTCTCGCTCGCCGTGCCCGACCCGGCCTGGGTGGTTGCGCTCGCGCTGGTGGCGCCGTGGGGCCTCTGGGGCGTGCCCGACCTCGCCCGTGCGCTCGACCACCCGCCACCGCCCACGAGCGACCTCTCGCCCGGCGCGATCCAGGCGGTGCGCGACCTGCCGCCGTTCACCGTCGTCGCGTCCGAGCCGCAGGCGGCGCTGCTGCTGACGGCGCTCACCGACGCCCTGGTGTACGCGGTGCCGCCCGGCAACACCGCCGACACGCCGGACAACAGGCCGACCGAGCGCCTCCGCGACAACCACCGCATCTTCGACGCCGCCGAGCCGCGCGCCACCCGCCGCGCGCTGATGGCGAACCGGCACATCGCGTGCCTGCTCGTCGACCGCGCGGTGCGAGAGGAAATGGTCGCCAAGCTGGCCGTCGAGAAGCTGTTCGTGCAGCGGTTCGAAGACCCCCGCTACGCGCTCTTCTGCCGTCGTTAGACTGGGCCGATGCCCGATCGCGTCCTGGTCGAGGTCGACCACCCGCTCGTCCGTCACAAGGTGACGCTGCTGCGCGACGTCACCACCAACACGCGCGACTTCCGCCAGCTGTCCTCCGAGATCGCCGGCATGCTCGCCTACGAGGCGACGCGCGACCTGGAGCTGGAGCGCGTCGAGGTGACGACGCCGCTCGAGACCGCTCCGGGCTGGCAGGTGTCGGGCAAGAAGGTCGGCGTCGTGCCGATCCTGCGCGCCGGTGTCGGCATGCTGGACGGCGTCCTCGCGATGATCCCGGTCGCCCGCGTCGGCTTCCTCGGCATGTATCGCGACGAGGAGACGCTGCAGCCGGTCGTCTACTACTCGAAGCTGCCGGGCGAGCTGTCCGAGCGGGAGATCCTGCTGCTCGACCCGATGATCGCCACCGGCGGCTCCGCCGCCGACGCCGTGCGCATCTGCAAGGAGCAGGGGGCGCGGTCGGTGCGCCTGCTGTCGATCATCGCGGCGCCCGAGGGCATCGCGGCGTTGCACGACGCGCACCCCGACGTCGACGTCTACTGCGCCGCCGTCGACCGCCAGCTGAACGAGATCGGCTACATCCTGCCGGGCCTCGGCGACGCGGGCGACCGCATCTGGGGCACCCGCTAAGCGGTTCGGTGTGACGCCGGGCGGTTCGAGGCTCGATGCGCATCTCGCGCGCCGCTCCGTGGCGCGTGCGGGCGTCTCGGCCGCTCTTGCGATCCCCTCCACCCCGTACGACGTGGGGCTTGCGGGGATCGCGACCGCTCCGGCCCGCAGGATCTTGGACAGGGTTCCGCCGTGCCCTGCGATCCGCGCGCCGTCCGAGAGGCGCCCGCCCACGCCTCGGAGGCGGACGCGAGGATCCACATCAAACCTCTAGCACCCGCCGTGGGGTGTACGCTGCCCTTTCCGTGCCCGACATCATCGCGCAGCGGGTGAGTGCGCCGTCCGCGCTCTACGCGTTCGTGATCGCCGCGCTCGTCGTGGTCCTGG
>JBKJIG010000123.1:0-14168 GCA_046598415.1 Gaiellales bacterium
GCGGACGTGGTGAGAGACGAGGGCGATGTTCAGGCCGAGCAGCGTGGCGGTGTCGCCGACGCACAGCTCGCCGGCCTCGTGCAGCACCAGCGCGATCCGGATCCGGGTCGGGTCGCCCAGCAGCGCCAACCGACGCGCCGCGACCCGCAGATCGGAGTCCGACGGCTGGCGGGCGCGGATCGCGTCGGCCTGCGCGTCGCTGAGGCAAAGGAAGCGGTCGGTCACGCTGACCTCACGATACCGGGGATGCTCACCGTCCGAACCGCCGCCGCCGGAGGCTGTTGGTGACGACGGAGACGCTGGAGAAGCCATCGCCGCGCCGGCGATGATCGGGTTCAGCAGCCCCAGCGCCGCGAGCGGGATCGCGGCCTCGTTGAGCCGAACGCCCCAGCCGAGGTTCTGAAGGATCGTCCGGAACGTCCTGCGCGCCAGCCGCAGGGCGGTTGTGACAACCGCGGGTCGCCCCCCCATCAGGACGATATCGGCCGACTCGATCGCGACGTCGCTGCCGGTGCCGATCCCGATCGCGACGCTGGCTTGGGGCGAGGCGGGCGCGTCGTTGACGCCATCCCGACCATCGCCACCCGCGACCCCCGGGTGCTGAAGCCTCGCGGCGGCCGCCGCCTTGTCGGCCGGCAGCACCTCGGCCAGCATCTCGTCGACCCCGCAGCTACTCGCGGCTCAGACAGCGATCAGTTCGCGTGTCGGGTGGTCGGTGGGCCCGCTTTCGAAGCCCATTACGAAGCGCAGGTCGAGGGCGTGCGCGAGCCGGCGCAGCGCCGACCTTGGTCGGCGGCTCTCAGTCGACGTACCCCGGGGACTCGCGATCCAGCTGACGCCGGACGGCGGCAAAGAGCTCGTCGGGTCCGGATCCCGTCAGGCTCTGCGCGGCCGTGCGGGCGGCGACGTCCTCCGCGACGTCCTCCGGGACGAGATGGAGCGGCGAGCCGGTGCTCTGGGCGAGGACCTGAACCTGGTCATCGACGGCGGCCTTACCGCCTTCGCCTACCACCTGCCGGAGGCCGAGTAGGTGCGCCTGAGCCCGGACGCCGCGATCGTCGGCGGCGGATCCATAACCGGGTTCGGCCTGTCCGTCCGCCAATGTTGAAACTGATCGGCACCGCCTACCGACGCCCCGACTTCTCGATGGAGGCGTTCATGCGGTACTGGTTCGACGTCCACGCCCCCATCTCGGCACGGCCGCCGGGGCTGCTCGGCTATGTGGTGTCGGAGGTGATCCGCAAGATCCAGGGCGAGCTCGAGGTTCATGCGTTCGTCGAGCAGTGGTGGGACGACGAGGAGGCCTTCCAGGCCGCAGCGGCGACGCCTGAGGCGGCGGCGGCGTGGGACGACGTGGCCAACTACGCCCGCACCGACGGCACCTTCTGGCTCGCCCGCGAGGAGCCGTTCGTGTCGCCGGTCTACCCCGACGCCGGCGCCCTGCGCGGCGGCGCCGGCGTCCCGGCGGGCGGCGCGAAGATGATCGGCACGGCGCGCCGCCGGGAGGACTTCACCCTGGATGCGTTCTTCGAGCACTGGCGTAGCGTGCACGCGCCGCTCGGTCGCCAGGCGCCGCACCTCACGGGCTACGTCGTGACGCGGCTCGGCGACCGGATCGCCGGCGACATGGACATCGACGCCTTCGTGACGCTGTGGTGGCCGGACGAGCAGCAGATGGACGCGGCCATGGGGTCGCCGGAGCTCGCCACCGCGTGGGCGGACGTCGCCAACTACGCCCGGTCCGACGGCACCTTCTGGCTCTGCCGGGAGCATGTCCTGATCGCCCCGCCCGGGCCCGAGGAGCGCTAGTCGCCCCTAACTGGTGGCCACGGGATCGCTCCTTGTCGTGGGTTACGGTTGCCACACCAAGCGTCGCGCGGGCCGGCGCGTTCGACACTCCACCGGCCGCGCTCCCACGGGACGGATCTCCCCTCATCCGCTCGATGACGCCGTTGGCGGTGATCGCTTCCGCGTGGTTGCGACCGGCATCTTCGACGCCTCTTACGAACCTCTAGGGTGGCGCACAGGCCCGCTTGGTGTCCTGCCGGGGTACGGATACCTCAGAGAAGGGCATGAGATGAACACGTTCCTCGCCACCAACCGGCGGCGCTTCGCCGCGGCGGTCGTCAGCGCCGCGGTGCTCGGCGGATCGGCGGCTGCCGTCGCCGCAACGCAGAATCCCGGCCAGGCCGAATCCCAGGCGGTCATCAAAGATGCCGCGGCGCAGATCGGCGTGACGCCGGCCAAGCTGACCGATGCCCTCCAGCAGGCGCTGATCGACCGCGTCAACGCGGACGTCACGGCCGGCACCATGACCCGCACCCAGGCCGACCAGGCCATCGCCGCGATCAAGAGCGGTCAGATGCCGCTGGTCGGGGGTGGGCGCGGCGGTCGCGGACACGACGGAATGCGCGGACCGATGGGCATCGGCGGCGCTGCGGCGTCGTTCCTCGGACTGACCGTCCAGCAGATCAGGACCGAGACAGACGCCGGTCAGACGCTCGCCCAGGTCGCGACCGCGCACGGCAAGACCGTCGCAGACCTCAAGGCCGCGATCACGACCAGCGTGACCAAGGACCTCGACGCCGCCGTCAAGGCCGGCCAGATCACCGCCACCGAGAAGACGCACCGGCTCGCGGGGCTCTCGGCTCACATCGACCAGGAGTTGAACGAGACCCACACCGCCGGCGGCGACGGGTCGCGAGGCAACGACTCGCGAGGCGACGCGCCGCCCACCGGTGGTGCTGTCGCGCCGGCTCCAACCTCGTAGCGGCTCGGGCTTCGCCGTTCGAAGCCTGGTCGGACGCGGGTGCACGAACGGGGTGATCGTCGGAAACTGCGCCGCGTGGCGCACTCCGACGGTCACCTTCCGCGTCGCAGCATCTTGAGGCGCGGTCGCTCGGGTTGACATCACGTCGCTCCACTCAGTAGCCTTTTAGCTTGGTAAGGAGACGTGAACATGCGCCACCGGACTGGGGAACGCTAATCGGCTGGGCCCCGCGCCACGACGTGCTGTTCGAGCCGATCCCGCTCGGACCCACCTCGTGAAGAACCGTCTCTCTGCGGAGCCGCACGCCATATCATTTGGCGCCCGAAGCCGTTGATCGGCGCCCAGGAGGAGTTCTGAATGCTGGTCTACGTCGAGTTTCTGAGTCGCCGGCCAGGCGCGAGCCTGCACGCCTTCCACACCCTGATCGGGGGTGCCCAAGCCATCTGGGCCGCGGAGCAGCCCGACGATGTCCTGGTCGCCAAGCTCGGCCGGACCTGGAGGCTGGGCCCCGAGCCAGAGTATCTCTTCGCGTGGTGGATGCCCCGGCACGGGCTGGAGCGCCTCCAGGATTGGGAGGGTGCCTTCGCCTCTGCGGCCGATACCATCGAGGCGTCCTTCAACGTCGCCGGACGCATCGATCGCGGCGGCTGTTATGAGCCGCTGGAGGAGCCGATCGTCGCCACCAGCGAGCGCTACTACCTCGAGCGCTTCGATCTGGCGCCGGGCGCGACGCGTAAGGACGTACGATCGCTGTACGCCGAGCGTCGAGCCGCGCATCCCGAACTCACGCTGAATCTCCTCGTCGACCGGATCGGCAGGCTCGCCCCCGACCCGCGAGGCCTCGCCCTGTGGGGCCTTCCCTCGTGGGCACAGCTCGATGGGGTGGCACGCGACTTCGACGATGGCGACCACCCGGTACGTCTCGTCACCGCCGGCACCTACGCTGTCTTCGGCAACGAGATTCTCTGAGATCTTCCGTCTACGAGGTTGGGATACGTTGTAGGGAGGCGTGAATCGGTGCTGGCGGCGTCAGCGCCGCGCCGAGCGGCCGGTCGCGAGTCGGAAAGGCCTGCATTGCAGATCCTTTTCGTTCGTGAGACCCGCTCGCGCGACTGATATAGCCAGGGTCAGCACGCCGACTGCGCCGGCCTTCTTGGACGGAAGCCGAGTGCTGCGGTGCCGGTTGTCGTCTTTCAGCCGACGCATTCCGACGACCACTTGAATCCATGTCGGCGAGCCAGCTACCGTGGCCCTGTGAGCAGCCAGCGAGTGCCCGGTGGGGTAATTCACAGACTTCCCGCAGACCTCCGCAAGGAGCTGATCGCCAACACCGCGGCCCTCGATGCCTGGAAGGACATCACGCCTCTGGCCCGCAACGAGTTCATCTGCTGGGTTGAGGATGCCAAGCGGGAAACAACTCGAGAACGTCGCATTCGCCGGACACAGGAGGAACTGGTGGAAGGCCAGCGTCGGCCCTGCTGCTGGCCGGGGTGTAGCCACCGCGAGCGCACCGGCAGGTAGCGGCCGGGTGGGGGGGGGTAGGCCAACGGCACCGCGCCGACAGCGTCATCAAGACTCATCGTTCACGCGAGTCGCGGCCGTCGACAGGGTCGCCTGGCACCACCACCAGCGCGCTTCCCGACCGGGCATTTCCTTCCAGAGCCGACGCGGTGGCGGCGGCCACCGCCACGACGTTTCGCGGATCAAGCAGGAGGGTACGACCAAGCATGAGCATCCTCACGATCGTGATCATCGTCCTCGTCGTGTTGTTGATCCTCGGGTTCTTTGGCCGGGGTCGCTTCGGACGCTAGGTTGTGCGACCGCCTCTGTGACACGTAGTAACGAGGAGCAGCACGACGTTACCGCGGAGTTCGCGAGATGGCTGAGTTGGCTAACTCGATGCGTGCACCGCGGTCGGGCTAAACGCGCTCACCGAGTCGAGATGGCCGAGCCAACGGCCGGCCACCAGGTCAACGTCGTCGACGACACTCACGCCCGGATCTCGGCGGCCCACCTCATGAGGTGAAGTTCTCATGCCGCGCAGCAGGAGAGCTTGGTGATGTCGCGGGTGAAGGTCTGGGCGGCGAGCCGGAGGCCTTCGGCGAAGGTCAGGTAAGGCGCCCAGATGGTGGCGAGTTGGTCGATGGTGGCGCCGAGTTCGATTGCGTAGACGGCGGCTTGGATCGTGTCGGCGGCGCCGTCTGCGACGATCGTCGCGCCGATGAGGCGGCGCGTGTCGCGATCGATGACGAGCTTGACGAAGCCGCGGGTGTCGTGGTTTGCAAGTGCGCGTGGGAGTGCGGCGAGCGGCAAGGTGCGGCAGGAGCAGTCGATGCCGCGGCGTGTTGCCTCGGCGTCGGTGAGGCCGGCGGCGGCGATCTGGGGGGTAGTGAAGACCACCCGCGGCAGGGCGGCGTAGTCGAGCTCGTGGCTGCTGGCGGTGAGCGCGTTGCCGGCGGCAGTGGCGCCCATTCGCGCGGCGACGTAGACGAAGGCGGGTGCGCCTGCGACGACGTCGCCGGCGGCGTACACCCGGTCGTTGGTCGTACGCAGATCGGGCCTGACGATGATCGCGCCGGACTCCTCGGCCGTGATCCCGGCCTGTTCGAGCCCGAGCTTGTCGGTGTTGGGTGTCCGGCCGGTTGCGACCAGTACCTCGTCGCAGGGAAACGCGCGGCGGGCGCCGGCGACGCGGGCGTGGATGACGCGGGTTGCGTCGGCGCTGCGCTCGACGCTGTCGAGGGCAGCGTGCTCGACGACGTCGGTGTCGTCGTCTTGCAGAAATCGCCGCATCGTGTCGGCGACCTCGGGCTCCTCGTGGCGCATCAGCGTCGATCGGGCGAGGAGCGTGACGCGGCTTCCGAGGTGGGCGAACAGCTGGCTCAACTCGAGCGCGATGTAGCCACCGCCGATCACTACCAGCCGCTCCGGTACGCGCGCCAGCGTGAGCGCGCTGGTCGATGTGAGCGGTGCCGCCTCGGCGAGACCGGGGACGTCGGGAATACTCGGGCGGGCGCCGGTCGCGACCAGAAACCGTGCTGCGCGGATCGACGTATCGGCCACGACGAGCGTTTCACGACCGACGAACCGCGCGTCGCCGGTGACGAGCTCGATCGCGTACGCGTCGATCAGGTCGGCGTACTTGGTCTGACGGAGCGTGGAGACCAGCGCGTCCTTCTGCGCAACCAGCGCAGCGAGGTCGACGCCGCCGGCGCTGGTGGTGATGCCCGGGAAGGGGTGCTGGCGCGCGCGGGCGCGGATCTCGGCAGCGCGAAGCAGCGTCTTCGATGGGACGCAGCCGATGTTCACGCAGGTGCCGCCGATCGTCGAGCGCTCGATCATCACAACGCTTGCGCCGGCTTCGCGGGCCTGGATCGCGGCCGCAAACGCAGCCGACCCGCTGCCAATGATCGCCAGATCGAACTCCCGCACCCGGACTCCTTCGCTTGACCCGCTGACCGCCAACGCTATCATATGAAGCGTTATTCACGTGAAGGAGCGGTGGATGCAGGAACAGGCGCCCTTTCGGATCAGCGCAGAGCCGACGCGCGTCGAGCTGGTCGCGAAGTATTTCCGCGGCCTCGGTGATGAGACGCGACTTGCGATCCTGCAGCTGCTGGAAGGCGAGGAGCTGTCCGTGTCGGAGATCGCAGAGCGCCTCGATGTCGAGCAGACGAGCGTCTCCAAGCACCTGCAATGCCTACGCTGGTGTGGCTACCTCACGACCCGCCGCGACCACCGCGTCGTCTACAACCGGATCGCCGATCAGCGCGTCTCGCAGATCTTGCGGCTCGCGAATGAGCTGCTTGACCTGAACGCCGAGCACCTTGAAGCGTGTCAGCGGATCGACGCGCCGGAGGGGGACGCGTGAGGGCGGCGCTCGGTGCCGCCGGCGCGGGGCTGGTCGTGGTCGCCTGCTGTGCTGGCCCGGCGGTCCTGGTCGGAGCGGGGGCCGGAATCGGCCTTTCCGGCGCCATCGGCGGGATCGGCGCTGCGCTCCTGGTCGCGCTATGTGTGGCGTTCCTGCTGATGGCGCGTGCCCGTCGGCGCCGCTGCAGTACGCCGGTGTCCAGTCGCGATGAGCCGCGGCCGCAGCGGCTTGCCTCTGAGGAGAAGAACCGGTGAGCCGGTTTACCGTGGACACGCTGGGCGCGGACGCAGTCGTCGCCGTAGGCAATGCCCACACCTACCGCGAGCGTGCCGACGACCTCCGAAACCGTGTGTTGTCGATCGCGGATGCTGCCCTCGCCAGCCGGCGCCTGTTTGGAAGTCGACTCGATGCACCCCTCACTGCCCAAGGAGCCTGAGATGCCGACCACCCCGAAGGAAACAGCACGCGGCGACCTGCGCAACCTCATCGCGGCGGGTGCCCAGCTGGTCGAGGTACTCCCGCCCGCCGAGTACGCCGAGGCGCACGTGCCCGGCGCGATCAACATCCCACTCAAGAGCCTCGGCGCTGAATCGACCGCGAGCCTCGACCGCTCGCAACCGGTGATCGTGTACTGCTACGACACCGTCTGAGACATGAGCCCACGCGCCGCGTGGCGGCTCGCCGAGCTCGGATTCCACGACGTCTACGACTACACCGACGGAAAAGCGGACTGGGGTGCTGCCGGCCTGCCGCTCGAAGGCGCCAGGCCCAGCGCGCATCGCGCTGGCGCTCACGTTCGGAGCGACACTGTCACCTGTCGGCCGGACGAGCCACTCGCAGCCGCCCGCAAGCGCGCACGGATCAGCGGCCTCGAGACCTGCGTCGTCGTCAACCCGGCCGGTATCGTCATCGGTCGAATCGGACGTCGCCGCCTGCAGGATCCCGAACCCGTGCGGGCTGAAGATGCCATGAGCCTCGGCCCGAGCACCATCCGCCCCGACCTGCTCCTCGAGACCGCCGTCGAACGGATGCGCAAGGCAGATCTCACCAGCCTTCTCGTCACCACCAGCGACGGCCGGCTCGTCGGGCTGCTGCCTCGCACAGCCGCCGAGCGCGCACTCAGATCGCTGTCGGAGTCAAGCGATCTCGACGATCAAGGATGAGATCGATTCGTTCCGCGGGTCTTGGATGAACGATCTCAGGCGAACGCTTTCCGTCCTCCGGCCCGCGGGCAGCCATGGCACCAAGACCCGGTTCCGGCGATGTTCGTCGATGGTCGCGGCCGCGATTGCAGCGCTCGGCGCCGGCTGGTGGCTGCGTCACGTGTCTGCTCGAGCGGTGCGATCGTGGAGGCCGGGCACAGGCGTTCGGCGGCGGCTCGGCCCGCTTGCGGCTCGCACGTTCGGCTGCGGCGACGCCGGTGTGGTGTTGCTGCATGGAGTCCTCAGTTCTGGGGATCAGTTTGGGGCCGCGTTCGACGAGCTCGGTGAGGATGCCAGGGTGCTGTGTCCCGATCTGCTCGGCTTCGGAGGATCTTTCGATGAGCAGCGCCGAGATTTTTCGCTCGACGCCCACCTGCGCTCGCTCCACGAGGCGATCGAATCAGCTGGGCTGGGCGAGGCGCCGCTCACGATTGCAGGGCACTCGTTGGGCGGATCCCTCGCCGTTCACTTGGCAGCCTCTCGGATCGGGCAGGTCCGGGAGGTCGTCCTCTGGAACGCGCCGCTGCACCCGACGGTCGCTGCGACGCGCGAGCGCATTCGAAGGCTCGGCCTGTTTGAGCGGCTGTTCGCGCTCGAGGGCCCCCTGGCGGCGGCGGCGTGCCGATGGATGTGCCATCACCGCACCACCGGCGGGTGGCTGGCGATCACCGGCGCTCCGACCGTGCCGATTGCATTGAGCCGCGGCGCAGTCCGCCACACGTGGACCTCGTACCTCGGCGCGATGGACGAGGTGCTGCTGAACCCGGAGTGGCATACCGCGCTGGCGGCGCTCTCCCAGGGCGGCGTTCCCGTGCTGCTGGTCTCGGCGGCACGCGACAACGTCGTGGACGCCGGCTACTACCGTGAGCTCGCAGCAACGCATCCCGGTGTCGCGACCATCGAGCATCCGTCGGCCGACCACCTGCTGCCCATCAGCCATCCGCGCTGGTGCGCCGAGCAGATCAGCCACCGAAGATCGAACTGAGCACCAAACGGCCACACGATGCCGCCGGAACCGTCCGACCGATCGCGCATCCGCTCGTGAAGGGCACGCGGCGGGTGCTGCCTTCACAGCGGTCGGCGCGGCGCGGCCCGCCCGTCGACGGCGGTCGTGCCGGGCCGGTTGCCGACCTGGCTGCAGGCGGCCGCCGTCAAGTCTTCCACGACGTCAGGTTGGACTCGTACAGGCGAGCAACCTCCACGAGCGCCGATCGGTCTACGCCGGTCCCGGGTTTGCCGATTCGGTTCCGGCGATGGCGAGACAGCGCCCGATCCGCTCGCCGATCTGGAGCCGCAACTTGCGCGCCTGGGCCACGTCGCGCTCCAACCGCTCGATGCCGTCGTCGCCGCGTTGCGCGTACTGCGCCAGAGCCCGCGCCGCCTGCAACGCGTCGCGCGAGGCCGTGGCCCGTGTCCCGACGTCGAGCAGTTCCAGCAGCTCGCGCATCTCGTCCAGGCTGAGACCGAAGGGTTTCATTCCCTTGATCTGGAGGAGACGGTCGATGTCGGTCGCTGAGTAGAGCCGGAAGCCGCCCTCAGAGCGAGCCGGCGGCGTCAGTAACCCGACCTCCTCGTAGTAGCGGACGGTACGGAGGCTGAGGTCGACGCGCTCGGCCACTTCACCGATTTGGAGCAGCGCGCGATCGCGACTCACCGTGAGGAGGGAGGGTCGGTCGGTGTCCGGTCATCGATCAACAGCTGGGTCCATTCGGTGCTTTCGAACTCGGGCGGCCACTGTCGCGCGCGCTGTCTCCCGCGGATGCATGTCTGCCTGGATGCGGGCGGGTGGATGGTTACCCTAATCTACACTAACGTGAGAGATGAGATCGCCCGTGGCCGACACCGCTCCCGCAACGTGCACGCCGTCGATCGTGGCCGGAGAAGCTGCTCGACGGAGGGCGTTCGCGATCATCTCCCACCCCGACGCCGGCAAGACGACCCTGACCGAGAAGCTCCTGCTGTACGGCGGCGCGATCGCCGAGGCGGGTGCCGTGAAGGGCAAGCGGGGCCGGGCGGCGACGACTTCGGACTGGATGGCACTCGAGCGTCAGCGTGGCATCTCCGTCAGCTCCTCGGTCCTGCGCTTCACCCATCGCGATCACGTATTCAACCTTCTCGACACGCCCGGGCACCGCGACTTCTCCGAGGACACCTACCGGGTTCTCTCGGCGGCTGATGCAGCCGTGATCCTGGTCGATGCGGCGAAGGGCATCGAGCCGCAGACGCTGAAGCTGTTCGAGGTCGCGCGCGCTCGCAAGATGCCGCTGCTGACCTTCATCAACAAGCTCGACCGCCCGTGCCGCGAGCCGCTTGCGCTGCTGGACGAGCTCACCCAGACGCTCGGGGTCGCAGCGGTGCCGATGACGTGGCCGGTCGGAACCCACGGCGACTTCGAGGGCGTCATCGATCGTCAACAGAGGCTGTTCACACGTTTCCAGCGCACGGCCGGCGGCGCCACCGCGGCCCCGGAGGCGATTCTCGATCAGCGTTCGATGGCTGCCGGCGGGGATCCTCGCTGGACGAAGGCGAGCGAGGAGGTCGAACTTCTCGACGCGGTCGGCGCGGCGTTCGACCAGTCGGCGTTTCTGGGTGGTACGACGACGCCGGTGTTCTTCGGCTCGGCCGTCTGGAACTTCGGCGTCGGGCAGCTCCTCGATGCGCTGATCGACCTGGCGCCGCCGCCAACGGCCCGCGCCGGTGTGGCCGGCGACCTCCGCGAGCTCGACGCGCCCTTCTCGGGACTGGTCTTCAAGGTGCAGGCGAACATGGATCCGCGCCATCGCGACCGGATCGCCTTCGTTCGCGTGTGCTCTGGCCGGTACCTGCTCGGCATGCGAGTCGTCAACGCCCGCACGGGCCGATCACTCGCACTCTCCTACGCCCACGAGCTGTTCGGGCGTGATCGCGCACCGCTTGCCGAGGCATACCCGGGCGACATCGTGGGAATCGTCAACGCCGCCGACGTCCGTATCGGGGACACCCTCTACGAGACCGAACCCGTCGCGTTCCCGCCGCTCCCGACGCTGGCGCCGGAGCGGTTCAAGTACGCACGCAACCTGACCGGCTCGAAGTACAAGCAATACCGTCGCGGCCTCGCTCAACTCGATGAGGAGGGCGTCATCCACGTCCTGCGCGTGCCCGGCCGCGGCGATCAGGAGCCGATCCTGGCCGGCGTCGGCGAGCTGCAGTTCGAGGTCGCCGCGCACCGGCTCGAGCACGAGTTCGGCGCGCCTGCCGAGATGCGGGAGGCGCCCTTCCAGGTCGCGTGCCGCACCGATGCCGAAGGCGAGCGGCAGTTGCGGGACGTGCGCGGAGTGGTTGTCGCTCACGGCGCGGACGGCGTGCCACTCGCGCTGTTCCGGAACGACCTCCATCGCGCACAGGTCGCCACCCACCACCCCGACCTCATGCTCGACCGGATGCTGACGCGATGACGAGTCCTCCGATGGCCGTTCCATCGACCGTGATCTGAGACCTCTCGAGAACCTCGTTCGCCCCTCGATGTGCGGCATGCTGCTCGAGCCGGGACGCGCCGCGGCGACGCTCGTGCGCGACGGCGCGGCGAGTTCGCCCTGATCGAATCTTGACCGGCGGCGCGGTCTGAGCTTGACGGACCAGGGCTAGCGTTGAGGTGAGACCCGAGGAGGCAATCGAAATGATGGATGGCTACGGAATGGGCGGCGGCGGCTGGATCCTGATGATCCTCGCCTGGGCAGCACTGCTCGGCCTCATCGTCTGGGCCGTCGTGCGGATCTTCCCCGGTCGGACGCCGACCGCCGGCGCGTCCGGCGAGCAGCCGCTGGAGACCCTCGACCGGCGTCTCGCGCGCGGCGAGATCGATACGGATACCTACGATCAGCTCCGCGCCAAGCTCACCGGCGACGGCGGGAGGCGGTAACGCCATGACAACGTCGACGAAGCGATTTCCGATCGCCGTGCTCGTTGTCGCGATCGTCGCCCTGATCGGCTCGATCGCCTGGGTGGCGTCGCGGAGCGACGGGAACCGGTTGGGCTACGACCGGGCGATGATGGGAATCGAGACCAAGGGCGGCGAAGTGCGCGACATCGCGGACGCTCGGACCAGGTTCGACGAAGTCGCGCGCGGCGATGGGCTGCGGGTCGGCGAGGTGATGCAGTTCAGCCGCAACTACTACGGTGAGTTGCTCGACAAGCAGGGCGCGAAGGCGACAGAACTGCTGCTCGACCCGGCCACGGGTCGCGTGACGACCGAGTACGGCGCGGCGATGCTGTGGAACACGCGCTATGGCATCATCAGCGGCTCCGGGATGATGGGCGGCTCGGGGACGATGGGCGGCGCCGGAGGCGGCTCCGGGATGATGGGCGGCTCGCTGCCCGATCCGGGGTCAGCGTCCGGCCCGGTGTCGGCCGATCAGGCGCAGACGGTCGCGCAGCGCTGGCTCGACGCGAACATGGCAGGCACTCGCGTGGCCTCGCCCGACGAATTCCCCGGCTACTACACGCTCCACATCGCGCGAGACGGCAAGACGGTCGGGATGTTGTCTGTGAACAGTTCGACTGGCGCGGTGTGGTACCACTGGTGGCACGGCGACTACGTCGGAATGATCGAGTGACCGACGCGGCGCGCCGCGCCCCGGACTCGCCGTCGGAGCGGCTCCGCGCGCTGGTGGTCGACGACGAGGAGCCGATCGCGTCGCTGATCGCCTCCTACCTCGAGCAGGAGCGGTTCGCGGTCACCATCGTCGGCGACGGTCTCGAGGCCGTCGCCGCGGCGGAGCGCGAGGCGCCCGACGTGATCGTGCTCGATCTGATGCTTCCCGGCCTCGACGGGGTGGAGGCGTGTCGCAGGATCCGACGCTTCTCGGACGCGTACATCGTGATGCTGACCGCCAAGACCGAGGAGATCGACACGCTGATCGGCCTTTCCGTCGGCGCCGACGACTACCTCACCAAGCCGTTCAGCCCCCGCGAGCTGGTCGCACGGATCCAAGCGATGCTCCGCCGCCCGCGCGCGACGCCGCAGGCTGCGCCACAGCCGTCGCTTCGAGTCGGCGACCTCGCGATCGACCGTGACGCTCACGAGGCGACGCTCGCCGGCGCACCGGTCCGGCTCACACCACTGGAGTACGATCTCCTGCTGACGCTCGCCGAGGCGCCTCACGTCGCGTTCAGCCGGCGCCAGCTGATCGATCGCATCTGGGGGCCGGCCTGGATCGGCGACGAGCACGTCGTCGACGTGCACGTCGCAAACCTGCGTCGCAAGCTCGGCGATGACTCCGCGCAACCGCGCTTCGTTCGCACCATCCGCGGCGTCGGCTATCGGATCGGAAGCCGCGACTAGTGCGTCCCCGGAGCCTCGCCGCGCGGCTCGTCGTCGGACACGCGCTGGTCATCCTGGCGGGCGCCACCTCGCTCGCGTTGGTCGCGCTCGTCGTCGGGCCGGGCATCTACCGACGCCACGTCCGCGACGCGCTCGGGGTCGTGCCAGCCGACGTCACGCGGCACCTCGATCAGGCGTTTCAGGACTCGATCCTGATAGCGCTCGGCGTGGCGATCATCGCCGCCTCGATCACCGGGCTGGCAGTCAGCTGGCTGATCTCCCTCCGCGTCGCACAGCCGATCCTCGACCTCGCCGACGCCGCTCAGGCCGTCACGCGCGGTGACCTCGACCGCCGAGTGGCGATCACCGGTGCCGATGAACTGCGCCGGCTCGGAAGCGCGTTCAACGTCATGGCCGATGCGTTGGCGGAGTCCGAGTTTCGCCGCCGAACGTTGTTCTCCGACGTCTCCCACGAGCTGCGCACCCCGCTCGCGACGCTCGAAGGCTACGTGGAAGGGCTCGCCGATGGTGTCGTCGCAGCCGACGCGGCCACCTGGACGCTGCTGCTCGATCAGACGCGACGCCTCTCCCGCCTGGTCGACGACCTCAACACGCTCGCCCGCGCCGACGCACACCAGCTCGACATCCGACGGCGCCCGGTCCGGCTGGCAACGGTCGTCGAGGCCGCCACGGCGGCGGCGCAACGACGGTACGACGAGAAGCGGGTTGCGCTCAGGGCCGGACCGGCTCCAGCGGTCACGCTGGCCGCCGACCCCGATCGCCTTGCCGAGGTGCTCGGCAACGTCCTCGACAATGCCCTTCGTCACACTCCACCGGGCGGTCGGGTCACGCTCGATGCGACCGCAGATAGCGTCACCGCGACGATCACGGTCACCGACTCGGGGGAGGGCGTCGCGACGGAGGAACTCGACCGGATCTTCGACCGCTTTCACCGCGTCGATGGATCACGCACGCGTGCCACCGGCGGCAGCGGACTCGGCCTCGCCATCAGCCGCGCGCTGGTGC
>JBKJIG010000052.1:0-66618 GCA_046598415.1 Gaiellales bacterium
CACGACCTCGTCGAGGGCGATCGCCATCTCGAGCTCCGGCTCGTGGGTGAGTCGCCGCTCGTACGCGGCCAGCTGCGCGTCCGGCGAGCGCTGGTGGGTGCAGAGCACGAACGGGAAGCCGAACCGCTGCCGGTAGGCGTTGGCGTCGCCGTGCGCGGCGTGGGCCTCGATCAGCGCCAGCTGGCGATCGTCCTCGGCCCGCGCGATCGCGCCCCGGAACGCGGCCACCAGCTCGAGCGCGTCGAGGTACGGCCGGGAGTCCCAGGCGCCGTACGCCACCCACGGCGAGCCGGTCGCGATGTGCCCGAGGCGGATCGTGAAGGCTTCGCGGTCGAGCGCGTTGACCTCGTCCAGCGTCATGACGGCGCCAGCAGGTCGTCGGGGCGGACGGGCACGCGGACGACGGGCCGGCCGGTCGCGGCCCGCAGCGCGGCCGCGATGGCGGGCGTCGAGGCGATCGCGGGCGGCTCACCGATGCCGCGCAGGCCGTCGGCCCCGTCGGGCTGCGTCTCGAGCAGCTCCATCCGCACCGGCGGCATGTCGAGGATGGTCGGGATCAGGTAGCCGGCGAAGCTGGCGTTCGCAACGACGCCGGCGGCGACGCGCAGCTCCTCCATCAGCGCCAGGCCGAGGCCCTGCGCGATGCCGCCCTGCACCCGCGCCTCGCACTGCACGAGGTTCGCGATGCGCCCGATGTCCTGCGTCGCGGCCACCTCCACCACCCGCACGAGCCCGAGCGCGCGATCGACGTCGCACACGGCGCGGTGGGCGGCGAAGCAGAGCGTGACACCTGCGGCCGGGGCCTCGGAATCGGCCGCCACGGCGGGCGCGTCACCCAGCGCGGCGTTGCGGAAGCCGACGGCGTAGCCGACACCGCGGGCGACGTCCTCGCCGTGGGTGGAGTTGGCGATGCCGCCCGGCAGCTCGCGCAGGTCGACCGGGCTGGTGCGGTGGTCGGGCGGAATCGGCATGGCGCGCAGGCGTTCGAGCAGCTCGCGCACCGGCACCGCCCCGTCGATGACCTGTCCCGTCACCAACCGGTCGCCGGCGACCAGGGCGTTGCGCAGCCGCAGCTCCAGCGGATCCAGCTCCAGCTGCGCGGCGAGGAGATCCATCTGCGCCTCGTGCGCGACCGCCACCTGGACGGCGCCGAATCCCGGCAGCGCGCCGCACGGCGGCGTGTTCGTGCACGTCGCGCGCACGTCGATCTCGGCGCTGCGCACGCGGTACGGGCCGGCCGCGAAGCAGGCCGCGGTCGACGCCACGCCCGGCGACGACGACGTGTACGCCCCGCCATCGAGCAGCACGTCGGCCTTCACGTAGACGAGCTCGCCATCGCGGGTGGCGCCGTGCTCGTACCGCAGCCACGCGGCATGGCGATGCACATGGGCGCGGAACGCCTCGTCGCCGCCGTAGGTCAGCTGCACGGGCCGCTTCGTGCGGGCGGCGAGCAGGCTCGCGTGGATGGCGATCGCCGCGTCCTCGCGGCCGCCGAACGTGCCGCCGGCGCCGGCCGGGTGCACGCGCACGAGCGCCGGCTCCAGCGACAGCACCGCGCACACCTGGTCGCGCTCGGCGTCCGGCAGCTGCGTCGCGACGTGCACGTCGATGCCACCGTCCTCGGCCGGGATCGCCAGGGCCGACGGCGGCCCGAGGATGGCCTGATCCTGCATGCCGACCTCGTAGCTGCCGCGGACCACGACATCGGCGTCGCCCGCCGGCTCGCCGTGGCGGATCTGCACCGCGTGCAGCACGACACCACCGGACGGGTCGGTGACGGGCTCGAGCACCTCGTAGTCGACCGCTACCAGCCCGGCCGCGAGCCGCGCGGTGACCGCGTCGACGGCGGCGACGACGGCCACGGGCTCGCCCGCGTACCGCACGACGTCGGACGCCAGAACCGGCTGATCCGCCACCTCGATGCCGTACACGTGCCGGCCCGGCACGTCGGCGCTCGTCAGCACCGCGTGCACGCCCTCGGCCGCCAGCGCCGCCGCGACGTCGATGCCGCGGATGCGCGCGTGCGGGTGCGGGCTGCGGACGGTGGCACCCCACAGCATGCCGTCGACGTGCAGGTCGGTTGCGTACGCGAACAGCCCCGTCGCCTTCGGCTCGGCCGCGCTGTTCGCGACCAGCTCGCCGACATGGCCGCGGACGAGCACGATGGTCTCGCGCTGACTCACGTGATCGGCCTTCGCGCCGACGCGATGCGAACCGCGTCGAGGATCTTCTCGTAGCCGGTGCAGCGGCACAGGTTCCCCGCGAGCGCCTCGCGGATGGCGCCGTCCGACGGCATCGGCACGCGCTCCAGCAGGTCGTGTGCGGCCAGCACCAGGCCGGGCGTGCAGAAGCCGCACTGCACGGCGCCGGCCTCGATGAAGGCCGCCTGCACCGGGTCGATGCGCCCGTCCTGCGCGAGCCCCTCGACGGTGACGACGCGGCACCCCTCGGCCTGGCCCGCGGCGACGAGGCACGCGTTCACGAGCACGCCATCGAGGTAGACCGAGCAGGCGCCGCACTGGCCCTCCTCGCACGACGCCTTCGTGCCGCGCAGGCCGAGCCGCTCGCGGAGCAGCGTCAGCAGGCTCTCGCCGGGGTCGGGCGTCTCCGCGTCGCACTGCGCGCCGTTGACCGTGAGCGAGACCTTCACGCGTCGGCCTCGTCGATCTCGGCCATCGCCCACGCGACGGCGCGGCGCGCCAGGACCGCGGTCGCGTGTCGCCGGTAGGCAGCGGAGGCACGCAGGTCGTCGACCGGATCGGCGGCGGCGGCGCACAGCTCGCCGAACCGGATCGCGACCCCCTCGTCGACGGCGCCGGCGGCGAGCGCCCCGGCCAAAAACGCCTCGGCCACCGGTGCCCGCAGCACCGTCGGGCCGGCCGCGCCGATCGCCGCACCGACGCGTCCGGATGGGTCGATGTCGAGCGCGAACGACGCGATGGGAGTCGTCACCGCTCTGCGGCCGCCGATCCGGGAGTACACCTGCGGACCGCGAGCGGCGGGGATGTCGACCGCGACGACCAGCTCGTCCGGCGCCAGCGACGTGCGCTGCGGACCGAGCAGGAAGTCGCCGATCGCGATCGTCCGGCCGCCGCGTTGCGAGGCCACCTCGATGACGGCGTCGACCGCCACCAGCGGCGGCAGGGCATCGCCCGCCGGCGAGGCCGTGGCGAGGCTGCCGCCGATCGTTCCGCGGTTGCGGATCTGCGGCGAGCCGACGGTGCGAGCGGCATGGGCCAGCCCCGGCAGCTGGCCCGACAGCTCCGAGACGAGGCGCGAGTACGGCACGCCGGCGCCGAGCCGGACGGCGCCGTCGCGGCGCTCCCAGTCGAGCAGCTCCGGCACGCCGGTCAGGTCGATCATGCGCCCGGGCCGGAGCCGGCCGCCGTTCACCTCGACCATCACGTCGGTGCCGCCGGCGATGGCGACGGCGTCGGTGTAGCGGGCCCGCAGGTCGAGCGCGTCGGCCAGCGACCGGGGCCGCTCGACGACGGTCACGCGATGCCGCCGGCGAAGATCGCGCGCACGATCTCGATCGTGTCCGCCTCGTCCGGCCGCCGGTCGGGCCGGTAGCCCTTCACGCGGGCGAACCGCAGCGCCATGCCGCCGGGGTAGCGCGTGCTGGCCTGGATGCCGTCGAACGCGATCTCGACCACGAGCTCGGGCCGCACGTGCACGATGTGGCCCTCACGCCCGGTCTCGCGCGCCAGCAGCTGCTCGGTCTGCCACGCGAGCACCGCGTCGGTGAGCCCCTTGAAGGTCTTGCCGAGCATCACGAACTCGCCCGATGCCTCGTCGCGGGCGCCGAGGTGGAGGTTCGAGAGCAGGCCCTTCCGGCGACCGCTGCCCCACTCCACGGCCAGCACCACGAGGTCGAGGGTGTGCGTGCGCTTGACCTTCAGCCAGGCCGATCCACGGCGCCCGGCCTCGTAGGTCGCAGCGAGCGACTTGACCATGACGCCCTCGTGCCCGCGGGCCAGCGCGTCGTCGTAGAAGGCGGTCGCGGCGGCCACGTCGCCGGTCACGGTCCGGGTGATCGCGTGCTCGCCGGCGATGGGCTCCAGCGCCGCGCGGCGGTCGGTGAGGGGGCGGTCGAGCAGATCGTCGCCGTCCAGGTGCAGCAGGTCGAACAGCAGCACGTCGAGCGTTGATCCCGACTGCCGCGAGAACGCGCTGGCCGTCTCCTGGAACGGCGCCGGCCGGCCGTCGGGGCGCAGCAGGATCGCCTCCGCGTCCGCGACCAGCGACCGCACCGGCAGCGCGCGCATTGCCGCCACCACCTCGGGCAGCCGGGCGGTCACATCGTCGAGGCTGCGGGTGAAGAGCGCCACGTCGTCGCCGTCGCGGTGCGCCTGCACGCGCGCGCCGTCGAGCTTCCACTCCACCGATGCCGGCGAGTGCGTGGCCAGCGCCGCCTCGATCGAGGCGGCCGGCGACGCCAGCATCGGCGCCAGTGGGCGGCCGACGACGAGCGTGATGCGGGCGAGGCCGGGAGCCCCCTCGGTGAGGGCCGTGAGGGCGACCGCGCCCAGGTCGCCGCGCAGCATCAGCGCCCGCCGCAGCTCGGCCGGCGCCACCCCCGCCGCCGCGGCGATGGCGTCGGCGACCAGCGATGCCTGCGCGCCCTGGCGCAGCTCGCCCGTCACCAGGCCCGCGAGCAGCTGCTGCTCCGGCTCGGTGGCGCGCGTCAGCAGATCGGTCAGCAGTGCGCGGCGCTCGGTGGCCGAGCCGCGGCCCGCGGCGTTCGCCATGCGCGCGAACACGTCGTCCACGTCGGCCACGGTCAGCGACGGCTCGGCGGCGGCGGGCGGAAGGTCGCGCAGCGACGCCCAGCCGGCGCCGATCTGCCGCTGGCGCAGCTCGCCGGACAGGAACGCGACACCGGCCTCGACCTCGTCCGGCTGCAGCTCGCGGATGGCGTCGGCCAGCAGCGCCGCCTTGGTGGTGCGAGCCCGCGTGGCGCGCAGCGCCGCGGAGGTCGCCGCGATGCGCTCGAGCCTCACGCCGCCGCGAACCGGATCGGCTGAGCGCCCTCCCAGAGCGTCCTGACGCCGAGCTCGCGCACGCGATCTCGCCCCTCGGTGATCGTCAGGAAGTGGCTGGCGGCCAGCTGGCCCGCCTTCGACGCGAAGCAGCAGTTGCCGTACGGCAGGAGCATCTCCGTCTCCGAGATGCCGCCCGGGTACCAGAGCAGCTCGCCCGGTGCCGGGTAGCTCGTGGCGTCCTCGAACGGTACGCCCAGATCCATGTCCCCGAGCGGGATCCAGCACGACTCGCCCGACCAGCGCACGTGGATCACCTGCTGCTCGTACGGCAGCAGGCGCTCGAACGCGGCGCAGGTGAGCGGTGCCCGGCCGCGCTCCAGGCGCGCACCGAACACGAGGTCGCCGCTGGTGATGCGCACGTCGTCGCTCACGGGCGCATGCCCAGATCGAGGATGGCGCGTTCCATGACGTCGAGCGCGATCGCGACGTCGGGCGCGTCGACGTTCTCGGCCGGATTGTGCGAGATGCCCTTCTCGCAGCGCAGGAACAGCATGGCGACGGGGCAGATGCGCGCCAGCGCCACCGCGTCGTGACCGGCGCCGCTCGGCAGGTCGCGAGCCGGGAAACCCTCGGCGCCGATCGCGTCGGCCAGCACCGCGCGCAGCCGCGCGTCGCAGGGCACGGCCGGGTCGCCCGACAGCTCGGTGGCGGTGATCGGCACGCCGCGCCGGGCGGCGATGGCGGCGGCGGCATCGTCCACGGCGGTCAGCGCGTAGACCAGCCGCGCGTCGTCGGGGTGGCGGATGTCGGACGTCAGCACGACGCGGCCGGCAATGACGTTCATGGCGCCAGGCTCGGCATCGACCATGCCCACCGTTGCGACCAGGTCGGGCGTCGCGCGGCCGATCTCCTCGATCGCCAGCACCAGCTCCGCGGCGGCGGCGAGGGCGTCCTTGCGACCGGCCATCGGCGTCGTGCCGGCGTGGCCGGCGGTGCCGCGGATCTCCCACGAGTGCCGAACCTGCGCCTGCATACCGGTGACGACGCCGATCGGCAGACCCTCCCGCTCGAGGGCCGGCCCCTGCTCGATGTGCAGCTCCAGCCAGCCGACCGTCGACGCCGCGTCGCGGGCCGAGGACCGGATGTCGTCGGGGTCGCCGCCGATGGCCAGGATCGCGTCGCGCATGGTGACGCCGTCGCGGTCGACCCGGTCGAGCCAGGACTCGTCGAAGGCGCCCGTGAGCACCGACGAGCCGAGGTAGTCGGTGCCGTAGCGCACCGACTCCTCGTCGCAGAACGCGCACACCTCGAGCGCGAACGGCAGGCGCACGCCGCGCTGGGCCAGGCGCTCGACGACCGCGAGGGCGGTGAGCACGCCGAGCGGGCCGTCGTAGCGGCCGCCGTCGGGGACCGAATCCAGATGCGAGCCGAGCAGGAAGGCGGGCGCGTCGGGCCGCGATCCCTCGTACCGGCCGAACAGGTTGCGCACCGCGTCGCGGCGGGTGGCGAGGCCCGCCTCCCGCATCCAGCCCTCGACCGCCGACGTCGCAGCCTCGAGCTCGGCGGTCGCGAACAGCCGGGTCAGCTTGCCGGGCTCGGCGGTGAACTCCTGCAGCGCGTCACAGCGCTTCATGACGGTCGCGGCGTCCATTACAGGGCCCCATCGGCGCGACGTGAGGGAGCAAGCTCGGTGAGACGGATCATGGCCGCCGATCATACTGCGGGACATGGATCGCCGACGTCTGATCGCCGTCGCTCGCGGCGACGCCGAGCCGGATCTCGTGGTCGAGGGCGCGCACGTGTTCTGCGCGTTCACCCGCGAGTGGCTGCACGGCGACGTCGCGGTGGCCGACGGGCTGTTCGCCGGCGTCGGAGCCTACGACGGCGGCGAGCGCGTCGCGGCGCATGGTCGCTACCTCGTGCCGGGCTTCATCGACGCCCACATGCACATCGAGTCGTCGAAGCTGACGGTCGCCGAGTTCGCGCGGCTGGTGATCGCGCACGGCACGACCGCGATCGTCTGCGACCCGCACGAGATCGCGAACGTGCTCGGCACCGACGGCGTCCACTGGTTGCTGGACGCGTGCGAGGGTGTGCCGCTCGACGTCTTCGTGATGGCGCCGTCATGCGTGCCGGCGAGCCCGTTCGAGACGCCGCGGCGCCCGTTCACGCTGGGCGACATGGAGTCGATCCTGCGCCGTCGCCGCACGCTCGGCGTGGCCGAGATGATGAACTTCCCGGCCGTCATCGCCGGCGACGAGCGCGAGCTCGCGAAGCGGGCCCTCTCCACCCGCGCCGATGGTCACGCGCCGGGCGTGATGGGCCGCAGCCTCGACGCCTACCTGGCCGCGGGCATCTCGACCGACCACGAGTCGTTCGGGCTGGAGGAGGCGCTCTCGAAGCGGCGGCGCGGCTGCTTCGTGCTGATCCGCGAGGCGTCGAACGCGCGCAACCTGCGCGACCTGCTGCCGCTGGTCACGAGGTACGGCCCCGATTACACCGCGTTCTGCACCGACGACCGCGAGCCCGACGAGTAGCTGCGCGAGGGCCACACCAACGGCATGGCGCGCGTGGCCGTCGAGGAGGGGGTGTCGCCGGAGGACGCGATCCTGCTGGCATCCACCAACGGCGCTCGCTGCCACGGGCTCACCGATCGCGGCGCGATCGCGCCGGGGTACCGAGCCGACTTCATGCTGCTGCCCGACCTGGTGTCGTTCGCGCCCGAGGCGGTCTACAAGGACGGCCGCGAGGTCTGCCGCGACGGCGCGGTGGCCGACTTCCCGTCGCCCGAAGTGCCGATCTGGGTGCGCCAGAGCGTCCACCCCGCGCCGCTCGGCCGCTCTGCCCTGCACGTGCCGTCGACCGGCCGGCAGATCCGGGTCATCGAGATCGTCCCGATGCAGCTGATCACGAACGCGCTCGAGCTGGCGCCGACCGTTCGCGACGGCGCCGTCGTGGCCGACCCGTCCCGCGACCTGGCGAAGATCGCAGTGATCGAGCGCCACCACGCCACCGGCCAGGTCGGGCTCGGCTTCGTGCAGGGCTTCGGCCTGCAGCGTGGCGCCTTCGCGACGACCATCGCCCACGACGCGCACAACATCGTCTGCGTCGGCGTCTCCGACGACGACATGGCCCTGTGCGTGCGCCGCCTGGCGGAGATCGGCGGCGGCATCGTCGCGATCGAGGACCGCCGCGTCCGCGCCGAGCTGCCGCTGCCCGTCGCGGGTCTGATGAGCGACCGCCCGGCGAGCGAGGTCGTGCCGGCGCTGGACGTGCTGGTACACGAGTTGGGCGAGATGGGCGTCCACGTCGCCGCCCCGTTCATGACGCTGTCATTCCTCGCGCTGTCGGTGATCCCGTCCCTGAAGATCACCGATCAGGGTCTCATCGACGTGGAGCGCTGGCAGATCGTCCCGATCGAGGTCTGACGTCGCGCCGCGCGGGCCACGGCCGGCGCGACCCGCGGCCGGTGCGGGTGACGGAGACATCGGCGGCGGCGTCCTCGGAGTCGAACCACTGCACCTCGCCCGTGAGGTGCTTCGCCAGCGCTGCCGCCGCGGGCCGATCCGCCGGCGAGTCGACCACGATCACGTGGCGGAAGACCGCGCCGGGATCGGGAGCCGCAACCGACCGCCGGCTGCTCGAGCTCGCCACCGCTGCCGTCACGCCGCCGACCAGGGCGATGGCCCCCGCCACCGCCTCGAAGAGCACTAACCGATGCAAGGTCCCTCCCCGTTCGCCAGCGCAGTGAACGGCGCCGCTCTGTCTATATCGGAGGTTCGTCGGTATTCCTGCAGGGCGGGTTGCCATGTGGTGAACCCGATGTGAGGATTCTGCGCCCGGAAACTTCCCTCCAGCAGGGGTATCGGCGTGATGACGCTTCCTGCGGCGGCCTCCCGCCGCGAACCGGACGGGCAGTGGAGGCCGATGGGCGCCGTCTCGCCGGGTCCGCGCGATGACGGTCAGCCGTTCGGCGGCCCGCCGAGCAGCGTGACGGAGACGATCAGGTAGACCGCGAGCGCGGCCAGCAACACCGCGAAACCTCGCACCAGCACCTGCTGCGGAATGCGCCGGGCCAGCGTGCCGCCGAGCGAGGCAGTCACCATCGCACCCGCGGCGAACGGGAGCGCGACGTCCCAGGCGATGGCGGCGTCCACGACGAGATGCTCGACCAGACCGGCGGCCGAGACCACCGTGACGATCACGAGGCTCGTCGCGATCGCGCGCCGGATCGGCACCCGGAGCAGGAGCACCAGCGCCGGGACGACCGCGAATCCGCCGCCCACGCCGAACAGGCCGGTGAGGGAGCCGATGGTGAGGCCTGCCAGCGCGACGACTCGGAGATCGAGCTCGGGGCAGCGGTCGGGCCCGTCGACCTTCGCCCCTCGGCCCTGGCGCCAGGTGAGGACCGAGACCCCGAGCAGGAGGACGGCGAACGCCCCGAGCAGCAGCTCGGCAGCGAAGGCGCGGTTGGCGAGCGTGCCGACCACGCTCCCCGGCAGCGCCGCCGCTGCGAACGCGGCGGCGAGCCGCCAGCAGACAGCGTGATGGCGAGCGTGGCCGAGCGCGCCGGCGCCCGAGGCAACCACGACGATCACCAGCGACTCGGTGGTCGCGAGGTGGACGGACTGGTCGAGCAGGTAGACCAGAATCGGCACGGCGAGCACCGCGCCGCCGCCGCCGGCGAGACCGACCGCGACTCCCACGCAGACGCCCGCGGCGAGCGCGACCAGCACCCCTAGCCCTTCGTCACCGTGAGCCCGGCGCGCTGCCAGGCGATCATGCCGCCCCGCACCTTGAGCGCGTCGAGACCGCGAGAGCGGGCGACGGCGCAGGCGGCGCCGGATCGATGGCCCGAGCGGCAGATGAACGCGACCGGCCGCTCCTCGCGAGCGAGCGCATCGACCGAGCGTGCCAGGCCGGAGAGCGGGACGTGCCGCGCACCGGGTGCGCGACCCGTCCGCCACTCGGCGCTCTCACGGACGTCGACGAGCACCAGATCCCCGGCCTCGAGGCGGAGGGCGGCCGCGGCGACGTCGATCGAACCGGCCCGGTGGAAGATCTGTCGGAGGCTCATGCCGCGTCATTCTCGGACGGCGGCGCGGCGCGCGGGCGGTCGACCACGCTCTCGATCGCCCGCCACAGGCGGTCGCGCGCCTCGGTCGCGATCGGTCCGAGCCCGGGATTCCCGGCCAGGGCCATGGCGGCGAGCGGCTCCATCGCCGCGATGATCGTCCGGTCGCCCTCGCGCCGGACGACGACGTTGCATGGCAGGAGCACGCCCAGGTCGGGCTCGATCGCCAGACCGCGGCTGGCGAGCTGCGGGTTGCAGGCCCCGAGGATCGTGTAGGGGGCGACGCCGAGGTCGAGCTTGGCCTTCAGCGTCGCCTGCACGTCGATCGTCGTGAGTATGCCGAATCCCTCGGCGGCGAGCGCCGAGGTGACGTCGGCGACGGCGTCGTCGAACGTGCTCTCGACGCTGCGAATGAGCGCGTAGCCGGTGGTTTCGATGGCTGGCATGGTGGGTCTCCTCGAATCGGGAATACACAACTCTACAACCACGTACTTGTATAGTGTATTCCCCGTGGAGGTCAAGAAGATGCCAATTCCCCATCCACTCCCCGAGCCGCTCGTCGAGCTCGTCGCGCAGCGCTTCCGCCTGATCGGCGAGCCGATGCGGATCCGCCTGCTGGACCGGCTGCGGTACGCCGACCAGAGCGTCGGCGAGCTCGCAGACGCGCTCGGCGCGACGCAGCAGAACGTCTCCAAGCACCTCGGCGCGCTCCATCTGGCCGGGATCGTCTCGCGGCGCAAGGACGGCAACCGCGCCGTCTACTCGATCGCCGACCAGACCGTGTTCGCGCTCTGCGAGACGGTCTGCGGCGGCCTCCAGCAGCAGGTCGCCGAGCTCACGCAGATGCTCGAGAGCCCGATCGAGATCGAGAGGAGTTCGCGATGATCCGGCTCTGGCAGACCGAGTGGTGCCCCGCCTCACGGCGCGTGCGCCAGCGTCTCACCGAGCTCGACGTCACCTACGTCACCCATCAGGTGTCCGTCGACAAGGCAGACCGCGGCGCGCTGATCGCCGCGACCGGAACCGACACGATCCCGGCGCTCCTGCTCGATGACCGCACGGCAGTGATCGGCGAGGCCGCGATCGTGGCATGGCTCGACGCGAACTTCGCCGACCCCGCCGGCGCCGAGGCACACCGCGAGAAGGCGGCGAAGGTTCGCCGCCGCGCAATGCATGAGGCAGCCGACCAGCTGCTCGCCGGTCCGTACCCACACCACGAAACGTCACTTGAGGTCTCCCGATGACTACCAACGTCGAAGTCGGCGCGCCCGCGCGCCCCACGACACACACGGCGGCGGCCTGGCCGCTCGAGCGGATCCTGTTCGCGATGGCGGGCATCGCCACGCTCGTCGCGGCGCTGCTCGCCGCGACGATCAGCCCCTGGTGGCTGCTGCTCGCCGCGTTCGCCGGCGTGAATCAGCTCGCCTTCGTCGCGGTCGGCGACTGCGCCGCCTCCGTCGTGTTGCGCAAGGCGTTCGGCGTCGAGCGCGGGTGCGTCCGATGAGCACGCCGACCCTGCAACTCGGCCCCGTCGGCCGGCTCGGTCGCTACGCCGCGACGCACGTTCGGCTCGTCGCGCTCGCGTGGGTGGTCGTCGCCGTCGGCCTCGGCTTCCTCGCGCCACGCGTCGAGACGGCGCTGTCGGGCGCCGGCTGGGAGGCGACCGGCTCGGACTCCGTCGCGGCGCGCTCGCTGATCCAGCAGCAGTTCGCCGGCAACGCCTCGAGTGGCCTGATGATCGTGCTGCACTCGCCGTCGCTGACGGCGACCGATCCCGCCTTCACCACCGCCGCCGACAAGGTGGCGGCGATGGTCAAGGCCGACCCGGCGGTCGCGAGCGTCACGCCTCCGTCTGCCGGCGCCTCGATCTCGCAGGACGGCCACACCGCGATCGTGACGGCCGGCGCCGCGGACTCACCGACCGAGATGGTGCTCGCGGCCGATCGGCTGAAGGGGCCGCTGAAGGACCTCGGCAGCGGCGACCTCACGGTCAGCCTCACGGGCGCATCGGGCATGTGGTCGGACTTCAACGAGGCGAACCGATCCGCGATGATGAAGTCGGAGCTCTACTCCTGGCCGGTGACGCTGGCGATCCTCGCGCTCGCGTTCGGATCGCTCGTCGCCGCCAGCCTGCCGCTGATGCTGACCATCATCGGCCTGATCGCGTCGGCCGGCGTGCTCTACCTCGGCACGCTCGTCGCGGACATCTCGATCTGGTCGATGAACTTCGCGCTGATGTTCGCACTGGCGCTCGGCATCGACTACGCCCTGTTCATCGTCGTGCGGTACCGCGCCGCCCACTTCGGCCAGGGCCTGTCACCCGCGGCAGCGGTCGGCGTCGCCATGGACACCGCGGGCAAGGCCGTGCTCTTCTCCGGCGTGACGGTGCTGATCTCGCTGTCGGCGGTGATGCTCGTGCCGAGCCCGGCGTTCCGGTCGATGGCGCTCGGGATCATGGTCGCAGTCGTCTTCATCCTGGCCGCCTCGCTGACCCTGCTGCCGGCCGTGCTGGGCGCGCTCGGCTCGAAGGTCGACAACCTCTCCCTGAAGTGGGTGCACTCCGGCGAGCACCGGTCGCCGTTCTTCGCGCGGTGGGCCGAGCGGATCTGGGCGAAGCCGCTGCTGTTCGGCGTTCCCGCCCTGCTGGTGCTGCTCGCGCTCGCCGCCCCGGTGATGGGGCTGAAGACGGGCATGCCGTCGATCAAGGTCGTCCCCGCCAGTGATACGTCCAGGATCGGGTACACGCAGGTGCAGGCCGCGTTCGGCCCCGGCGCGCCGGGTGCGCTGCAGCTCGTCGCTCCGATCGCCGATGCCCCGGCCCTCGAGGCGTCGACGAAGGCCGACGACGGGATCGCCACCGTCCTGCCGGCGCAGACGTCGACCGACGGCCGCTACGCGCTGGTGCAGGCGATCCCGAAGCAGAACCCGTCCGATCCCGCCGTCGGCGCCACCATCGACCGGCTCCGCTCGACGCTGCCCGCGACCGCGCTCGTCGGCGGCGCGGCCGCGGAGAACCACGACCTCGAGACCGCCCTCGCGGACGCCACTCCGCTCGTGATCGGCGTCGTGCTCGCGCTCGGCTTCCTGCTGCTCCTGGTCGCGCTGCAGGCACCGATCATCGCGCTCGTCGGCGTGCTCACGAACCTGCTCGCGACCGGCGCCGCGTTCGGTGTCGCCCGCCTCGTGTTCCAGGAGGGCAACCTGTCGAGCATCCTCGGCTTCGAGTCGCAGGGCTTCCTGGACGCGTGGGGACCGGTGTTCTTCTTCGCGATGATCTTCGCGATCTCGATGGATTACACGGTGTTCCTGCTGGCCTCGGCCAAGGAGCACCTCGAGCAGAGCGGCGGCGACGCCAGGGAGGCGATGATCGGCGGCCTCGCGCACTCCGGCCGAGTCATCCTCGCAGCCGCCGCGGTGATGGTCGCGGTGTTCCTCACCTTCGCGATCTCCGGCCCGCTGCCGCCGAAGGAGATGGGCATCATCCTCGGCGTCGCCGTGGCTCTGGATGCATTCCTCGTGCGGCTGCTGCTGGTCCCCGTCGCGCTCCGGCTGCTCGGCCGGTGGGCGTGGTGGAACCCGAAGCTCCTCGACCGGGTCCTCCCGGCCATCTCGTTCGGACACGGCCACCGCTGACGTCCCGGGAGGGCCCGCCGCGACCGGCGGACCCGATGTCGTGCCTGGCACGGGTGCGCCAGCGCGTGGCGGTTCCGTGCCAGGCACGAAAACGACACCTTCAGGGCACCCCGCCCGCCGGGGCGGCGGCTGAGCATCACGCGCCCCGCGCCTCGACCAGCCAGACGTCCTCGACCACGTCGCCGCGCACCGCCACGATCCAGTCGTGCAGGTTCACGGTCGGGTCGCAGTGGCCCGGGATCAGCCGCAGGGTCGAGCCGTACGCCGGCGGCACACCGTCGTCGACCAGCAGGATCGTGTGCTCGTCGGAGAGTGCCAACACCGACAGCCCCGGCGGCGGCGTGGGCTTGCCGGAGTCGAGCGCGACGGCCTTGTGCCCCGCATCGAGCACGACCCGGTCGCTATGGCTCGAGATCACGCGCGCCTGCACGAAGAGCGCCTGGCGGAACGGCGGCGGCTGCTGGTTGACGGCGTAGTCGGCGTCCATGAGGACGTAGGAGCCCGGCTGGATCTCGGTCCACAGCCCGCTCGCGACCTCCAGCGGATAGGTGCCGGTCCCGGCCCCCGTCACGTGCTGCACGCCGAGCGCGTCGCGCACCGGCTCGACCGCCACGCGCGCCCGCTCGATCGCGTCGGCGCGCTCCTGCGGCGCTCGGAAGTGCTGCGCCGAGCCGGCGTACGCCTGCAGCCCGCGCAGCTCGAGACCGGGCGCGGCGCCGATCGCGTCGGCCAGCCGCAGCGCCGCGGCCACGCCGGCCACGCCGCAGCGCCGGCCCATCGCGACCTCGATCAGCACGCCGAGCGTCGTGCCCGCCGCGGCCGTCGCCGCCGCCAGCTCCGCGACCTGCTGCGGGTTGTCGACGCAGACCGCGACCCGTGCCTCGGCGGCGATCGCCGCCAGCCGGGCGGCCTTGTCGGTGCCCGCGACCTCGTTGGAGAGCAGCACGTCGCCGATGCCCGCCCGGACGAACACCTCCGCCTCGCCCAGCGACTGCGCGCAGACGCCGACCGCGCCGGCCGCGATCTGGCGGCGGGCGATCTCGGGGCACTTGTGCGCCTTGCCGTGCGGGCGGATCGCGACGCCGGTCGGCAGCACCTCGTCGTGCAGCCGCGCGATGTTGGCCTCGAACGCGTCCAGGTCGAGCAGCAGCGCGGGCGTGTCGACGCCCGCGACCGGGTCGCCGGGCGTGGCGGGCGGCGACGGTCTCACTGGCCGTTCCACCTGGTCGAGTCGGTGCTCGACATGCCGTCCTCCTTCGCTGACGGTGCAACCGTACCGGTGGTCAGAACTGGAAGTACAGGAAGGGGCTCGGCTCCGCGATCTGGAGCACCGCGAAGGCCGCCACCAGGCCGAGCGCGGCGGCGACGCGGGGCGTCGGCCGGACGGTGATCTCCCACGTGTTCGGGGCCGCGTTGACGAACACCAGCAGCGCCGCGATCGTGAGCGCGTAGGCCGCGCCGAACGAGATCACGCCGATGCCGTTCAGGCCCGCCATGCCCGTCAGCACGTCGATCGCGTCGGACAGCGTCGCGGCCCGGAAGACGACGAACGCCGACACCACCGCGACGAACGTGATCGCGCGGTTCACGATCTGTGACGGCGGCGTCAGACCGGCGCTGCTCGCCACGGCGTGCACCGCGAGAAACACCCCGTGCAGCAGGCCCCACACCGCGAACGTCCACGCCGCGCCGTGCCAGAGGCCGCCCAGGAACATCACGATCAGCAGGTTGCGCAGCGTCTCGGCGCGACTGCCGCGCGAGCCCCCGAGCGGGAAGAACAGGTAGTCACGGAGGAAGAACGACAGCGACATGTGCCAGCGCCGCCAGAAGTCGGAGATGTTCACCGCCTTGAACGGCGAGTTGAAGTTCTGCGGGAACCGGAAACCGAGCAGGAAGGCGAGCCCGACCGCCATGTCGGAGTAGCCGGAGAAGTCGAAGTACAGCTGCAACGAGTAGCCGAGCGCCGCGCCCCACGCCGAGATCAGCCCCAGCGAGTCGTGCCGCGCGAACAGCGCATCGACGGTCGGCGCCAGCTCGTCGGCGAACAGCAGCTTCTTCGCCAGGCCGCAGGCGAGGAAGAAGATGCCCGACGCCGCCAGCCCCGAGGTCAGCCTTGGAGCCAGGCGGAGGAGCTGCGACTCGATGTCGGCGTAGCGCACGATCGGCCCGGCGATGAGGTGCGGGAACATCGCCACGAACGCCGCGTAGTGCACGAAGTTCTTCGCCGGCCGGCAGACGCCGCGGTACACGTCGATCGTGTACGACATCGAGTTGAAGGTGTAGAACGAGATGCCGATCGGCAGCACGACGTGGACGACCGGGATGTCGGTGTCGGCGCCCAGCGCCGAGCCGATACCGTTCAGCGAGTCGAGGAAGAACCCGGCGTACTTGAAGTACGCCAGCAGCGCGAGGTTGGCCGTCAGCGCGACGACCAGGTAGAGCTTCGCACGGGTCCGGTCGGACGCACGCGTGATCATGCGTCCCGCGAGGTAGTCGATGCCGGTCGACAACCACATCAGGCCGAGGAAGCGCCAGTCCCAGTACGCGTAGAACACGTACGACATGACCGCCAGGAACGCGAGCCGCATGGTCGGCTGACGCAGGCCCCACCACCCGAGCAGCACCAGCGGCAGAAAGGCGAACAGAAACTCGCGGCTAGTGAAGAGCAGGGCCGGCCTCCTGCACCGCGCTCGCGAGCATCTTGCGCATGTTCGCGACGTGCAGATGGATGCCGTCGTAGAACTCGCTGGGGGAGCCGCCGAACGAGTCCAGGGCGCGCCGGTCGACGACGGTGAACTTCAGGTTGTCGTGCAGACCGTCGAGGTAGGTCGTCAGCTCGTCGTTGAGGCGGTCGTAGGCAGCGCCGCCGAGCGCCGCCCGGTACCGCGGATGGACCGGTCCGAGCACGATCACCGGCTCGGTGCCGGCCCGGTTCATGTCGGCCACGGCCTGCTCGAAGTACCCGCGCGCCGCGGGCGCGAGACCCGTCCGCTGCATCACCGGGACGAACCGCCGGGCCGACGCCACGGACTCGGCCAGCCGCGTATCGAACGAGACGCCGGCGGCCTCGGACCGGTCGTGCTGGTCGACCGCCCGGAAGCCGTCGGGCGCCAGCTCGACGACCGCCCCCTCCTGCGGAGCGCCGCGGACCGCGCGCCAGACGCTCTTCACCGACGACTTGGTGGTGCGCCACTCGAACAGGCGCTGCAGGTCGTCGAGGCGCGTGGAGGCGCGTAGCGAGGCGGGGAAATGCCGGGCCAGCTCGGGTTCGGCCAGCAGCTGCGGGCTCGGCGGCAGCGGGCGGAACGCCTCCACCTCGAGGATCCACAGATAGTGGATCCTGGCGTCGGGCCAGCGATCGTGGAACAGGTTCGCGTAGGCGAAGCCGTCCTCGGTCTTGCCGTTGGCCGCCCCGGCGTTGAAGCCCGTCAAGCCGGTCAGCTGCTGCAGGTAGGAGGGCTCGGCCTTGAGGGCGCGCGACGAGCCGAGCACGACGAGGCCGGGCGGTTCCCGCAGCTTGTCGATCAGGCGCAGCCGCTCCGCATGGTCCGAGAACACCGCGGGCCGCACCAGCCCGGTGCCGACCGAACCGAACGGGTCGACGACCGCGTTCGCGGCACCGGTCAGCAGCAGCACGCCGGCGAACACGGCGAGGGCGACGGTGACGAACCGGCGCAGGCTCTCGCCCGCGTGCGCCTCGACCGGCGGCGCGGCGTGGTGCGACCGCTCCGCGCGCTCGATTCCGACCGGATCATTCACGGAGGACAACGGTATCCGCACCGGGGAGTATCGTCCCGCACGAGGATGACCAGCTACGGGGAGCTCGCGCGCACGATCGCCGAGGAGATCGCGGCCGGTCAGGTCGGCGAGGGACACGAGCTCCCGGCGCTCCGCACCCTCGCCCGCGACCGCGGTGCCAGCCAGGCAACGGCGCTGCGGGCGTACCGCGAGCTGGCCGAGGCAGGCGTGATCACCACCGAGGAGCGCCGCGTCGGCCACGTCGCGCCGGGCGGCGCGCTGGCAGCTGCGCGGTTCCTGCGCGGCGGCGGCGTCTTCCGGCTGGCGGGCTCCGACGACCCTGCCCTGCTGTTGCTGCTGGGCGAGACGCCGGCCACGGTGGAGCTGGTCGTCGCCGACGGCTCGGGCGCGGGGCTCGGGGCCCTGCAGGCGGGGATCGCCGACGGCGCCACGCTGCACCTCTGGCACGCGTCCGGCGCGTACAACGCGCCGTACGCGCGCGGCGTCCTGGCCGACCCGCGGCTCGTGCAGCTGTGGAAGCGCGAGGCGGGCCTGCTGGTCGCACCGGGCAACCCGCGCCGGGTGCGCCGCGCGGCCGATCTCGGCGGCCTGCGGGTCGCGCGCCGGCCGGTCGGGACCGGTGCTCGCTCGCTGCTCGACCGCGTGACCGGCGAGGCGGGCATCGTGCTCGACGCGAGCGATCCCGAGGTGCCGCGCAACCTCGACGTCGCGCTGGCCGTCGGCAGCGGCTCGGCCGACGCCGGCGTCGCGTCGCGCTCCGTGGCCGACCGGTTCGGCCTCGGGTTCGTCTCGCTGGCGTGGGAGCCGGTCGCGATCGCGGTCGGCGGCGAGGCGCTGGTCGGCCTCGATCCGCTGCTCCGCGCGCTGCGCAGCGCGGCGGTGCGCAAGCGCATCGAGGCGCTGGGCGGCTACGACCTCACCGGCAGCGGCAAGACCGAGCGCTGCTGATGGGCCGCCGCCGGCCGCCGCCGCGGGGACGACAGCCGCCGCGTCACCGGCGTCCGCCACCGCCGCGCGCCGCGCGCAGACCGCTGGCGGCGCGGTGCGCGTTCCTCTCCTTCCTGGTACCGGGCGCGGGACAGATCTACGCCGGCGAGCGGCGCCGTGGCATCGCGATGCTGGTCGTGAGCGCCGCCGTCCTCCTCTACCTGCTGATGAGGGTGCGCTCCATCGGCTCGCGCAGCGGTATCGCGGCGCACGCCGTCGACACGCGCTTCCTGCTCGGCCTGCTGGCGGTGGACCTCGTGCTGCTGGCCTTCCGCGTCGCGTCGATCTTCGACGCCTTCCGCCTCGGCCGTGCCCCGCAGGCAGCGGTCGCAACGCTCGGCGTGCTGACGCTGTTCGCGATCGCGCCGCACGCCGCCATCGGCTACTACGCGTACCAGAGCTACGACGCCATCGAGACGGTGTTCGCCGACGAGGAGCCGAACGACGTGCTCGAGCCGGTCGCGATCGCCTCGGCCGGCGACGGCGGCCCCGTCACCCTGCTGCCCGTCCTCGCGTCGAGCGGCGGCACGCAGGTGCGCATCCGCAACGCGAACGAGGCGCTGCCGGAGGAGGCCGGCCCGCCCTGGAAGCAGCGCGGCCGGCTGAGCGTGCTGCTGCTCGGCGCCGATGCCGGGCCCGGCCGCAGCGGCATGCGGACCGACACGATGATCGTCGCGACGATCGGAACCGAGTCGGGGCGGGCGGCCCTGTTCTCGGTGCCGCGCAACCTGTCGCAGGTGCCGTTGCCGGGCGGCCGCGACGTGTTCGCGCAGCCGCTGAACGGGCTCTACGAGTGGGCGACGGGGCATCCCGAGCGCTTCGTCGGCGGCAAGAACCCCGGGCCGACCGCCATGAAGCAGACGATCGGCCAGCTAGTCGGGCTGCCGATCGACTACTACGTGATGGTCGACTTCCGCGGCTTCTTCGGCCTCGTCGCCGCGCTCGGCGGAGTCGACGTGAACGTGCCCGAGCCGGTGCTCGACCGCGTGTCGCCGTACGAGGTCGGCGGCGAGTGGGTGCGCATCGACCTGCAGCCCGGCAAGCAGCACCTCGACGCCGACCAGGCCTTCGCGTACGTGCGGGCGCGTTCGCAAAGCTCGGACTACTCGCGTATCACGCGGCAGCGGTGCGTCATCGCGTCGCTCGCCGCCAAGGCCACGCCGGCCAGGGTGCTCGGCTCGTTCAGCGACCTCGCATCGACGTTCGAGGAGAACGTCAGCACCGACATCCCCGCGAAGAACCTGCCCCTCGTCGCCGAGCTGGCCGCGGGCGTGCACCTCGACCGCGTCACGTCGATCGGCTTCGTGCCGCCGCAGTTCGAGCGCGCGAAGGATCGCGGCGGCTACTCGATCCCCGACATCGTCAAGATCCGCGCCGCCGTCGCCGCCGTGATCGACGGCGGGTCGGCCTCGGCGGGCGCGCCGGTCGAGGCGACCGGCTCGTCCTGCGTCTAAGCCTGTTCCTCGACCTCGCGGAACTGCTCGTCGCGCCAGTCGAGCGCGGCCCGGAGGCCCTGCTCCTTGCGGATCGCGCCGAACGTGCGCATCTCCTCGGTCTCCGACGCATCGATCAGCCCGGTCAGCGTGACGCCCCAGTCGAGCGCGTGGCGCAGGCCCTGCGCCTCGAACACGCCGTTCAGCGCCCGCTTCTGCAGCTGTACCGCGAGCGGCGCCACCTTCGAGATGAGCAGTCCGTGGTAGCGGGCGCGGCGCTCGAGGTCGGCCGGCGCGCACACCTCGTTGACCATGCCCAGCTGCAGCGCCCGGTCGGCGTCGATCATCTTCCCGGTGTAGAGCAGCTCCTTGGCCGCGCGCATGCCGATCAGCCACGGCATGATCAGGCACGGCGGGCCGTTCGAGAAGCGGATCTCGGGCTCGCCCAGCCGCGCGTCGTCGGCGGCGATCGCGAGGTCGCAGAGCATCATCACCTCGCACGCGCCCGCGAGGCAGTACGAGTGCACGGCGGCGATGGTGGGCTTCGGGAAGTCGAAGATCGAGCGCTCCCAGTGCATGTAGAAGCGCATGTCGTCGACGATCTCGGCCGGCCCGCGGCCCTCGACCCAGACGTCCTCGTCGGCGATCTCGAAGCCGGCCGAAAAGCAGCGCCCGGCACCTCGGAAGATGACGCAGCGCACGCCGTCGTCCTGTTCGGCCACGGCCAGCGCGGCGGTGATCTCGCCCATCATCTCCTGGGAGATGGCGTTCAGGCACTCGGGCCGGTTGAGCGTGATGGTGGCCAGCGGGTAGTCGAGATCGAGCTCGATCGTCGCGTAGCTCACGGCAGCTCCAGGCGGCCGGCCTCGTGCAGGCGCCGGAAGTGGTCGATCGTGCCGGCGACGCCGTCGGCGAGCGGCGTCTGCGGCTCGGGTGCACCGACGACGCCCTCGTAGGCCGACGCGTCGAGGCGTGACGGAAAGGGCAGCTCCGGCCCCTCGACCGAGATCCGCGCGCCGGGCACCGCGGCCGTGATGGCGGCGACGATCTCCGACACGCTCGGGCACGGTCCGGACAGGTTCACCGTCTTCGACCCCTCGAACGGCGCGCGGCTGGCGGCGATGAAGGCCTCGGCGACGTCCTCCGCGAGCTGCAGGTGGCTGGTGCCGGAGTAGCTCAGCGTGTATGGCTCGCCGCGCACCGCCGCGAGCATCGCCCAGGTCGGCGAGGCGGTGACGCCCTGGTCGCGGCCGACGCCGTAGACGGTGTACGGGCGGAAGCCGATCGAGTTGATGCCGTTGTCGTGGAAGTACACCTGCGCGGTGCCCTCGTTGGCGCGCTTGTACACGCCGTAGTGCGTCGCGGCGCGGCCGAGCGGCTCGGTGCCGTCGTCGTCGCCGGCGAACGCCGCGACGCTCGACGCGAAGACGACCGGGCCCTTGACCGTGCCCGCCTCCCGCACCGCCTCGAACACGTTCACGGTGCCCATCACGTTCACGGCCGCGCCCACCGACGGGTCGGCGCGGCAGAACGGGATCTGCAGGCCGGCGAGGTGGATGACGCGCGTCGCCCCATCCAGTGCGGCGACCACCGCGGCCCGGTCGGTGACGTCGCAGTCGCCGCTCGCGACGCCGTCGGCATCGAGCTGCCGCAGGCGGTGCCGCGACGCTCCGGACAGGTCGAGGGCGACGACGTCCTCGCCCTCGTCCAGCAGCCGGCGGACAACCCATGCGCCGATGCACCCCCCGGCACCCATGATGACGTATCGCTCGCTCATGCCGGGAAGGCTAGAGGCTTCCCCGTCAGACGGGGCTGACGCGCTTCTCGAACCAGTGGTGGGCGTACGTCTCGTCGTTGAACGGCGTGACCTCCTCGTAGCCCGTCGCGCGATAGAGCGCGATCGCCTCGGTGAGGGCGCGGTTGGTCTCGAGCTGCACGACCGTCACGCCGCCGACCCTCGCAGCATGGCGCTCCAGCTCGAGCAGCAGCCGCCGCCCGAGCCCGGCGCCGCGCACGTCGGGCGCGATCCACATCCGCTTCAGGTACGCGGGCTTCCTGCCGTCGAAGAGCAGCGAACCGGAGCCGACCGGGCGGCCGCGCAGGCGGGCGACGAGCACGAGGCCGTTGGGCGGCGTCAGCTCGTCCGGCGCGATCTGCAGGGCCTGCGTCGGATCGAAGCCGCCGTCGAAGCGCCCCGACAGCTCGCCGAAGTACTGGTCCACGCACCAGCGCACGTCGTCGGAAGCGGGGTCGGCGATCGCGATCTCGATCAGCGACGCGCGCAGCAGGCGCTCGACCGCGCCCATCGCCGTCTGCAGACGCTCGCGCTGGGTGTCGTCGAGCGGCTGGAGCATCGAGGTCGCCAGCTCATTCGAGAGACGGTCGAGCTCGCGGCGCTCCCGTTTGCCGGCCGAGGTGAGGCGGGCGCGGCGCACGCGGCCGTCCGCCGGACTCGTCCCCATCTCGACGAGGCCCTGCCGTTCGAGCGCGCGCAGCAGGCGGCTGGCATGCCCGGAATCGAGGCCGAGCTGCCGGCGCAGGTCGCGCACGTCGGCCCCGTCGAACCCGATTTCCCACAGCATCCGCGCCTGCCCGAGCGACCGTCCGGTGCCGAGGTACTTCTCATCGAGCGCGCCGACCCGCTCGGTGACGATCCGGTTGAAGCTGCGTACGGCCTTGACGGATGCGGTGTCCATTTGTCTGACTTTAGTCAGACAATCAACGCCGCGTCAAACACGGAATGTTCGTGTCCGAACAGGCGCCGACCGCATAGATCGCGCGATCCGCGCGTCTTCCGCGCAACTCCCGCGCGCCAGGCCTGTCCCCCGAAAACGCCAATTCGGGGTCAGACCCCAGAAAGGCCGTTTTCGGGGTCAGACCCCAATTCGGGCGTTTCCGGGGTCTGACCCCGCACGTCAGCCTTGCGTCATGCCGACTGGCGGAACCACTTGAAGGCTGCGCCGCCGATCGCTCCACCGATGGTGGGGCCGACCAGGTAGATCCAGAGGTTGCCGAACTCGCCGGCCGTGATGGCCGGGGCGAGCGAGATCGCGGGGTTGAACGAGCCGCCCGTGAGCGGACCGAACACCGTGGCCGCGGTGAAGACGAACAGGCCGATGAAGAGCGGGGCCTGAATGCCGTTCCACGGCGCGTTCTTGTCGGTCGCGACCGCGGAGATCACCATCAGGAACAGCGCGGTCGCAATCAGCTCGAGGATCATCGCCCTGAAGTCCGACACGCCATCGCCCGGGTTGGTCATCAGGTTCGCCTTGTCGAACGTGCCGATGCCGTCGTAGACCAGGATCGCGAGCAGCGCAGCCAAGAGACCGCCGATGATCTGGGCGACGATGTACTGCACCAGCTCGGAGGTCGGATGCTTGCCGCCCACCGTGAGGCCGACGGTGACCGCGGGGTTGAGGTGCCCACCGGAGATGTGACCGAGGGCGGCGATCATCAGGAACAGGCCGAAGCCGAATCCGATCGGCCCGGGCGCGCCGGCGGCGATGCCAGTGAAGCCGATGAAGAAGAAGCCGAACGTGCCGACGAGCTCGGCCGCGAGCCGCTTGTTGAGCGGCGGGGATTCCATGGGGCGGTCCCTTTCCTTTCGTGAGCGGAACACCCGTCAATTCGTGTTCCCGCCCGTGTCCCCTGCTGAGATCGACGCCGCGCGCGCGCCAATCATGCTCCACTACCGGCCATGGAACCGGCCGAGGCGGAACGGATCGCACGTGATCTCTTCGGCGTTGCCGGGACGGCCACTCCGCTCGCGGGCGAGCTCGATCGCAACTTCCGGCTCGACACGGCCGCGACGCGCTACGTGCTGAAGCTGCACCGCCCCGGCACCGACCGCGGCGAGCTCGACTTCCAGGACCTCGCGATCACCCACGCCGGCACGCCGCTGCTCGCCGGCCGGACGACGCGGACCGGCGACCGGTTCGCGCGATTGCTGAGCTGGGTCGACGGCACGCCATGGGCCGAGGCCGGGCCGTGGGAGCCGGAGCTGCTGCGCGAGCTGGGCCGCACGGTCGCCCGCGTCGATTCGACACTCGCAGCCGTGGACCACCCGTCCAAGCGCCGGACGCACCGCTGGAACCTGCTCGAGGCGCCGCCGCTGACCGCCTCCACCCCGTCCGGCCTCGTCGCCGACGCGCTGCGCCACTTCCACGAGCTGCGGCCGCGCCTCAACGACCTGCCGTGGCAGGTCATCCACAACGACGCCAACGACCACAACGTGATCGTCTCCGCCGACCGCCGAGCTGTGAGCCTGATCGACTTCGGCGACATCGTCTACGCGCCGCGCGTCTGCGGCCTCGCGGTCGCCTGCGCCTACGCGATGCTCGGCCAGGAGCGCCCCGTGCGCGCGATCCTGCCGCTCGTCGCCGGCTACCACGAGGAGTCGCCGCTGCTGCCCGCCGAGCTGGCGCCGCTCTACGACCTGATCCGCACCCGCCTCGCGATGTCGGTGCTGCACGCCATCGACCAGCAGCGCGACGACCCCGAGAACGAGTACCTCGCCATCTCGCAGGAACCGATCCGCCTGCTGGCCGAACGGCTCGAGCAGGAGTCGGGCGACATGGCCCACTTCCGGTTCCGCGACGCGTGCGGCTACCGTCCCGTGCCGACCGAACGCACCGTCGTCGCGCACGTCATGCTGGCGCCGACGCCGAACGTGATCCGCCTCGACGACGGCCGGCCCGGCGGCTACCTGGAGAGCCGCGGCTGGTACGGCGGCGAGGCGTTCGAGACCGACGACCCCGGCGAGCGCCGCACCGTCCACATGGCCGTCGACGTCTGGCACCCGGCCGGCGAGCCCGTGCGCGCCGCGCTGGACGGCGTCGTCGAGGGCAGCGAGGTGCGGCCGGAGCCCTTCGACTTCGGCGGCATCGTCATCGTGCGCCACTTCACGGAGGACGGCACGCCGTTCTTCACGCTCTACGGGCACCTGTCCCACGACCTCCCGGAGCCCGGCACCGCCGTCGCAGCGGGCGACCAGATCGGCGTGCTCGGCACGCAGGAGGAGAACGGCGGGTGGGAGCCGCACCTGCACTTCCAGCTGCTGACGTCGCTGGTCGGCATGGGCACCGGCGTGCACGGCGTCGCCGCGCCGTCGGAGCTCGACCTGTGGGAGTCGATCTGCCCCGACCCGAACCTGCTGCTCCGCGCGCCGGCGCGCGCGGCCGACCGCGTGCGCACCCGCGATGACATCCGCCGGCGTCGCCGCACCAACCTCTCGCAGGCGCTGTCGGTCTCGTACCGCGAGCCGCTCGAGATCGTGCGCGGCGAGCGCTCCTACCTGTACGACGCCGACGGCAAGGCGTGGCTCGACCTGGTCAACAACGTCTGTCACGTCGGTCACGCGCACCCGCGCGTGACAGCGGCGATGGCCGACCAGGCCTTCGTCCTGAACACGAACACGCGCTACCTGCACCCGGCGCTGGTCACCTACGCGCGACGGCTCGCCGCGACCCTGCCCGATCCGCTGTCGGTCGTGTTCCTGACCAACTCCGGCTCGGAGGCGAACGACCTCGCGCTGCGCCTCGCGCGCGCCCACACCGGGCGCCGTGACGTGCTCGCCCTGGAGTGGGCGTACCACGGCAATCTCTCGTCGCTGATCGACATCTCGCAATACAAGTTCGACCGGCCCGGCGGCGCCGGCCGTCCCGCCCACGTCCGGCTCTGCAAGGTCGCCGATCCGTATCGCGGCACGTTCGGCGACGACGGCCCGGCCTACGCCGACGACGTGCTATCGGCGTGCGCCGAGCACGACGCGGCGGCCTTCATCATCGAGTCGCTGCCGGGCTGCGCGGGCCAGATCGAGCTCGCCACCGGCTACTTGCAGGCCGCGTTCCAGCACGCGCGCAACGCCGGCGTCGTCTGCATCGCCGACGAGGTGCAGGTCGGCTTCGGCCGTGTCGGCTCGCACTTCTGGGGCTTCGAGACGCAGGGCGTCGTGCCCGACATCGTCACGATGGGCAAGCCGATCGGCAACGGCCACCCCCTCGGCGCCGTCGTCACCACGCCGCAGATCGCCCAGTCGTTCGCGAACGGCATGGAGTACTTCAACACCTTTGGCGGCAACCCGGTCTCGGCCGCGGTCGGCCTCGCCGTGCTGGACGTGATCCGCGACGAGCGGCTGCAGGCCCGGGCGCACGTGCTCGGCGGCCGGTTCGCAGCCGGCCTCCGCGACCTGATGGCGGACCGGCCGCTGATCGGCGACGTGCGCGGCCGCGGGCTCTACCTCGGCGTCGAACTGGTGCGCGACCCGCGCACCCGCGAGCCGGCCACCACCGAGGCGGCCGCGGTCAAGGAAGGTGTCAAGGCGCAGGGCATCCTGCTGTCGACCGACGGCCCGTACGACAACGTGCTGAAGATCAAGCCGCCGCTGGTCATCACGGCAGCCGACGTCGACCGCTCGGTCGCGGCCATCGGCCGCGCCATCGACGAGCTCTAGCGCGACGGGGGGCGCGCCGGCAGCGACGCCTGCGCGCACACCGGATGCGAGCTGCGCAGCACCAGCCGCCCCGGCCGGCGTCGTCGCGCCAGCGCGCCCATCCGCATCAGCTGGCGATGCACCCGGTCGGCCGTCAGCACCGCGCAGTCGACCGGCTCGCCGAACTGCCCGGCCGCCATCGCGGCGTAGGGACAGACGAGCGCGACGATGCAGTCGGCCGGAACCGCGGGCGCCGTTGCCGGATCGGGTGCACGGCCCGCCTCGATCGCCGCCGCCAGCCCGACCCACGGCAGCGGCACGACCTCGACGCCGCCGCGCTGGAAGCGGTGCGCCTTCACCCACGGCTGCGCGCGCAGCGTGCCGTCGGCCCAGATCGCCGCGATGCGTCCCTCGCCGACCCGCGCGGCGGCGTGCACCAGCGTCGCGTCGAGCGCGAGCGTCGGCACGCCGGCCGCCGCCGCGATCGCCTCGAGCGCGTCCTCCGACGCCTGCAGCGACGCGACGACCAGCAGCTTGATGCCGTCGGCCTGCAGCTCGGCCGCCATGCGTGGCGCGCGGTCGACGACGATGCGCGCCGACCGCCGCGCGTACGGCGCGTAGGCGTTGTCGGACAGGACGACGACGTCCTCGGCCGGCAGCCGCCGCATGATCACGCGCGACACGGCGAGGCCGCCGGCGCCCTCTGCAAGCACCCCGATGGGCGCCTCACTCACGACCGCGGCCGCTTCTTCTCCGGGTCGTAGATCGGGTACTGGTCGGTGGCTGCGGGGACCGTCCGCCCGTCGGGGAGGACCACATCGACGCGGGTGCCGGCCGCGACCAGATCGGTCTCGATGCACGCCAGTGCGATCAGGCGGTCGACGGTCGGCGAGCGACCGGCCGACGGCGAGGTCACGCGCCCGACCATGCGGCCGTGCCGGAACACCTCGGCGCCGTAGTCGGGCGACTCCTCGCCGGCGATCACGAGCGTCGTCATGCGGTGCGTCACGCCGGCGTCGAGCTCGGCCTGCAGCGCCGCCTTGCCGACGAAGTCGCCCGTCTCGAGGTTGATCGTGCGGTCGAGGTTCATGTGGAACGGCGAGGTCGCGCCCGGGAAGTAGTCGAAGCCGATGAAGATCAGGCCCGACTCGATGCGCAGCGACTCGACGGCCGCGAGGCCGTACGGCTTGATACCCAGCGACGCGCCCTGGTCGAGCAGCGCCTGCCACAGCCGCTCGGCGTGCTGCGGCTCGACGTAGATCTCGTACCCGAGCTCGCCCGAGTAGCCGGTGCGGGCGAGGATGCAGTTGGGCACGCCGCCGATGGTGATCGGCTCGGGGATGAACCGGAAGTACCGCAGGCCCGCCACGTCGGCATCGGTCAGCGATGCGATCAGCTCGCGGGAGCGCGGCCCCTGCACCTGCACGTGGGGCGGGCGGAGGGTGTCCTCGACGATCTCGACGTCGAACTTGCCGGCGGTGACGCGGCGGAAGTGGTCGGCGTCGGACGCCAGCGCGGTCACGACCAGCAGGCCGTCCATGTGGTCGCCGGCGTTGAACACCACCCCGTCGCCGATCATCTTGCCCCACTGGTCGACGAACGGCCCGTAGCGGCACTGGCCGACCTCGAGCGACGCCATGTTGTTGGCGAAGCAGTAGTCGGCCGCGGCGAGCGCGTCAGGCCCCTTGAACAGCCACTTCTGGAGCGGCGACTCGTCCCAGATGCCGACCGCCTCTCGCACCGCGTGGTGCTCGGCGATTGGATCGCCGAAGTCGGAGATCCACTCCCAGTCCTCCCACTCCGCGAAGGTGCCGCCCTGGCGGCGCTGGATCGCGTCGAAGGCCGTGTGCAGGAGCGCGTCCGACGACGGTGCCGGCGGCTCCGGAGCCGTCACCGTGAGATCAAAAGGGGCGGCGCCCGAGTCGAACGGCGGCAGCGGCTGCTCGACCGGCACGATCGTGGTCGGCTGCGATCGGCGGGTCAGTTCCTGGTGGCCCGGCGGCAGCACCTGCGTGACGCCGAGCAGCGCCCGCGCGGCGGCCGCGTTGGGCAGGGAGCGGTACGACTCGGCGCACTGCATCGGCTCGCGGTCGAGGTTGCGGCGCAGCCGGCGCAGGCGTGCCTGCTCGCCGGCGCCGATGCCGGGCGTCGTGAAGATGGCCTGCTCGACGTACGATTCGACGACCCGGTTGCCGACCAGCGTCACGTCGGAGTCGCGGGCCTTGCCGGTGCGCGGCGAGTACGTGACCACGCAGCGGACGGTCTCGAGATAGGTGTTCCACGTCGACAGCACGACCTCGCCGCGACAGCGGGCTCCGGTGTCGGGAATCGCCAGCAGCGTGATGCGGCGGTCGTTGAGCATCTCGATCAGCGCCTCGGCCGTGGGCTGCAGCACGGTCACGAACTTGTGCAGCGGCCACACGTCGAGCTGGTTGAAGTCGCCGGGCTCGCAGCCGACGCCGAACAGGAACGTGTCGGCGTAGCGGAAGAAGTTGCCGACGCCGCGGGCAGCCCGCAGGTCGTCGTAGAACAGCGTGTTGGTGCCGCAGATGAGGTTCGAGCAGCCGCACGCGTCCATCGGGTTGGCGAGGACGATGCCGAGCCGGTCGTCGGGGCGGTAGCCGGGCCAGAGGTCGGCGAGCGGCGACGAGGCGCCGTCTCGCTCCACGGAGAATTCGGAGGATGCGAGCGCGTACGACGAGTGCATGGCGCGAAGCGTACGCGGTCGGCGGGTGGTCTGTCAGCTGCGGCGGCCGAGCTGCATCAGCTCTTCCCACGTGCGGAGCTTCACCCGCGGCCGCCCGTGCGGCTCGCCGCGATCGCGTTCGTGCGCGTCGATGGCCTCCCAGCCGGCGTACTCCACGAGGTGCGGCTGACGCTCGGCGACCAGCGCCTCGATCGTGTCGGGCGACGGGTCGGCGGGCGTTGGCAGCAGGCCCGCCGCCGCGTCCTCGAGAACCAGCGCGGCGGTCTCGTTGGCGTCCTTCTTGTTGGTGCCGATGATGCCACTCGGCCCGCGCTTGATCCAGCCGGAGCAGTACTCGCCGGGCGCCACGCGACCGCCCTCGTTGGGAATCACGGCGCGGTCCGGATCGAACGGCACGCCTTCGAGCGGCGTGCCGCGGTAGCCCACCGAGCGCAACACGAGCCCGCAGTCGAGCACCTCGGTCTCGCCGGTCGGGACGGCGCGCAGCGTCCCGTCGGCGGCGGCCTCGAGCCGGTTGCGAGAGATCACGATCTCCTCCACGCGACCGTCGCCGCGCAGCTCGACCGGCGAGGCCAGGTACCGCAGCCGCACGATGCGCGGCCTGTCGGTGCGCGGCCGCTGCGCGTACTCCCGCACGATCTCGACGTTGCGTCGCTGTACCGTGGTCGCGTTCTCGGGGATCTCGACCGCGGCCTCGGCCTCATCCACCATCACGTCGGCGCCGGCCAGCTCGCCCAGCTCGAGCAGCTCGGGCGTGGTGTACGCGGCCTCGAGCGGCCCGCGGCGGCCGAGGATGATGATCTCCTGCACGCGCGAGGCGACGATCGCCTCGATCGCGTCGTCGGTCGTGTCGGTGGGCGCGAGCTCCGCGCGGGTCAGTGCCAGCATGCGCGCGCAGTCGACCGCGACGTTGCCGTTGCCGACCACCACGATGCGGTCGACATCGAGGTCGACCTGGAGCCCGGCGTAGTCGGGGTGACCGTTGTACCAGGCCACGAAGGCGGTCGCGGCGAGCGACCCGGGCAGGTCCTCGCCGGGGATCCCCATCCGGCGGTCGGCCTGCGCGCCGACCGACCAGACGACGGCGTGGTAGTGGCTGCGCAGCTCGTCGGCCGACAGGTGCGTGCCGATCTCGACGTTGCCGAAGAAGCGGAAGCCGGGGCGCTGCGCGACCTTCTCGAACACGCGCGAGACGGCCTTGATGTTCGGATGATCAGGTGCCACGCCGAGGCGGACGAGGCCCCACGGCGTCGGCAGCCGCTCGAACATGTCGACGTCGGCGCCGTTGGTGAGCAGGTTGGAAGCTGCGTAGAAGCCGGCGGGGCCGGACCCCACAACGGCGACGCGGAGCGGGTCGGGCGCGGTCATCGCAGGGCAGCGTAGAGGCGGCGAGGCGTCAGTGCGCGCAGTGCGTCGGCGGTGGCACGTCGAGCGCCGGATTCGCACCGAAGAACCCCACCGGCCGCAGATGGAAGCCGCAGTACACCACCGGCATCACCGGCCAGTCCTCGAGCCGCGCGAAGTGGTGTGCACCGAACACGTACCAGAGCACCACGTCCTCGCCCTCCAGCGGCCGGTCGGCCGCCGTCCACGCCGGCAGGCCGTCCTCGCCGGCGTGCTGGTTGGGAAACTCACCCGCCGGGTAGCGCTCGTCGGCGCGGTACGGGGTGACCCAGAGGTTGTAGTCGATGAACCGCGCGCGCTTGCGCACGGACGAGTCGCGCTGCTGCATGGGCGCCACCGAGTCGCCGGGCACCAGCTCGTAGGAGACCGGGTCGCCGATGCGGTTTGCGCGCGCCGGGTTCTCGACCCGGAAGCGCCGGGCGGTCTCGGGCGAGAGGTGCGCGCGGCCGGCCGACTCGCGCGTGAACGTGCGCCGCGAGGGCCGGAACGCCACGCCGTCGGGGTTGGCGTCGCCCCACGGCTCCATGACGGCCTCCGACTGGAACGCCGTGTTCGCCGTGCCGTCGACGTCCATGTCCAAACGCGCGCAGAAGAAGTGCTGGTGGTGGCTGGTGACGAAGCCCTCACCCAACGGCAGCGAGTAGGGCGAGCGCTCGTCCGACACCCAGCCGGCGGAGTGCACGATGCCGGTCAGCTTCGCCTCGAACTGCCACGTGGCGTCCTGGTACAGGTACCAGAAGAAGCCGTACTCGTAGTTGCCGACGGTGACGATCGACGAGATCACCAGGCGCCGCGAGCGCGCCCGGTCGACGCGGCCGAACTCGTCCGTGTGCTTCCAGAGCAGGCCGTAGTCCTCCTCGTGGATGCAGATCGCGTTCGGGATCTCGAACAGGTCGCCGGTGTACGTGTTGGTGACCGCGTCGAGGTAGCGGATCTCGCCCACGCAGTCACAGCCCAGCGACAGCGAGTTGGTGAGCGGTCCGAGACCGTACTCGCCGGTGTCGAACACATTTTTGAAGTGCGTCGTCGGGTTGGGGTCGCCGTACGGGATCACCAGCTCGGCGATCGAGGCGCGGTGGCAGATCTGGCGGCGCTCGCCGGCGTCGTGGTAGGCGATGTCGTGCAGCACGAGCCCCTCGCGCGGGTGGAAGCCGATGCGCAGATCCCAGTTCTGCCAGCGCACGCCGTGGCCGTCGAGTGCGAAGCCCGGGCCGTCCGGCTGCGTGATCTCGAGCGGCGCGACATCGCTGCGGTACGGCCGCCCGCCACCGTTGCGGTAGTCGCCCCCGGGCGGCGGCGGCGGGGTGCCGGGCGCGTGGTCGTCGAGCCGCAGGAGCTCCAGCGCGTTGATGTCGACGGCGCCGACCAGGCCGTACAGGGGCCGGGCGTACTGGTTGTCGGTGTCGTGCTCCTTCAGCCAGCAGATGGCGCGCACCATGCGCCGCGGGCCGGGCTCGTGGACGCCGGCGCTCCACGACTCGACGTAGACCTTCTCCGGATCGTCGATGCCGCGCTTGGCGATCGCCTCGCGGAACCGCGGATCGGCGCGCATCACGTCCTGCGCGATGAAGAACTCGTCGCCGGAGATGGCCGGCTGCACGCCGTCGTCCAGCGTCGTCACCTCGCCCAGCCGGTCGTTGTCGAGATCGACGTCCGCCACGAGGCCGCGGCCGTGCTCGCAGTCGACCATCGTCACGATCGCCGTGCGCGCGACCGGCGTGCCCGCGTCGCGCCACGCGTGGTACGCCGCCTTGTCGGGCTCGCGCGCCTCGACGAAGATCACCCGGACCCGCGAGCCGAGCCCCGGCGCGGTGCGGGCGAGGGCCACGCTGCGCGTGATCTCGCCGGCGTCGAGCGGGTCGAGGGGGTGTCGGTCACTCATCGCCGGGCACACCGTAGCTGGGCGCCTCGGTGGGGTCGAGCGCGCGCGTCACGTACGCGTCGAGTTGCGGCGCGTACACCTCCCACAGGCGCTCGAGGTCGGCGATCGGGTCGCCCTCCGACCAGTCGACGCGCAGGTCGGCCACGTACCACTCGACATCGCGCACCAGCACCATGCCGCACGAGCGCACGGGCCCCTCCTCACCGCCCGCGTCGCGCGCGGCGCGCAGCGCGGCCACCAGCCGGTCGCCGAGGTGCGCCTCGGGATCACGCGCGAAGGCCGCCGCCATGGCCGGTGGCACGTCGGTGGAGGAGAGCAGGTTGCCGGCCGCCACGCAGTCGGTCGCGACGTGGGTGGCGGACGTGCCGAGCGTGCCGGCGCCGGAGTAGGCAGCGGCCCGGCCGTTGCCGTCGACCACCGTCAGCTGGCGGTGCGCGACGTGTGGGGCCTCGGCCACGACGGTCGACAGCGCCGAGTCGGCATCGTGCCCGGCGGCGAGCAGATCGAGCAGCCGCGGGCCGAGCCGCGGGTCGGTCACGTTCTGCGAGCAGGCCGCGCCGACGCTCGTCCGCGCGAACGCGCAGCGCGCGGCGACGGCCGGGCTGGAGGAGGAGACGACGGCTCCGAACATGCCGGTCCGGGCGCAGCGCCCGGCGAGGGAGAAGGTCACGGGATCACCGCGGTCGCGGTCACTTCGACGACCCACTCGGGCCGGGCCAGCGCCAGTACGACGAGTCCGGTGAACACCGGGAAGACGCCCGCCAGGCGCTTGCCGAGCACCTGATAGACGGCCTCGCGGTACCGGATGTCGGTCAGGTAGACGTGGCACGTGGTGATGTGGCCGAGCTGCGCGCCGCACTCCGACAGCAGCAGCTCGATGTTGTCCATCACCTTCTCCGCCTGAGCGCCCGGATCGCCGATCGCGACCGACTCGCGCGTGTCGAGATCCTGCGCCACCTGCCCGCGCAGGTAGACGGTGTCGCCGGCGATCACCGCCTGGCAGAGGTCGTTGCCGAGGTGCTGCTCGGGGTAGGTGTCGGCGGTGTTGAACGGGCGCACCCGCACGTGGCCGCCGGCGACGCGCCGGTCGCTCATCGCGGTGCACCCGAGGTCGCGGCGACGGGCGCCTTGCGGCCGGCGTCGATCTGATCCGAGAGCCCGGCGGCGTCCTTGACCATCGCCAGCGGGCCGTCCCAGTCGAACGACCGGTAGACCGCGGCGAGGTGGGCGAACGGCGGTGCCTGCGCGAACAGCTGGAAGGTCAATCGGTGCCCCGCGTAGTCGGAGTTGAGCAGGTCGCGGGCGAACGCCAGCAGGCGTCGCCGGTCGTCGGACTGCCACGTCTCGTTGATGGAGTAGAACTTGTTCAGCCACTCGGCCGGCCCGGGCGTCTCGAACATCACGGCATCGGGCGTGACGCAGATCTGGCCACCGCACAGCTCGCGGGCGAGGTGCATCATCTCGTGCAGCTGCGAGCAGGCGAAGACGCGGCCGCAGTAGAGCAGCGACTGGTTCGGCATCAGCAGGCCGGCGGGCGACGGCTCGGCGGTCGCGATCGCGGCGGTCAGGTGGGCGTTGATGCCCTCGCGGTAGCAGGCCAGCTGCGCCAGCTTCTCCTGCACCGCCTGCTGATGCTCGAGGCCGGTCTGGCGGACGTTGTGCAGGGCCGCGCCGATCATCAGGTCGGCCACGCGCAGGTTGCGCTGCACGAACGCGAAGGCCGAGTACCGGTGCAGCGTCGCGCGGACGTGCTGCGCGGCGCGCGTGTGCCGGTAGAAGAGGATGTTCTCCCAAGGGATCTCGACGTCGTCGAAGATCAGCAGCGTGTCGACCTCGTCGAACCGGTTGGCGAGCGGGTAGTCGGCGATCGGTGCACGGCCGGCGAACCCGGTGCGGCACAGGTGCCTCAGGCCCGGCGCGTCCATCTCCACCATGAAACCCAACGCGTAGTCGCTCATCGCGCTGGAGCCCCAGTTGGCGATCGTCGGCTTCACGAATGCCTGGTTCGCGTAGGCGGCCGCCGTCTCGTACTTGGCGCCACGCACGACGATGCCGTTGTCGGTCTCGCGCACCAGGTGCAGCAGGAAGTCGGGGTCCTGGTCCTGCGGCGCCTTCGAGCGGTCGCCCTTCGGGTCGGTGTTGGCCGACACGTGGAACGGGTCGAGGTGGATCACCTCGTTGATGTGCCGCTCGATGTTCTGCGCGAAGCGCGGGTCGACCTCGTTCAGCACGTCCTTGCCGTCGTGCAGCGACCACATCTCGCCGACCGTCTCGTCGCCGACGCGGGTCACGACGCCGCCGACGTCGTCCATCACGGCGTCGGTCGCGCGCCGCTTGTCGTGCCAGTCCTGCTGCGTGTACGGCAGCTTCAGGCCGACCGCGCAGGGCTCGCCGATCGACGCATCGACGTACGTCATCACGCCGGCCGTGGCAGGTTCGTGCTGCATGTCGTAGATGCGCGCCCGGACGTCGACCATCGGCTGAAACATCGGATGGGTCGTCACATCGGCGACGCGCTCGCCGGCGATCCAGACCTCGCGGCCGTCCTGCAGCGATGCGCGGTACTCGTCGCCGGTCCTGATCATGGTCCGCTCCTTGGCTCGGGTCGCGCCCGGCTCGCGCGTGCCGGATTCGACGATCGTATCGATCTGGCAGGCAAACGTGGCGGCGGCGTGCCGCAACCGAACGGTGGCAGCCAGGGCTAGTATCGTGCAAATCGATTTTTCGCCACCTTGCTCATAGCCTTGGCCGATGACCGATACCACCAGCCTCACGCTGCGCCAGCTCGCCTGCTTCGTCGCAACCTGTGACGCGGGCGGCGTGACGGCAGCGGCGCGGCAGCTGCACCTGGCGCAGCCGACGGTGTCCGCCGCGCTGGCCGACCTGGAGCGGACGCTCGGCGTGCAGCTGCTCGTCCGGGCGCCCGCTCGCGGTGCGGTGCCGTCGCCCGCCGGTAGCGAGCTGCTGGCCGCGGCACGGGCCACCCTCACCGCTGCGGCGGCAGTCGAGGCCCGGGCCCGCGAGGTGCGGGGCGCCGTCGCCGGCGAGCTGACGGTCGCCTGCCTCGTGACGCTGGCGGCGTTCATCGGCCCGCGCGTCTGCCGCGCGTTCGAGGACGCGTGGCCCGAGGCGTCGGCGCAGATCGTGGCCGTCGACCAGGAAGGGCTGCTGCGGCACCTGCGCACCGGCATCGCGCCGATCGCGCTCACCTACGACCTCGGTCTCGGCGCCGACGTCGCGTTCCGGCCGCTGGTCGATTACCCGCCGTACGCGCTGGTCGCGTCGAGCCACCCGCTCGCCACCGACCGCAGCGTCGACCTGGCGACGCTCGCCGAGCATCCCCTGGTGCTGCTCGACCTGCCGTTCTCGGGCGACTACTTCCTGGCGCTGTTCGCGGCCGCCGGCCTCGAGCCGCTCATCTCGCGGCGCGTGCCCGACCCCGAGCTGGGCCGCAGCCTCGTGGCGCACGGCTACGGGTACACGCTCGCGAACGTGCGCCCCTCGCCCACCCGCGCGGTCGACGGTGCGCGGCTGGTCGCGGTCCCGCTCCGCGGCCGCGCCCGGCCGGCGCAGCTGGGCCTCGCGCAGCTGGCCGGTGCCCGGCCGACCCGCTCGATGGAGGCGTTCGCCGAGGCCTGCGCGGTTGCTCTGGGAGACACCTAGGTCACGAGGAGGCGGCGCAGCACGCCCTCCAGTTGCGCGACGCCCAGCGCCAGCGACGCGGCTTCGATGCGCTCGGCCGGCGCGTGCATGTCGTGCCCGCGGGCACAGCCGATCGACAGCGCCGGGATGCCGTGCGCGAGGGCGGCGTTGGCGTCGGTCGAGCCGTCACCCAGCACGTCGGGCAGACCCACCTGGGCGCGGGCGTCGCGGACGGCGGCCAGCAGCGGGTGATCGCGATCGAGTCGGCCGGCGGGACGGCGCCCGAGCGGCTCGACGGTCAGCTCGAGCGGTGCCGGCAGCTTCAGGTCGGCGAGGGTGGTGGCGAAGTCGTCGAGCGCCCGCTCGTCCAGCGAGCGCGACTCGATGATGGCCTCCGCGTCGGCCGCGATGGCGTTGATGGCGCCACCGCCCGTGACCCGTCCGATGTTGATCGGCGCCGCCGCCGAGCCCTCCGCCAGCAGCACGGTGAGCAACGAGACCAGCGTGTGCAGCGCGCTCGGCCGGCCGCGATCCCACCACGAGTGACCGCCCGGACCGCGCACCTCGAGCCGCGCGCGCACCGAGCCGACAGCGTCGACGCAGACGTCGTCCAGGCCGTGACCCTCCAGCGCGATCGCCAGCTCGGGCTGCAGCTCGCCGCAGGCATGGAGCGCGCCGCGCAGGTTGCCGAGGCCCTCCTCGCCGACCGTGAACACGACGGCGAGCGGACGCGTGAGCTCGGCCGCCAGCGACTCGACCACCGTCACGGCGACGGCGACGGCGGCCGCGTTGTCGCCGATGCCGGCGCCGTGCAGCCAGCCGTCCTCGTCGCACACCGTCAGGTCGGTATCGGCGGCGAACACGGTATCGACGTGGGCCAGCAGCACGAGCGCCGGGCGTCCCTCGCCGAGGCGCCAGACGAGGTTGCCGACGGCATCGCGCCGGCGCGTGCCCGGCGCGGCTGCGAGCCGCTCCTCCAGCCACGCCAGGCGAGGTTCCTCGGCACCGGTCGGCGCGGGCGTCTGCGCGAGGATGATCAGGTCGGCGACGAGCTGGTCGGGCAGATACGGGCTCAGCGCCGGCCCCGGAGCGGCGTCGCGTACACGCCGTCGAGCAACGTGGCCGGATCGGGTGCCGGCGCCGACTCCGCCTCGGCGAGTCCCGCCGCCACCTCGGCCACCGCGGCCTCGCGCAGCCCGGCCAGCTCGTCGGCCGACATGCCGTCGGCGAGCAGGCGGGCCGCAAGGCGCTCGACGGGGTCGCGCTTGGTGACGAACTCCTCGATCAGCGCGCGGTCCATGTAGCGGCCGTCGTCGTGCGCGGCGTGGCCGTCGATGCGCAGCGACAGCGCCTCCACCGCCTGTGGTCCCTCCCCGCTGCGGGCGCGACCGGCCACGGCGCGCACCGCGCGGTACACCGCGAGCGCGTCGGTGCCATCGACCCTGGCGCAGGGAATCGAGTAGCCGCCCTCGATGCGCTCCGACAGGTTCGGGTTGCGCATCGCCTTCTCCGAGACGGTCGAGTATGCGACGCGGTTCGACTGGGCGACGAACACCGCCGGCACGTTCAGCGCGCCGGCCAGGTTCAGACCCTCGTGCGTGTCGCCGCAGTTGAAGGCGCCGTCACCGAAGAAGGTCAGCGCCACGTTCGGCTTGCCGCGACGCTTGAACGCCCACGCCGCGCCGACGGCCACCGGTACCAGGTCGCCCAGCATCGACACGAGTGGGAACACGCCGTGCTCGGGGACACCGAAGTGCATGTTCCCGTCGCGGCCCTGCGTGGGGCCGGTCGCGCGGCCGAGGTAGTTGCGGAACACGTGCGCCACGGGCACGCCGCGCGCCAGGTGGCACGACAGCTCCCGGTTCAGCGGCGCGACCACGTCGCCATCCTCGAGGGCGAGACCGGCGCCGGCGCCGACCGCCTCCTGGCCGCGGCCGGTGTAGACCGAGCCGGGGATGCGGCCCTGCCGGTACAGCGCGATGATGCGCTCCTCGAAGATCCGGTGCACGAGCACGCAGCGAAACAGCGAGCGGCGCACGTCGTCGGGCACGTCGGGTGCCTCGTCGCACGGGATCACGGCGCTCGGCTCAGTAACCAAGGAGGTCCTCCAGCGCGGCCTCGAGCCCGGCGGCGGACGGCAGGTAGGCGTCCTCCAGTTCGGGCGCGTACGGAATCGGCGAGTCGGGCGCGGCCACGACCGAGATGGGCGCGTCCATGCTCGTGAACCCCTCGCGGGCGATCAGCGAGACGAGGGCGTCGGCCACGCCGATCGACGCGGACGCCTCCTGCAGCACCAGCGCGCGCGAGGTGCGCGCGACCGAGTCGAGCACGGTGTCGGCGTCGACGGGCCAGACGGTGCGCAGGTCGACGACCTCGATCGACGCCGACGCGGCCAGCTTCTCGGCCACCTCGAGCGCGAGCGTGACGCCCGAGCCGTAGGTCACGACGGTCACGTCGCGGCCCTCGCGGACGACGGCGGCCCGGCCGATCTCCGTGCGGTGGCCGGTGTCGGGCTGCGGCGCCTTGAGCCGGCGATAGAGGGCCTTGTGCTCGAAGTACAGCACCGGGTCGTCGTCCTCGATGGCGCTGCGCAGCAGGCCGTAGGCGTCCTCGACCGTGCCCGGGCAGACGACCTTCAGGCCGGCCACGCCGGCAAACCAGCCCTCGGGCGACGAGCCGTGGAACGGGCCGCCGCGGACGCCGCCGCCGGTGGGCAGGCGAATCACGACGGGCAGCTTGATGCCGCTGCGCCAGTGCGTCTTGGCCCCGACCGTGACGATCTGGTCGAACGGGCAGGCGACGAAGTCGGCGAACTGCAGCTCGGCGATCGGCCGCTCGCCCATCCAGGCGGCCCCGAACGCCGCGCCGACGAAGCCCTCCTCCGAGATCGGCGTGTCGACCACGCGCTCACCGCCGAACTCGTCGAACAGGCCCGTGGTGACGCCGAACGGACCACCGAAGTGGCCCACGTCCTCGCCGATCAGGAAGACGCGGTCGTCGTCGCGCATGGCGTCGCGCATGGCTGCGCGGATCGCCTCGAGGTAGGTGACTGTCGGGGCGCTCACACCGGCGGCCATTGTACGGGCATCACCCGAGCAGCTCCGCCGCCGTGTCGTCGACCGTCCGGCCGAGGCGCTCGACGATCTCGTCCACCTCGGCCGCGGTGACCGTCAGTGGCGGCGCGATGACCGACCAGTCGCCGAACTTGCCGCCGTTCTGGCGCCGGGCGTAGAGCAGGATTCCGTGCCGGGTCGCATTGACGCGGAGCGTGTTGCCAGGGTCGACCTCGGGCCCGAACGTGGCGTTCGTGTCGCGGTCGGCGACCAGCTCGATGGCGTTCAGCAGGCCGCGGCCGCGCACGTCGCCGATCAGCGGCGATCGCTCCTTCAGGCCCTCGAGGCCGGCCCGCAGGCGCTCGCCCATCCGCTCCGCGTTGCCCATCAGATCGTGGTCGATCACCTCGTCGATCACGGCGACGCCGGCTGCGCAGCAGATCGGGTTCGCGTTGAACGTGTGCCCGACGTTGAAGCCCGTCAGACCGGCCAGCTCGTCGACCATCGTCGCCGGCACGAGCACGGCGCCGAGCGGCGCGTAGCCGGCGCCGAGACCCTTGGCCATCACGACCAGGTCGGGCATCGCGTCCGGCTGGAAGTGCGCGGCCAGGAACTTGCCGCTGCGGACGGCCGACATGATCTCGTCGTAGATGATGCGGATCCCGTGCTCGCTGCAGATGCGGCGCACCTCGGAGAAGAACAGTGGATGCGGCACGTTCGCGCCACTCGACTGGCCGCCGACCGGCTCGCACACGAACGCCAGCACCGTGTCGCCGCCGAGGCGCGCGATCGTCTCCTCGAGCGCCGCCGCGCTGATGCGGGCGGCTGCCTCGGGGCTCTCGGAGCGGAACGTGAGCGGCGCGGGGATCTTCTCGGAGAACGTCGCGAACGGCCCGAACAGCTCCGGCGCGTCGAGGTCGCCGTTCATTGCGATCGCGCCGAAGGTGGCGCCGTGGAAGCTCGGCATCAACGTGATGATGCGGGTGCGCTGCGACTGCCCCGTGGCGACCGCGTACTGGCGCAGGAACTTGATCGCCATCTCGTTCGCCTCGGAACCGCCGGACGACAGGTGGACGCGTTCGAAGCCGGGGCCCGCGAGGCGCGCGACGCGCTCGGTCAGCTCCTCGTTGGCATCGTGCCGGGTGTTGCGCACGTAGCTGAAGGTGAGCTGCTTGCCCTGGTCGTACATCGCCCGCAGGACGCGCTCGTTGCCCTGGCCGAGGTTGGTCAGGAACGTGCCCGACGCGACGTCGATGTACCGCGTGCCGTCCTCGTCCCAGAAGTAGATGCCCTCACCGCGCACCATCTTGGGCATGCCCGCCGTGATGGCAGTCGCGTAGAAGAGGCTCTGGGGGCCTCCGTGCGCAGGGCGTTCCGAAACAGACATCAGGCCGTGCTCCTCGCGTCGCATCGCGTCCACGGGAGATGCTACCGGCACGTGGCGCAGTATCCTCGCCGGATGACGATCCACGCGACCCACGACCCCGCCGGACAGGTCTCGTCCGCCTCGCGCTACAGCCAGGCCGTCGAGGCGGAGCCCGGACTCCGCTGGCTGCACGCCTCCGGCCAGATCGGCATGCTGCCGGACGGCTCGATTCCACCGACGCACTCCGAGCAGCACGAGCAGACCTGGGCGAACGTCCGCGGCGTGCTCGCCTCGGCCGGCATGGGTGTCGAGCACATCGTTCGCGTCAACGCCTTCGTGACGAGCCTCGAGCAGGTGCCGCTGTACCGCGTCGGCCGCGACGCCGCGCTCGGCGACTCGAAGCCCGCCTCGACGCTGGTCGTCGTCGCCGGCCTCGTCGACCCGGCGCTGGTGGTCGAGATCGAGGTCACCGCCGCCGCACCGGCGTGAGCCTGCCGGGGCGCGTCACCGTCATCGGCGGCGGCACGATCGGCGCCGTCCTCGCCCGCGTGCTGGCGGAGGCCGGCTGCGAGGTGGCGCTGCACGTGCGGATCCCGCGCGCGCTCGCGATCCCGGGCGTGCGGGTGACGGCCGATCTCGACGACGCCCTGGACGGTGCCGAGCTGGTGTCGGAGGCGATCATCGAGGCGGTCGAGCCGAAGCGCGCCGTACTGGAGCGGGCGCTCGCGAGATGCCCGGACGCGATCGTGACCACGCAGACGTCGGCGCTGGCGCTCGACGACCTGGCGCGCGGCGCACGGTTCGCCGGCTGGCACTGGTCGAACCCGCCCGACCTGATGGACGTGGTCGAGATCTGCCCGGGTGCCGAGACGGATCCGGCGGTGATCGGGCGGCTGATCGCGATCACCGAGGCCCTCGGCAAGGCGCCGGCGGTGCTGCGCTGGCCGGTGCCGGGCTACCTGCTGAACCGGCTCCAGTACGCGCTGATGCGCGAGGCCTGGAACCTGGTCGAGTCGGGCGTGTGCGACTTCGCCGACGTCGACCGCGCCCTGACGCACGGCCTCGGCCTGCGGTGGGCGGCGATCGGCCCGTTCGAGGTGCAGGACGTCGCCGGCCTGGACGTGCACCTGGCGGTGGCGGAGAGCCTGATGCCGGTGCTGGGAGGTCGGCGAGAGCCCCCGGCCAAGCTGCGCGAGATGGTCGCGAGCGGCGACAGGGGAACGTCGACGGGCAGCGGTCTGCGGGGCGACTACGACGAGGCCAGAACAGCCGAGCTGGTAGCCCGCCGCGAGCGAGTCATGCGAGCGGTGAAGGGCGCGCGCTAAAGCAGGCCGTGTCGCTTTCGTGCCTGGCACGAATCCGCCAGCCCGTGGCGGTTCCGTGCCTGGCACCAAAACGGACACCGACTCGGGCTACGCCCCGGGGCGGCAGGTCGAGACCCTGCTCCTCGCGCGTGCGGAACGCCGCCGTGTTCTGCGCCTCCTCGCGGCGCCCTCGCGCCAGTACAGCTGCACCGGCGCTCCGTCAGATGGCCCAGTTCCCGGCGACCATGGTGGCCGCAGGCACGACATGGCGCAGGTCATCGACCGGGATCGTGTACGGATCCTCGTCGAGCAGCACGAGGTCGGCGCGCTTGCCGGCCTCGAGCGAGCCGAGGTCGTCGCGGCCGATCATCCACGCACCGGCGTTGGTGTACGACCGCAGCGCCTCGTCGACCGTCAGCCGCTGCGCCGGATCGAGCTCGCGCCCGAGCTCCGTCCGCCGCGTGCACGCCGCGTAGATGCCGGTCCACGGGTTGTGGTCGGACACCGGCGTGTCGGACGATCCGGCCAGCGGGATGCCGTGGTCGAGGTAGGTGCGCATCGGCATCACGCCGTGCACCCGCTCGGCGCCGAGCGACGTCACGAAGCTCTCCGCCAGGTAGACGAGGAACGGGTTCGAGGTGGCCGCGCCGATCTGGTGCCGTGCCATCAGCTCGAGCGCGCGCGCCGTCGGGAAGTAGGCGTGGTGCACACGGTGGCGCACCCACGGCTTCGGGTTCTGATCCTGGGACGCCGCGTACGCCGCGACGGTCACCTCCTGGGCCTCGTCGCCGCACGTGTGCGTGTCGATGGCCCAGCCGCGATCGTGGCAGAAGCGGACGATATCGGGCAGCTCATCCGGGTCGATCACCCACGTGCCGCGGCTGGCGGGATCGGCCAGGTACGGCTCGAAGATGCGCGCCGTGCGGTCGCCGATGCCACCGTCGGGCAGCAGCTTGACGCCACCCAGCCGCAGCCAGTCGCCGCCGAAGCCGCTCTGCGCGCCGACCTGCTCGAACCGTTCGCGCAACCCCACCTCCTGGGCGGCCGTGCCGAAGCCCCAGCCGGCCATCATCATGTCGACGCGCACCGACAGCACACCCGCGCGCTCTGCCTGCTGGTACGCGCGGATCTGCTCGGGCGAGAGACCGGGCTCGCACACGGCGGTGAGGCCGACGCGGTTGTACTCACGACACGCCGTCTCGACCGCCGTCACCCAGTCCACCTCGGTCGGCTCGGGGATGGAGCTCCAGATCAGCTCCTTCGCGCGATCGCGGAACAACCCCGTCGGATGGCCGTCGGCGTCGCGCTCGAACGAGCCGGCGTACAGCGTCCCGGCCGGGTCGGGCGTCTCACGATGGACGCCGGCGGTGCGCAGCGCCGCGCCGTTGCAGACCAGCTTGTTCCACACGCGCTCGAGCAGCACCGGGTGGTCCGGTGAGACGGGGTCGAGGTCGTGACGCGTCGGATGCCGGCGCTCGGCCAGAAGGCTCTCGTCCCAGCCGCGGCCGAGCACCCAGGTGCCCGGCGGCAGGGCCGCGCAGCGGGCGGCGACGCGCTCGACGATCTCGGCGATCGAGCGGCAGTCGAACAGCTGCACCTGGTCGAGCACGCGCCCGGTCATCTGCAGGTGGTTGTGCGCGTCGATCAGGCCCGGAACCACGGTGCGCCCGGCCAGATCCTCGCGGGCGCCGCCGAGGGCTCCGATCTCGTCGTCGGTGCCGATCGCGACGATGCGGTCGCCGTCCAGCGCGATCGCCTGCGCGACGGTGCCGGGCCGATCGAGGGTGCGGACGTTGCCGCCGGTCAGGAGTCGAAGCATGCCGCGATGCTACTTGGCCGTGTAGCCACCGTCGACGACGTACACCTGGCCGGTGCAGTACGAGGCGAGGTCCGAGACCAGGAAGCACATCATCGCGGCGACCTCGTCGGGGCGCCCGAGACGGCCCATCGGCACCATTGCCTCGAGCGCACCGAAGTTCTCGTTCGGCACGCCGGCAGTCATCGGCGTGGCGATCGGCCCCGGTGCGATCGCGTTCACGCGGATCCCCGGCGCGTGCTCGACGGCGAGCGTGCGCGTCATGGCGTGCACGCCGCCCTTGGCCGCCGTATAGGCGTCGGATGCGCCCGATCCGACGCGGAGCGCCGCCACCGAGCCGACGTTGACGATTGCCCCGCCGCCGCGTCGCTGCAGCGCCGGGATCGCGTACTTGGCGCCGAGGTAGACCGACTTCAGATTCACGTCGAGCGTGCGGTGCCAGGCGTCCTCGGTCAGCCGCGGCGAGGGACCGTCACCGCCGCCGGCCAGGAACAGGCCGGCGTTGGAGACGTACGCGTCGAGCCCGCCGAAGCGCTCCTCGACGCTCGCCACCGCCGCCTCGAGATCGCCCGCGCGGGTCACGTCACCCGTGATCGAGAGCTCGGTGTCGGACTCCGCGAGGTCGAAGCCGGCCACCCGCGCGCCGGCGCCCCGCATCAGCCGCACCGCCGCTGCGCCGATGCCGCTGGCCGCGCCCGTCAGCAGGATCGCCTTGCCGGTCAGGTCGATCATCAGGCGATCTCGAAGTAGCGTGCGATCTCGTAGTCCGGCACCTGCGCGTTCGCGATCGCCTGCACGTAGCCCGCCTCGGCCCGGCGCGACGCGACGTAGTGGTCGACGTAGTCGTCGCCGTACCACTGGCGCGCGAGCTTGGAGCCCGCGAGCGCGTCGGCGGCATCCGCCAGCGTCAGCGGGAAGCTCGGGATCGACTCGTCCGCGTAGGCCGGCCCCACCGACGCGTCGGGCGGCTCGATCCTCTCGGCCACGCCCCGCAGACCGGAGTCGAGACAGGCCGCGATCGACAGGTAGGGATTGAGGTCGGCGCCCGGCCGGCGGTACTCGAGCCGCGATGCCTCCTGGTCGATCGTGATCGCCCGGATGGACGCCTGGCGGTTGTCCCAGCCCCAGCTGGCGTTGGTTGGAGCCCACAGCTCCGGGCTCGGCCGGCGGTACGAGTTGACGTTCGGTGTGCAGAAAGCCGATAGCTCGGCCGCAGTGTCGATGAGGCCGCCGAGATAGTGTCGGCCGGTCTCCGACAGCGTGTCCATCGTGCCACCGGCGAACGCGTTCCTCCCGTCCTTCAGCAGCGACTGGTGCAAGTGCCCGGACGATCCCGACTCGACCATGCTCCACTTCGCGATGAACGTCGCGATCAGGCCGTGCCGCTTCGCGAGTTCCTTGAAGCCGAGCTTGAACCGCGCCGCGGCGTCGGCCGCCTGCAGCGGCGGCAGGGCGTTCGCGGCGCACTCGATCATGCCGTAGCCGAGCTCGGTCGACCACGACTCGATCTCGACGCCGTAGCCGCGCAGGTTGATCTCGGCGTCGTTGACGAACTCGTGCATGTCCTCGAACCGCCACAGGCTGTACGCCTGCCACTCGCGTCCGACCGACAGCAGCTCGCGCGGCCTGCCGGCTCGCAGCGCCGCGTCGCCGGACTCGCCGCAGTTGAAGATGTAGATCTCGTACTCGACGCCGAACAGCGCCTCGAACTCGGTCGCCGCGAGGCGCTCGACGGCCTTGCGCAGCTGACGGCGCGGCTCGACGTCGAGCGGCTCGCCCTCCTTGGTGTGTACGTCGGCGATCACCGCGGAGAGATCCTTCTCCCACGGCACCGGTACGAGCGTCGACCAGTCGGGCATCATCACGACGTCGGGGAACCCGGTACCGATGCCGGTCAGCGGCGCCTCGAAGACGTCGTCGCGGATGCTGAGCACGTAGAAGACATCGGAGAGGGTCGCGCCCCTACCCTTGGCGATCTTCGCGGACGCGCTGTACTTGCCCCGCAGGTTGCCCTCGTTGTCCGGGATCTCGATGCGGATGCGAGAGGTCGGAATCGCGGGTGTGTCAGCCATCGGGCTTGGTCCTCCCAACGCGCTCGTAGGCCTCGGCGGGCACGAGCGACGGGTCGCGGTAGACGGTCCAGGTACAGGGTTCGCCCGGGCGCGTGGGCGGGTCGACGACGCGCGCCGGATAGCCGAAGTCGTCGATCGGCGTCAGCTGCTGCAGCACGCAGCAGTGCACGCAGTAGCTGCAGACGCCCGGCGTCGACCACGCGAAGTCATGCGTGCCGGCGACGACGCCGTTGCGGCCGGCGGCCAGGATCCGCCCGCCCGAGCCGCAGGTGTGGAATGACATCGCGACGCGGTCGTCGTGCTCGGTCACGGTCACCTCGCCGCGCCGGTTCGGGCCGCCGAGGTGGCCGTGCATGCCCTCGATCGCCACCTGGATCAGGCGCTCGGCCGACGCCGGCCAGGGCTTGTCGGGGCCGTAGGTGGCGCGGTAGAAGGCGGAACCGCCGGTCTGCAGATCGGCCCACAGCTCGCCCAGGCGTTCCTCGCCCCACGCCGCAACGACGCGGTCGACGAGGTCGGCGACCTCCTGCAGGTGCCGGTCGTGCGCGGTCGACCACGACTCGAGCAGCGGCTCGAGCGGCTCGCCCGGCGCCCAGGCGCCGCACCCGGCGATCCACGCCCGCCACGCCGCCTCGTGCGGCGCCGGATCGGGCGCGGCGATGCCGAGCAGCTCGGCCATCCGCCGGCTCCAGGCGGTGAACAGCTCGTGGATCTCCTCCGCCTCGACCGGCAGCTGGCGCACCAGCGCCCGCGCGTCGTCCTCGCGCCCGTCGGCGACGGCCCGCTCGACCCGGTCGGCGGTCGCCTCGCCCTGCTGCGTCCACGTGCCCGTCCGGATCTCGCGTCCGAGGGGCTCCCAGTGCGCGAGCTCTCCGTCCTCGCGCGAGGGCGTCAACGACGTACCAGGCCGAGGCTCATGCCGCCGTCGACCGCAACGCAGACACCGGTCACGAACCGGGCGTCGCCCGAGGCCAGGAACGCGATCACGTCGGCGATGTCCTCCGGCTGGCCGAAGCCGTCGCCGAGCGGCGTCAGGCGGTTGAACCAGTCGCGGGTCTCGGACGGAATGCCGGTCGTGAGGCGCGTCACGATCAGGCCCGGTGCGACCGCGTTGACGCGGATGCCACGGGGTCCGAGCTCGGCCGCCATCGTCTCCGTGAGATTCTTGAGCGCGGCCTTCGTCGAGGCGTAGATGGACGTCGTGCGGCCGGCCGAGGCGACCACGTCGGTGGCCTCCATCGACGCGACGTTGACGATCGCCGATCCCTCGGCGAAGCGATCGGAGAGGCCCTGGATGAGGAACAGCGGCGCGCGCATGTTGACCGCGAAGACGCGCTCGAACTCGGGCACCGTGTACTCGCCGAAGTGGGTGCGCTCGACGATGCCGGCGGCGTTCACGAGCACCTGCAGCGACCCCGGGATCGCCTCCCGCAGCGTCGCCACCGAGGCGTCGATGTCGGACAGGTCGCAGCGGACGAACGTGGCGTCCAGGTCGGCCGGTGGATCGAGCACGTCGGCGACGACGACACTGAGGCCGTCGCGCTGCAGCCGCCGTGCCGTCGCGAGGCCGATGCCGCCGGCACCACCCGTGACGAGCGCTACACCCATTCGAAGCCGCGCCGCAGCTCGATGTCGGAGATCTCACGCGAGAAGACGTCCAGCTCGTGCCGCTTCTCGACGCCGATGTGGTCGACGACGAGGTCGCCAAACGTCGCCCGTGCCCACTCCGACGACTCCCACCGGTCGACCGCGTCGCGCAGGTTGTCGGGCAGGTTGCCGACCGCCTCGGCCTCGGCGGTGCCGGCCTCGAACGGCTCGGCACCGGTCTCGACGCCCTCGAGGCCCGCCGCCACCATCGCCGCCAGCACGAGGTACGGGTTGCCGTCGGCGCCGGGAATGCGGTACTCGACGTTGCGCGACGTGCCGCGACCGCACACGCGGAAGGGCGTCGTGCGACCGTCCGCGCCGAAGTCGAGCGAGGCCGACACGAAGTTGGCCGGATCGAGCCGCTTGTACGAGTTCATATACGGGCACGCCAGCACCATGAACTCCGGCGCGCGGCGCATGATGCCGCCGATGAACTGACGACCGACCTGCGACAGGCCCGTGCCGTCGGGGTCGAACAGGTTCTCGCCGCCGGCGCCCGCCAGCGACAGGTGGATGTGCCCGGACGAGCCCATGCCGGCCGGCGCGAGGCGCGCCAGAAACGTGGCCGAGCGGCCCGTCTGCGCTGCCACCTCGCGCGTGAACAGCTTGCCGAGCGCGGCGCGGTCGGCCGCGTTCAGGGCGCTGGTCGGCTCGAAGGTGATCTCGTACTGGCCGTGCCCCATCTCGCTCTTGATCGACTCGACCGGGATGCCGCTGGCGACGAACGTCCGCCACAGCTTGCCGAGCAGGTCCTCATCGCGATCGACGCGATAGATGGAGTAATCGGTCTGCGTGCGATGCACCGGCTCGAGGTTCCGGTAGCCCTTCGCGAAGGCCTCCTCGAAGGAGTCGGCGAAGACGAAGAACTCGTACTCGACGGCCGCCCACGGCGTGTAGCCGGCGGCGCTGGCGCGTTCGCACTGGGCGCGCAGGACGTTGCGCGGCGACACCTCGACGCGGCGTTCCGGCGACCACCACAGGTCGCCCAACACGAGGGCGACGCGGTCGAGGTGCACGGCGTGGCGGAGGGAGTCGAGGTCGGGCACGCAGGCCGTGTCGGCCCACCCGTTCTGCTCGCCGATCTCGGGGAAGCCCTCGTTCACGTTCTGCTCGTTGTCGTAGATGAAGATCGAGGACGAGACCTCGATCCCGTGGGGTGCGTCGAGGAAGGCCTGCGCCGGGATGCGCTTCCCCATCAGCTTGCCCTGGAGGTCGGGAGTGACGATCGCGACGGAGTCGATCGTGCCGGCGTTGACGGCAGCCTGCAGCTCGGAAAGGGTCAGCACGGAGGCACGTGGTACCACGGTCGCGGGGGCGGCGTCAAGGCGGCGGCTCCTTGCTGGCGGCGACAATGGGCCCTAAAGTAGACCAAAAGCGCAACGGAGGAACAGGTGCCGCTCGACCCCGTAGCCCGGAAGATGCTCGACGACTTCATGGCGTCGGGTCGCCCGAACGCCCACCTCCTCCCCGTCGAGCAGGCGCGGGCGAACTTCGAGGCGCTGTTCGAGGGCCTGCGGCCCGGCGAGTCGGTGGCGTCCACCGCCGACCACGAGATCCCGGTCGCCGGCGGCACCATCCCCGCCCGCTCCTACCGGCCGGCCGACGAGCACGGCCTCGGCCTGGTCGTCTACTTCCACGGCGGCGGCTGGCTGCTCGGCTCGCACGAGTCGCACGACACCATCTGCCGGTCGATCGCCAACGCGTCGGGCGCGGTCGTGCTGAACGTGGGCTACCGGCTGGCGCCCGAAGCGAAGTTCCCCCCCGCCGTCGACGACGCCTGGGCGGCGACGAAGTGGGCCGCGGAGCACGCGGCCGCGCTCGGCGCCGACGCCGACCGCATGGCGATCGCGGGCGACTCGGCAGGTGGCAACCTCGCCGCCGTCGTCGCTCAGCTGGCGCGCGATGCGGGCGGGCCGGAGCTGCGGTTCCAGCTGCTGATCTATCCCGTGACGGTGGCCGACATCGACGCCGGCTTCGACATGGACTACGAGGGCTACTTCCTGTATCGGGACGAGATCCTCTGGCACTACAGCCACTACTTCGCGGCGCCCGAAAATGGCACGGATCCCCGCGTCTCGCCGCTCTACGGTGACGCCAGCGGCCTGCCGCCGGCGCAGATCCAGTCGGCCGAGTGCGACCCGCTGCACCCGCAGGCCGAGCTGTACCGCGACCACCTGCGAGCGGCCGGCGTCGCCGTCGACTACCGCGTCTACGACGGCATGATCCACGGGTACTTCGGGCTCGAGTCCGTCTTTCCGGTCGCCGCCGACGCGCTGCGCGACGCGGGCGACGCGCTGCGCGCCGCGCTCGCGTGAGACCGCAAGGAACCATCCTGCAGGAGGAGATCGGGTGACAGACGTTGCGATCGTGACCGGAGGTGCCGGCGGCATCGGCCAGGCCATCAACCGGCGGCTCGTCGAGGTCGGCTACACCGTCGTCGCGGGCGATCTCGCCGACATGCTGGTGACGGACGCCCCGAGCGGCGACAACATCCACCCGGTCGAGATGGATGTGCGCGACCAGGCCTCCGTCGACGCGGCGGTGGCCACCGCGGTGAGGCTCGGCACGTTGCGCGGGGTCGTCAACTGCGCCGGACTGGTGCGGTTCACGCCCGTGCTGGAGTCGAACGAGGACGAGATGGACGTGCTCTGGCGCGTCAACGTCGCCGGCGCGGCCCGCGTGCTGAAGGCCGCCTCGCCGCACCTCGGCGCGGGCTCGGCCGTCGTCAACATCGCCAGCCTGACGGGCCTGATCGGCCGCCTCACAGGCGCGTCGATGTACGGCGCGTCGAAGGCCGGGCTGATGGCCTACACGCGGTACCTGGCCTGCGAGCTGGCGCCGAACGTGCGCGTCAACTGTCTCGCTCCCGGGTACATCGCGGTGCCGATGAGCCCGGCCATGCGCGCCGTCTCCGGCGGCGAGGAGCCGCTGATCGAGCAGGTACCGCTGCGGCGCCTCGGCACCGTCGGCGAGATGGCCGACATCGTCGAGTACCTGCTCTCGGATCGCAGCTCGTACATCACCGGCACCACGATCGTCGCCGACGGCGGGGTGACCGCGCTGTGAGCGCCCGGGCAGCTGCCAACACCGAGGCCCACCGCCGCCTCTGCGCGTCCGAGCCGCGGCTCGTCGACGTGCGGCCGGCGGGCGAGGTCGTCTCCGGCTACAAGCCGAACCTGATCCTCACGTCGGGCGCGCCGCTGCCGTTCGCCGAGTACACCGGCGGCCAGCGCGAGGCCATCATCGGCGCCGCGCAGTTCGAGGGTCTCGCCGCGACGCGCGACGAGGCGATCGCGAAGCTCGAGTCGGGCGAGGTCGAGGTCGACGGCGCGCACGGCTACGGCTGCGTCGGCTCGCTGGCCGGTGTCTACACCGCCTCGATGCCGGTGTTCGTGGTCGAGAACCCGCCGTTCGGCAACACGGCGTTCTGCAACTTCTACGAGGGCAAGGAGCGCCGGCGGCTCAACTACGGCTGCTACGACACCGGCGTCCACGAGCGCCTCGAGCACATCAACACGGTGCTCGGACCCGTGGTGGGCGCCGCGGTGCGCGCCGTCGGCGGCATCGAGCTGGTGCCGATCATGCGCCGCGCCGTGCAGATGGGTGACGAGTGCCACTCGCGCTCCGCCGCCGCCACGATGCTGTTCGAGGAGGCTCTCGCGCTGCCGCTGCTCGACCTCGCGGCCGACGATCCGAGCGGTGTCCGCGCGCTGTACGAGGCCTTCCAGGGCAACGACTACCACTTCCTGCGGCTCTCGATGGCGGCCTGCAAGGCGGCCTGCGACGCGGCGCACGGCGTCGCGGGGTCGACCGTCGTGACGGCGATGACGTTCTCGTGCCAGGGCTTCGCGATCCGCGTCTCCGGCCTCGGCGACACGTGGTTCCGCGGCCCGCACGCGGTCGCCACGGCGAAGCTCTTCGAGGGGCACACCGAGGACGAGATCACGTGGATGGGCGGCGAGTCGATCATCACCGAGACCGCCGGCCTGGGCGGCTTCGCGCAGGCCGCGGCGCTGCCGCTGCAGCGCTACCAGGGCGGCACGGCGAAGGCGCTCATCGACCGCAACCTCGAGCTGTACGACATCGTCGTCGGCGAGCATACGGAGTACAAGATCCCGCTGTTCGACTACCGCGGGACGCCCACCGGCATCGACGTCGAGAAGGTGATGGCGACCGGGATCCTGCCGGCGATGGACGTCGGCATCCCGGGCCGCGACGGCGGCCAGATCGGCGCGGGCTTCATCCGCGCCCCGATCGAGTGCTTCCGCGACGCCCTGGCGGCCACCGCAGCGACGTAGCGGCGGCGTTCCAGCGGCCTTTTCCCGCACCCACAAATCCGGTGCCTGGCACCGGATTTGTCGTCTTGGCGCACATTCGTGCGAGATGTTGCAGTTCCGGCACGGTTCACGCGCCCGACGTGCGCCGGACCGGGCACCTCTGCGCCGCGTGAGACCGCCTCGTCCGCCGTTAGCGGCGGACGAGGGCTCGCACGTCGGCCAGCGTTGCCTCGACGTGCGCGGTCATTGCTGCGCCGGCGCGGTCGGCATCGCCGGCGACGATCGACTCGTGCAGCTCCGCGTGCATATCGTGCGCCCGCGTCTCGAGGCGGCCGAAGACGGCGCCGATCGGCAGGAACATTCCCGCGCGGGCTTCCTCGATGGCCGCCATCAGCCGCGGGTTGCGTGACATCCGCGCGATCAGCAGGTGGAACTCGCCGTCGGCGCGCACCCAATCGGAGACGGCGCCCTCGGCGCCGGTCGCAGCCAGCGCCTCGAGCCACTCGAACGTGCGCGCGAACTGCGTGAGGTCGGACTTGGTGCGCCGCTGCGCCGCCAGGCGCGCCGCCATCGGCTCGACCGCTAGCCGGAACTCGATGATCTCCTCGAACTCGCGCAACCGGCGCCGCAGCTCGGCCGGGGCCGGTGATTGCGGCCGCACGGAGATACCGCCGGACGACCCGCGCTTGATCTCGACGAGCCCCTCGCCCTCCAGCACGCGCACCGCCTCGCGCACCGTGGTGCGCGAGACACCGAGCTGCCGGGCGAGCTCGCGTTCCGGCGGCAGACGGTCGCCGGCACCGAAGTGCCCGAGGTGGATCGACCGTCGCAACTGCGACAGGACGAGCTCATGCGCCGGCACTGCTGCGACCGGTTCGAGCGAACGGGCGTCCGAAGGCGACGGCATGGCGTCGAGCTTACCTGCTTGACCCGGCACGGATCAAAGGTCTATTCTTTGGCCCATGACGGTCGACTTCGGTTTCCTCGCCGTGCCCGCAGACGCCAAGGGCGTCTCGGACGCGGACCTCTACGCGGGGCTGCTCGACAGCTGTGCGTTCCACCGCGACCTCGGGTACCGGACCGCCTGGTTCATCGAGCATCACTTCTCCGACTACTACCCGTGCCCGGCGCCGATCCTGTCGATGGCGCACGTCGCCGCAAAGTTCCCCGATCTGTCGCTCGGCACGTGCGTGCTGGTGACGCCCTGGTACGAGCCGCTCCGGCTCGCGGGCGAGCTGGCGATGCTGACAAACATGACAGAGCAGAAGCTCTACATCGGTCTCGGCCGCGGCACGGCGAAGTACGAGTACGACGCGTTCGGCGTCGACATGACCGAGGCGCGCGAGCGCTTCGCCGAGCTGTGGAAGGTGCTCGACCTCGCCATGAGCGGCGAGCCGTTCACCTTCGACGGCGAGCACGTGCACGTGCCGGCCACCGTCCGGATCCGACCCACCCCCGTGCGCGAGCGCATCGACTTCTTCGGTGCGATCGGCTCGGCGGCATCCACCAAGGTGATGGCCGAGCTCGGTCTGGCGCCCATGTGCACGAGCTTCGGCCAGCTGACGCCCGACCTGCTGCCGGCATGGGAGGCCGCCGCGACCGAGGCCGGGACGCGCGAGACGGCCGCCAAGCTGCGCCCGCTGCTGGTGAACGTGATCGTCGCCGAGACCGACGCCGACGCGATCGAGGAGGCCAAGGCGTATATGCCGGCCTTCATGGAGGCGCAGGTGCGCCACTACGGCGCGCACAGCGTCGACATCGCGGGCATCCGCGGCTACGAGGCGTGGAACGCGACGTTCGAGGGCTGGAAGCGCATGTGCGACCCCGAGAACATCCCGCGGTGGACGGAGGCGCAGATCATCGGCTCGGCCGACACGTGCGCCCGCCGCGTGCAGGAGTTCGCCGACTCCGGCTTCGACCACATCATCCTGCACACCGTCACGCCCGGCGCGCCGCGCGCCGTCCAGCACCGCTGGGCCGAGCGGTTCGCCCGGGATGTGGCACCGCGCTTCTCGCCCGCCTTCGACGTGGTCGGGGCACGTTGATCGTCCGGATCGCGGCCGACGGCGCCGTGTCGCTCGACGAGACCGCCGACTGCAAACGCCTGCACGTCGAGGCGGCGGACGGCGGCCGCGCCGGCGCCGCGCTCGAGGCCGCCGGCGCCGGACGGCCGCTGGACGCGGAGCACGTGCTGCTCGACGTCGACTGGCTGGCACACAACTCCGCCGGCGTCGCCGATCCCGATGCGTTCGGCGCGATGGTCGCCTATGCCGTCTCCAAGGGCTGGTCGACCATCGACGGAAAGGCCGTCAGGGCACACCTGGCGTAGTCCGGGGATTTCATGCCATCATCGTTCCGATGATGGAGCGGATCGCCCGGGGCACGACCGTCCGCGACGAGGTGTACGTGCGCCTGCGCGACGCGATCTCCGCGGGATCGCTCGAGGCCGGCGCGCCGCTGGTCTCGACCGACCTGGCCGACCGCTTCGGTGTCTCGCGGACACCCGTCCGGGAGGCGATCATGCGCCTCGTGCAGGACGGCCTCGCGGTCGAGGGCGCGCCCGGGCACGGCGTCACGGTCCGCACCGTCGACCGCAACGAGATCGAGGCGTTCTTCGAGATCCGCGCCTCCCTCGAGGAGCTGGCCGCGCGGATGACCGTTCTGCGGCATGACGACGCCGCGCTGGCAGCCGTGATCGCGGCCGAGGATGAGCTCGAAAAGCAGGTGGCGCTGGGCGCACCGGCAGCGCGACAGCAGGAGCTCAACCACACCTTCCACCTCGCGCTCTACGCGGCCAGCCGCAACACGCTGCTCGACCGGCTCGTCGAGCGGCTCGAGCAGATGACGACGCGCCGCTACCTGCAGCGCCTGTACCACCGCGCCGACCCTCTGATGACGATCCGCGACCACCGCGCGATCGTGTCGGCCCTGCGCGCCGGCAACGCCGATGCCGCCGGCCAGGCGGCGCGGCGCCACGTCGAGCAGTCAGCCGCGTACCTGCTGGCCCGGCTCGACGCCGGCGACCTCGGGCGTTAGGCCGCGGGGCGTTCGATCAGCTCGATGACGTTGCCGTCGGGGTCGCGCAGGTACACGACGACGGCCCCGGCGAACTCGCCGCTTCCGGTGATCTCGACCGGCCGGGAGGAGATCAGGTCGCCGCCGGCGGCACCGAGCCGGGCGAACAGCTCGCGCAGCCCGGTGACCTCGAGCGCGATGTGCGCGGTGCCCGCCTGCGTGTGGCTGGTCGAGGCGGGTGGGACGTCGGGCACCTCGTACTGGATCAGCTCCAGCACACCGCCGGCGGGCAGCGTCATGTCGGCGATGCGCAGCCGCGCGCCCGGATGTCCGACGACGGCCTCGATCTCGGGCGACTCCAGCACGGTGATCGCAGCGACCGCGAGCCCCAGCAGCCCCTCGTAGAACGCGAGGGAGCGGTCGAGGCTCGCGACGGTCACACCTGCGTGGTTGAGGCCCAGGACCGACATCCGGGAGCAGTCTGACGGATCAGACGGGGACGCCGACGCGCGCTGCGAGCGCGCTCACGACATCGGACACCTCGGCGATGACGGCGTCACGCTCCGTGGTGAGGCGCTCGGCGCGGAACCCGACCGTCTCCTCGTCGACGCCGGCGCCGCTGAGGGCGAGTGCCCGGCGCAGGTCGCCGCGCGACTGCGAGGCCGCGAACGACGACGGGCTGGCGCCGATGACCGAGGTCGGGCGCCCCGACAGGGCCGAGGCGCCGTACGGCCGGGAGGCCCAGTCGAGCGCGTTCTTGAGGGCGCCCGGGACACCGAAGTTGTACTCCGGCGTCGCGATCAGCAGGGCGTCCGCGCCGGCGATCGCCGAGCGCAGCGCGATCACGGCGGCACCGGGATCGTGCTCGTTGTCCTCGTTGTAGGCGGGGATGCCGGCGAGGCCGTCCCAGATCACGACCTCTACGTCGGAGGGCGCGTGCTCCTGCGCGAGGCGCAGGAGCAGGCTGTTGTGTGATTCGCGGCGGAGCGAGCCGGAGATCGCCAGGATCCGGGGGCTCATGCGGCCGGGCGGGTCGCGGAGACGTCGAGCACGAGGCGGACCTTCTCGCCGACGGTCAGCACGCCGTTCGGCAGCGGGGCGTTCCACGTGATGCCGAACTCGGTGCGGTCGATGACGGCTGAGCCGGACAGGCCGAGGCGGTCGTTGCCGTACGGGTCGCCGCCGGTGCCGGAGATCGAGGCGTCGATCTCGATCGGCTTGGTGACGCCGCGCAGCTCGAGCTGGCCGGTGATGCGCAGGCGGCCGTTGCCGAGATCCTCGACCACGGTCGACCGGAAGCTGCCCTGTGGGTAGTTGGCGGAGTCGAAGAAGTCGGGCGTCTGCAGGTGGCCGTTGAGCGCGCTGTCGACGGTCTGGACGCTCGCGGTCTCGATCGTGCCCGCGACGGCGGTGACGGTGCCATGGTCGGTCGTGACCGTGCCGGCGACCTCCTTGAAGGAGCCGCGGAACGTCGAGACGCCGAGGTGCTTGACCTCGAACCCGACGGACGAGTGGACAGCGTCGATGGCCCAGGTGCCGGTTGCGATGGAGGTCTCGGTGGCGGACATGATGGTGCTCTCCTCAGATACTTGATTGCGCAGCAATTGCATACGCAATTAGATGTATAGCACCAGGTGATTGCATGTGCAACCGTTTTGTGAGAAACTCCCTGCCGTGACCACCGCCCTCGATCCCGCCACCCTCAGCGCCTGGCAGACGGTAGTTCGCGTCCAGGCACGGGTCGCCGCCCGCGCGGAGGACGCCCTCGCCGAGGCCGGCCTGCCGCCACTCGTGTGGCACGACGTCCTGCGCACGCTGCAGGAGGCCGAGTGCGGCATCCGCATGTTCGAGGTGGCCGACGCGATCGTCATGAGCCGTTCGGGCCTGACGCGCCTCATTGATCGCCTCGAGCAGGCCGGGCTGGTCGAGCGCCGCGCCTGTCCGTCCGACCGACGCGGCAACTTCCTCGGGATCACCGACCCGGGCCGCGAGACCCTGGCGCGCATGTGGGCGGTCTACGAGGCCGTGATCGCCGAGCAGTTCGGCGGTCGCGTCGAGGACGCAGCCGCCGTCGCGCGCCTGCTCTCGACCGCGACCTGAATCGTCCCAGCCGCGCCTAGCTAGAGGTCGCCGGCCCGGCGCACCAGGTCACGGGCGATCACCACGCGCTGGATCTCGCGCGTGCCGTCGACCGTCTGCAGCATCCGCGCCAGGCCGACCCGCCGCGGCAGGTCGGAGCTGCTCGTGAGCCAGCCGTACGAGCCGAGCGTCTCGGCGCACTCGATCGCCGCCTGCAGCGCCATGTCGGGATTGAACCGCTTGGCGTGGGCCGCCGCGACCGCTCCCTCGGGCGTGCCCAGCAACGCCGCGGCGCACTCGTAGAGCAGCCGGCCGGCGACGATGTTCGTCTCCACGTCGGCGAGCGCGAACTGGATGCCCTGCAGGTCGAGCACCGTGCCGCCGAAAATGGCGCGATCGCGCGTATACGCGAGCGCCGTGTCCAGCGCCTGGGCGGCCAGGCCGACGGCGATCGCCGCGATGTCGGTGCGCGCCACGTCGATGGCGCCGAGCGCAGCCTGGAAGCCGGCGCCGGGCGGCGCCAGCACCTCGTCGGCCTCGATGCGGACGTTGCGCAACTGCATCTCGCCGATCGGCAGGAACGCCGAGGTCATCGTGTCGAACAGCCGCACGGTCTCGACGCCCGCGCGCGCGGCGTCGAGCACGACCATCGCCACGTCCTTCGTGCCGCGGCCGGTGCCGGTGCGGCAGACGACGAGGAACACCTCGGCCTCGCCGCAGAGCGAGACCCAGCCCTTGGTGCCGGTCAGGCGGAAGCCGTCGCCGTCGGGCTTCAGACGCGCCTTGATGGCAGCCGCGTCGGAGCCGGCGTGCGGCTCGGTCAGCGAGAAGCCGCCCAGCGCCTTGCCCGACGTCAGCTTGCGGCCCCAGCGGCGCTTGACGCCCGCGGAGCCGAAGCGGCCGATCGCCGCGGCGACGGCGTTGTGCATCGACAGCGCGAAGGCGTACGCCGCGTCGCCGCGCCCGAGCTCCTCGAACACCGGCATGCCCTCGGCGAACGACAGCCCCTGACCACCGACCGCCTTGGGCGCGAACAGCCCGAGCAGGCCGTCGCCGGCCGCGGCGAGCGAGGCCTCGCGGGGAAATCGCCCCTCGCTTTCCCAGCGGTCGACGCTGGGGGCGACGATCTCGTCGGCGTGGCGGCGCGCGGCGGCGCGGAGGTCGGCGGCATTCGGCATCCCGATATCGTAGGGCGCTACGGTTCGCGCCGATGAGGCCGGTACTGGTGGTCGAGAACGACACGATGCTCGCCGGCCCCGGCTGGATCGAGCGCGTGCTCGACCGGCGCGGCATTCCGCAGCGCATCGTCGATGCGACGATCGGCGGCCTGGACGGCATCGATGCGGGCGAGATCAGCGGCCTGATCACGCTCGGCGGGCGCGGCCACGCCTGGGACGAGGACGCGAACGCGTGGCTCGCGCAGGAGCGCATCCTCACGCAGCAATGCGTCGCGGGCGACGTCCCGGTGCTCGGCTGCTGCCTCGGCGGGCAGATCCTCGCCCGCGCCCTCGGCGGCACCGTGCAGCCGCACCCGCAGGGCGAGTACGGCTGGCTCGATATCACCCCGATCGGCGAGGGGGCGCGCGATCCGTTGTTCTCGCTCGCGCAGGACCGCGCTCCGGTGTACCTCTGGCACCTGGACGAGTTCGTGTTGCCGCCGGGCGCCGTGCACCTGGCGACGAGCGAGCTGACCGAGATCCAGGGTTTCCGGCACGGCCGCTCGTGGGGCCTCCAGTTCCACCCCGAGTGCGACCTCCCGCTGTACGACGCCTGGCACGGCACGTTCCCGGACGCCTGCTCCGAGGTCGGGCTCGATCCGGCCCAGATGCGGCAGACGGCGGTGGACCGCGAACGGGATCCGGCGCTGTTCGCGGTGCTGCTGCTGGATGCGTTCGCGTCCGTCGTGCTCACGTAACGCCTGCCTGAGCCCGATATCGAGGCCATGTCCCTGCGCATCTCCGAGCTGCTCGCGGCACTGTCGCACGCGCTCGATCTGACCGAGGGCCAGCCGGTCGGGCATGCCGAGCGCACCTGCCTGATCGCGCTGCGCATCGCCGACGGTCTCGGCCTGGGCGACGAGGATCGCCACGCCCTGGTGATGGCCTCGCTCCTGAAGGACATCGGCTGCTCGTCGTCTGCGGCGCGCATGTGCCGGCTGTTCGGGACCGACGACATCACGCTCAAGGCGAACGGCAAGCTGGTCGACTGGCAGCGCCCGGCCGACGTCGTCCGGTACACGGCGCGCCACGTCGAGGGCGGCTCGCGGCTGGCGCGCGCCCGGCGCACGATCGCCGTGCTGCGCGAGCTGTCGGACGCCGGCTCCGAGATCGTCGAGGCCCGGTGCGATCGCGGCGCGTCGATCGTCCGCGCCCTCGGCTGCCCCGACGCCGCGGCCGACGCCGTCTACCAGCTGGACGAGCACTGGAACGGAAAGGGCAGCCCGCGGCGCCGGACCGGCGAGGAGATCGTGCCGCTGGCGCGCATCGTCGCGCTCGCGCAGTCGGTCGACGTCTTCAACGCCGTCCGCGGCCGCGCCGCCGCGCGCGAGATGGTGCGCGAGCGCAGCGGCCGCTGGTACCAGCCAGAGGTGGCGAACGCGTTCCTGCAGATCGGTGACGCCGACCCGCTGTGGGACGACCTGCAGCGCGACGGACTGGCCCGCCTGGTGCGCGACCTCGACCCGCCCGAGCTCGACGGCGTCGCCGACGAGGCCGCGCTCGACCGGGTGTGCGAGGCGTTCGCCGACGTCATCGACGCGAAGTCGCCGTTCACCGCACGGCACTCTCGCGGCGTGGCGGCGTACGCGCTGCTGATCGGCCAGACGCTGGGCCTCGACCGCGACCAACTGCGCGAGGCGCGCCGCGCCGGCCTGCTGCACGACATCGGCAAGCTCGGCGTGCCGAACTCGATCCTCGACAAGCCCGGCAAGCTGACGGACGCGGAGTTCGCCACGATGCGCCTGCACCCGCGCTTCACGGAGGAGATCCTGCGCGGCGTCGAGGCATTCGCGCCGTTCGCCGAGATGGCTGCCGCGCACCACGAGCGCATGGACAGCCGTGGTTACCACCGCGGTGTGCGCGCCGGCGACCTCTCGCCCGCCGCCCGCGCCCTGGCCGTCGCCGACGTCTTCGAGGCCCTCACCGCCGACCGTCCCTACCGCGCCCCCCTGACGCCCGAGACGGCGCTCGAGATCATGCACCACGACGCCGGCGAGCACCTCTGCCCGACGACGCTCGAGGCGCTGGAGGACGGCCTCTGCAACGCGCTGCAGCGCGCCGCGTAGCTCGTCGTCACCCGCCGCCCGCGCCCGACGTGGCCGTTTTCGCACGCGGTGCGAAAACGGCCACGGATTGCCTGTCGTAGGACGGGATCCGTCGGAAGCGTCACGTTTGGCGCAGGACCTGTGCGCTAGCCCGCCGAGGCCACGCGGCCCGTTCGGCGGAGGATCTCGTCAGCTCTCGACTCTCCGGCTCTCGGCAGGTCGGCCTCGGCTCGCTGCTCGAAGCGGACCTTGACCGGGCCGGCCTCCGCGTCGGTCTCGCCGTCGGCTCGCCACTCCAGCAGACGCCAGGTGCCGACCGGCGTCGTCTCGACGCGCACCACCGGCTCGCGCCGCTGCTCGACCAGCAGCAGCGGCAGGACGCATGACGAGCGGCCGAGCGCGCGCGGCCGCACCGCCTCCACGGTGTAGCGGAACGCGCACAGCGTCCCCTCGAAGGCGCGCGGCACGGAGTCCGGCAACGCGAAGGAGAACCGCCGCCAGTTGACCGATCCATCCAGCGGCGCGACCTCGACGTGGTCGCGGTACAACAGGTGGTCGAGCCAGATCGGCCGCGCCCGCGCGCGCAGCTCGTACCCCGTGGCGAGCCCGAGCCCGGCCTGGCCGACGAGCTGCGGGGCGATGTCGACCCACGCGGCGATGCACGAGACGCTGACCGTCAGCGGCCGCCGGTCGCCCGCGCGGCCCGGGACGCTCTCGACGCGCCCCTCGATCGTGCCGCCCGCCCACGGCTCCGCGACGTCCAGCGACAGCCGGAAGCCGCGGGCTTCCGTCGGCGCTGGAATCCCGCGCCCGCCGAACTCCTCAGGAACGCCGGCGCGAACGCTCATCGCGACGCAGGTACCAGCTGTCGAGATTGTCTATCGACTTGCGTTGGGCCCACTCGCATGCGCACCAGGCGCCGCGCTCCGGCTCGGCCATGCCGTAGACGAACAGGCCGAGGAACGCTCCGGCCGCCGCCGGTGGGATCGCTTCGGCACCATGCACCGCGAGGCCGGCGGCGTGCGCGACGGCGACGGCGACAATCGCCGTCATGCCGGGCCAGCCCGCCACGTCGCGGCCGACGCGGATCCCCGCCGCCACGATCAGGCCGGTCGCGAGCGAGGTCGGCGCGAGGGCGCCGGCCGCCAGCAGGAGCGCACCGAGCGCCGCCGCGTGCAGTGCCAGCGCGCGGCGGTCCAACGCCGCCGGCCGCCACGAGCGGGCGATCAGCAGGGCCGCGAGCACGACCGCGGGCACGGCGAGGCCCCGCGTCACGAGCGAGCCGTCGGCGATCGCGATCCGTGCGATCGCGACACCGGCCGCGATCACCGCGGCGCCAATGGCGACTCCGGCCGAAACGCGTCCGGGGACGATGGCGGGTTCGGTGGCGACTGCCATACCCGGATCCTACGACGCCGGAGGGGGCGGCGCCAGGCCGCCCCCTCACGTTGCTCGTGCGTTACGGACCTAAGCGTCCTGGTGGACGAAGCGGCCGATCGCCTCGTAGCGCTGCGGATTCGTCGAGCGGTAGTACAGCGCGAGCGCCACACCACCGAGGAAGAACAGCAGGATCGGGACCCAGATCAGCTGGATGTAGAGCGGGTTGCCGCCGGCCAGCGTCGTGCGGTTCTCCAGCATCAGGTACACGGCGCCGAGACACCCGGCTCCGCCGATGATCGGTGCGATCAGCGTCTTCCAGACGTGGAAGCCGTCGCGAGCGTCGGTGAGGAAGTACTTGATGATGGCCGCCGACGTGAGGGCCTGCACCAGCAGGATGCCGAGCACGCCCAGCAGCGGGCCCCAGGTGCCGAGCTTCAGGATCGAGCCCAGCGTCGAGGAGTCGTACAACGTGAAGGCGAGCACGAAGGCGCCCGCCAGCGCGGTCGTCAGGAGCGCCGCCATGTAGGGCGAGCGGTGGGTCGGGTGGGTCTTCCCGAACACCGGCGGGATGATGCGCTCCCGGCCCATCGAGTAGAAGTACCGGCACGCCGTGTTGAAGAACGCCATCTGGCAGGCGAACGATCCGGTCACGATGAAGAGCTGGAACGCCCACGTGAGCGGCCTCCCGAAATGCGTTGTGAGCGGATAGAAGATCGACGCGATGTTGCCGGCGAACTGGTCATTGACGGCTCCGCTGACGTTGCCGGCACCCCACCCGGCGACCAGCATCCAGGAGACGAACGTGTAGAAGACGCCGAGACCGATCACCGAGATGTAGGTGGCCGGACCCATGATGCCGCGGGGGTTGCGCGACTCCTCGGCGTAGTTCGGCGCCATCTCGAAGCCGACCCACGACCAGAACGACGCGAACATCGCGACGCCCGCGGCCCCGAGCGCGGTGTTGGAGCTCGAGAAGATCTCGACCGGATTCACGGCCTTCAGCGGGATACCGTCGGCGCCGCCGCCGAACAGCGTCAGGAAGGCGAAGACGAGGCAGACCGCGACCTCGGAGACCAGACACACGCCGAGGATCCGTGCCGTCAGCTCGATGTGGAAGAACGCGGCCAGCGCCATCAGGCCGATCGTGCAGGCCGAGATCAGCCAGACCGGGATCGACGGCCCGAGCCACGCCTCGATCGTGGTGTTCGCGAAGTAGCTCGTGACACCGACCACCGACCCGGCGAAGATGACGTAACAGAAGGCGATCGTGATCGCCGTGCCGAGACCCGCCACCTGACCGAAGGCGTGTGACACGAACGAGTAGAACCCGCCCGCCGCGCTGACGCGCTTCGCCATCTCGACGTAGCCGACGGAGAAGATGGTCAGGACGACGGTCGCGACGATGAATGCCGACGGCGCCGCGAAGCCGGCCCCGTACACGGCCCAGGGCGTGTTGAACAGCATGGCGGCGATCGGCGCCGCGCCCGTGACGATGCAGAAGAGCACACCCGTCAGGCTGAGCGCGTTCGATGCGAGCGCGTGGTGATCTCCATGGATCGGATCGACCGTCTCGCCGACGTCCGTCTGGGTTCTTGTTTCCATCAGCCCTCCCTCGATTGGCCACGGTTCGAACGCTCCGCTCGCACCGTCTGCCGACTCCTTGGTCCGATACGCGCGAATGTACGCCTCGGCTCGGACGGCCGCAAGCAGGTCGGACGTCGTTTGCGATGAACTTCGGCACGCGCGGTACCGAATGTGGTCCAATCCGCGTCCATGGATCGACTGAAGGGACGTCGCGCGCTCGTCACCGGCGGCACGTCGGGCATCGGTGCGGCGACCGTCCGGCGACTCGTGGCCGAGGGCGCCGGCGTGGTGTTCACGGGCCGCAGCGCGGAGCGCGCCGCCCCCATCGAGGCCGAGACGGGCGCCACGTTCGTGCCGGCCGACTCCCGCGACCCCGCGGCGACGCGCGACTCGGTCGAGGCGGCCGTCGCGACCCTGGGCGGGCTCGACCTGCTGATCCCGAATGCCGGCGTGCTGCTCCTCGACCATCTCACCGAAACGAGCGACGAGGACTGGGACGCCCTCTTCGACACGAACCTGCTGGCGCCGCTGCGCTACGTGCAGGCGGCGCTCCCGCACCTGGGGCCCGGCTCGTCGATCGTGCTGCTCGGTTCCGACGCTGCGTCCTGGGGCGAGACCGAGATCGGCGCCTACTCCGTCTCGAAGCGGTGCATCCACATGCTCACGCGCATGCTCGCGGTCGAGCTCGGCCCGCGCGGAGTCCGCACCAACGCGATCTGCCCCGGCGACACCGCGCCCGGCATGGTGACGACCACCCGAGACCGCGACGACCTGCCCGACATCGACGCCTGGACGAAGCCCCCGACCGGCCGCAGCGTCGAGGCCGACGATATCGCGGCCGCCATCGCGTACCTGGTCTCCGACGACGCGCGGTCGACGAACGGCGCCGAGCTGCTGGTCGACGGCGGCATGAGGGCGGCCCTGCGCGCTAACACCGTCTGGGCGGCGAGCCGGCAATGAGGGCCTTCGTCACGGGCGGCACGTCCGGCATCGGCGCGGCCTGCGTGACGCGCCTCGCCGCTGACGGTCATGCGGTCGCCTTCACCGGCCGCGACACCGCGCGCGGCGCCGACGTCGCGGGACGCACCGGCGCGGCCTTCCTGCCCGCCGACATCACCGATCGCGCGGCGGCCGACGCGGCGCTGGCCGGCGCCGTCGAGGCGCTCGGCGGGCTCGACGCCGTCGTGGCGAACGCCGGCATCCTGTCGCGCACACCGCTCGCGTCGATCTCCGGCGACGAGATGTCGCTGCTGCTGGAGACCAACCTGACGTCGCAGTTCCGCACCGCTCGCGCCGCGTGGCCGCACCTGGTGGCCGCCGGCGGCGGCTCGATCGTGCTGATCGGGTCCGACACGTCGATCCGCGGCTCGCACCGCGTGCCCGCCTACTCGGTGGTCAAGGCCGGCACCGTGATGCTGTCCGACCTGCTCGCCGCCGACGGCGCGACCGTGCGCATCCGCGCCAATGCCGTGTGCCCCGGCAACACGCTGCCCGGCATGGCCGGCGACGATCCCTCGACCTGGCCCGGCACGGCCGACGGGCTGCAGGTGACGGCCGAGGAGATCGCGGCGTGCGTCGCCTGGCTGACGTCGCCCGAGTCGGTGCACGTCACCGGCGCCACGATCCGCATCGACGGCGGCATCGGCGCCGCGTTCATCCCGCCGCCGGCGTAGTCAGCCGGCGGTGATCGTGCCGTCCTCGGCGCCGCACACGACGTGCAGCCGCACCGCACCGAGCGCCGCCACCCGCTCGAACGCGTCCGGCTCGAGCTCGAGGATCGGGCACGACTGCCCGTAGAGCTCGACCGCGGCCATCGCGCCGACGAGCAGGATCAGGTCGGTCGAGCGCGTCACGACCGCGACGGGCCCGGAGCCGTTGCGAATCACCTCGGCCAGCACGACGGCGGCCGAGGAGGAGCCGCGGCCGTGCGGCATCACCAGCACGCGGCCGGCCACCGACGCGCCGTGTTGGTCGTGGTGCACGTCGATGATGCGGCCGTCATGCCAGTCGACGCCGCCCCAGAAGGAGAGCGGGCCGATCGGCAACGACACGCCCGCGCCGGCGCCGGGATGCAGCGCGCGGCCGCGGGCGATCTCAGCGCCAGATGCCGTCATCGCGCCACACCTCCCCCAGCACGGCCGAGCGGATGCACTCCTCGAGACCGCCGAAGGCCACCTCGACGCCGACGTTGCCGGGCGCGTAGTACGCCCACTTGGCGCTCGAGGTCATCACGAGACCGCGCACCTCGCGCACCAGCGGCGTCACGTACGTGCAGGTGTCGGTCACGAACGTCACGCCCGCGTCGCGCAGCGGCTGGGCCTCGCCGCGGGCCTCGAGCGCCGCCAGGGTGTCGCGGCCGGTGTTGACGTAGACGGGTGCCTTCACCCGCGCGCCGTCGAGCGCGGCGGCGATCCGCGCCAGCTCGTCCTGCGAGGCGTGCGGCGTGCCGACGCAGACGGCCTGCAGCGCGGCGCCGGGGCCGGCCGTGCCGAGCTCGTCGCGCGTCGCGCGCAGGCGGGCGCCATCGACGACGACGGTGCGCGTCGGGGCCTCGCCCTGCAGGGCTGCCTCGAGCGTGGGCGCCTCGGGCGTCGAGCCGACCGCGTGGAACAGGGCCACCGCGCCGCTCGATGCCGCCGCCGCGCCGATCGCCTTCAACCGGTCCTCGTGCGTGCCCGGCGGCAGGCCGACGATGACCGGGATCTCCTCGCCCGTCTCGCTGCCCACGACCAGGCCGAGCACGGGGTAGAGGACGTCGCTCCGGAGCAGCTCGGCCGAGAGGCCCGACACGTCGATCACGACCTGCGCGCGCCGGTTCTCGACCCGGTGCAGCCCGGCGTCGGGCACGCGGCCGGTGATGGCGGCGGAGATGTCGATGAAGTCGCCGTAGCGGTTCGTGCGGGCCCCGAGGACGCTGTTCACGAACACGATCGCGTTCGACTCGGCCCACGCCACCTGCTCGCCCAGGCCGGGCCGTGAGAACGCCAGCTGGTACGGCGCACAGGTGAAGGTCGGCCGGCCGCCGATCGTCACGTACGCCTGCATCTGCCGCCGCGCCGCGTCGGTGGTCTCGGCGTCGAGCTGCGACAGCTCGGGGTGCAGCAGGTCGATCAGGCCGATGTTGAGCGTGGTGGGAACGCACACCTTCCCGCCCAGCTCGACGAGACGCTCGCCGAAGTCGAGCCCGGCCCGGCCGTAGTACACGCAGGCGTCGATGTGTGCGCCCGTGATCTCGAGCAGACGCGGCGCGCGCATCGCGCGTGCAACGCCGGTCACCATCCGCATCGCGAGCGCGGTCGCCGGCCCCTCCTCACCCGCCAGCATCGCCTGCTCGGCGTCCGTCAGCTGCATCGCGGGAGATCCTACCGGCTGCAAGACTTCGCCGCATGGGACTCGAGGGACAGGTCGCGTGGATCACCGGATCGTCGTCCGGCAACGGGCGGGCGATCGCCGAGCGGTACGCACGGGAGGGTGCGGCGGTGCTGTGCTCCGACATCCGCGCCGACCCCGACCCGCGCGGCTACGACGACGGTCCGCCGACGCACGAGCTGATCGCCGCCGCCGGCGGCCGCGCCGCGTACATCAACTGCAACGTGGCAGATGCACAGCACGTGGCCGCGGCGATGGCGGCCTGCATCGCAGAGTTCGGCCGGCTCGACATCCACGTCGCCAACGCCGGCGTCGCACCGCTGGTGCACGACCTGGTGGACGAGGAGTTCGCCGACTACGAGCGCCTCGTCGACATCAACCAGCACGGCGTCTGGCGCACCTGCCGGGCGGCGGCGCGGCAGATGATCGCGCAGGGTGAGGGCGGCCGCATCATCGCG
>JBKJIG010000083.1:0-8285 GCA_046598415.1 Gaiellales bacterium
GCGGCCAACGTGCTGCTCGCGGCCGATGCCAACGCGCTGCTGATCGGCTTCGTGCTCGATCAGCAGGTGCCCGTGCAGAAGGCCTTCGCGGGTCCCAAGGTGCTCCTCGAGCGCCTCGGCCACCTCGATCCCGCGCGCATCGCCGCGATGGATCCCGACGCGTTCATCGCCATCTGCGTCGAGCGGCCGGCGATCCACCGCTTTCCCGCCAACATGGCGCGCCGCATGCAGGACCTGTGCCGCGTGATCGCGAGCGACTACGCCGGCGACGGCTCGAAGGTGTGGACCGAGGCCGCCGATGGCGCCGACCTGTACGCGCGCATCGGTGCCCTGCCCGGGTTCGGCGACATGAAGATCAACTCGCTCGCGATGCTGCTGCACCGCCGCTACGGCGTCGAGCTGGCGGGGCTCGACGCGCTGCTGCCCACGCATCCCGTGCTCGGCGGCGTCACGACGGCCGAGGAGCTCGCGGTCTACCAGGCGCACAAGCGGTCGATGAAGGCCGCGGCCCGCGCGGCGCGCGCTCCAGCGTCGTCGTAGGGCACAACAGCGAGCACCGGGACGCCGCCGACGTGGCCCTGCGCCGCCGGCTGATCATCACGCCGGCAACAGCGCGGCCACGAACATCTCGCCGACCCACGCACCGAACCGGTCCGGCGCCCACCCGCGGCGCAGCACCAACAGGTCGTACATCTCGGGCGCCGTCAACGACCAGAACACGTCGGCGGCATCGGCGGCTGAGACGCCGGGCCGCAGCGCGCCCTCGGCGGCGAGTTGCTCGGCGTCCCGGAGCATGCCCTGGAGACGCTCGTCGTTGATGCGATCCCAGACGGCGGCGACCTCACGATCCGTCTCCGCCGCCGCCCGCAACACGAGCAGCAAGGGGGCGACGCGCGGCGTCACCTCGCCCACGAACGCGCCGAACGCCCGTAGGCGCCGATACGGGTCGCGCTCGTCCCGCTTCACGATCGCAGCCCGCTCGCCGGTGCTGATCGGGCCCTGCCCCGCGAGTGCCCGGTCGAACACCGCCCTCGCCAGGCCGGACTTGTTGCCGAACGCCTTGTAGATGGTCTCGACGGAGACGCCCGCGTCGGCCGCGACAGCGCCGACGGTCGTCGCCCCATAGCCGTGGGCGAGAAACCGATCGCGGGCGACGGCGAGAATCGACTCACGGGCTAGCTCCGCCCGCGCCTGACGGCGCGACGAGTCATAGCGACGGGCGGGCTTGACATCGTCGGGCATCGAGCGCACTGTATCGGATACAGATGCTTGTATTCAAATAAGAGGGTGCCATGAGCTTCCCCGACCAGCCGGGCACGAGTCGGGCCGGCGCGCCCGAGCCGATCACGCGGCTCTGCGATGCGATCAACTCCCACGACCTTGAGACCGTCGTCGGCTGCTTCGCCGACGACTACCGGAACGAGACGCCGGCCCATCCCTCGCGCAGCTTCAGGGGGCGCGACCAGGTCCGCCGCAACTGGACGCAGATCCTCGCCGGCATCCCCGACCTGCGGGCCGACATCGTCCGCTCTGCCCGGTGCGGCGACGTCCTCTGGGCCGAGTGGAGCTGGAACGGGACGCGTCCGGACGGCGCCGCGTTCGCGATGCGCGGGGTCACGATTCTCGGCGTCGACAGCGCCGACGCAATCGCCTGGACGCAGTTCTACATGGAGCCCGTCGACGCGGACGGTCCCGACCCCGACGCCGCGGTCAAGGTCGTCGTCGGAGCAGGGCCGTGATCCTCGTCGCCGGCGGCACCGGCCTGCTCGGCGGCGAGATCGTCCGGCGGCTGCTCGCGACCGGCACACCGGTGCGCGTCATGACCCGCGCGGCCGAGCGGGCCGAACCGCAGCGCGCCCTGGGGGCCGACGTCGTCGTGGCCGACCTCCGCGCGCCGCACACACTCGACGACGCCGTCGCCGGAACCAGCCTGGTGATCGCCGCCGCCCACGGATTCGCCGGCATCGACGCCGCCGGCCCCGAGGTGGTGGATCGCGAGGGCAACGCCGCACTGTTCGGTGCCGCCGTGCGGGCCGGCACCGGACGCGTAGTGCTGCTCTCCGGCTACGGCGCGTCGGCCGACAGCCCGATGGCGCTGTTCCGTGCCAAGCATCACGCCGAGGAGACGCTCCGGGCCAGCGGACTGCGCTGGACGATCATCCGGCCCACGTCGTTCATGGAAACCTGGCTCGGCCTGGTCGGCGATCCGCTCGTCGAGCACGGCCGGACGCAGATCTTCGGGCGCGGCCGCAACCCGATCAACTTCATCTCCATCCAGGACGTCGCCGCCGTCGCGATCGCGGCGGCACTGGACGGCGCCGACGACCAGGCGATCGATGCAGCCGGGCCCGAGAACGTCACCTTCGAAGACTTCGCCGCCACCGCCCTGCACGCGGCCGGACGCGTCGGCGAAACCAGGATCCGGCACGTCCCGCGCGCGATGCTACGAACCATGAGCACGGTGCTCCGCCCGATCCGGCCGGTGATCGCCGGCCAGATCCGCGCGGCGCTGGCCATGGACACCCTGGACATGACGGCACCACTGGGAGCCGAGGACCGGATGCGCCTCGCGGCGGTGGCGCGGGAGCGATACGCGTAGCGGTCTGACATCGAACTGGCGTCGGTGTTGTCGACTGCGGTTCGGCCGAACAGCCCTCGACCTCCCAGCCATGGGGATCGACAGCCACCCGCTCGCGGGCAAGCACCCGGCGCCCGGCGAGCGGGTAGAGTCCCGAAGATGGGCAAGGGCTACGCGGAGGGTCCGGCCGCCGAGGCGGCTGAGGAGGAGCGCGAGCGGCTCGCCGCGGGACCGCCGCCCCCGCAGGCCGAGTTCCGCAAGGGCGTGTTCGGCTCGACACGCGAGGACCCGCAGCCGCACTTCCTGGGCTGGGCCGACGACGTCGACCCCGACGCGCTGTTCGACTCAGGCCAGGCCTGGGGCCTGTCCGTCCGGCTCGTTGCCGCCTGACGCGGCGCCGGCCTCTTCCTCCTCCAGGGCCTGCAGCACGCGCCGCACGTAGTCGAGGTGCTGCCGCATCGCGGCGCCCGCCGCCGCCGGCTCGCCGGCGGCGATCGCCTCGATGATCGCGACGTGCTGCTCGGCACTGCGGATCCTGATCTCGTCGCGGGCGATGCCCGCGCGGCGCACCCCCTTGCCGAGCTCGGCGATCGAGTCGAGCAGCAGCACCAGCAGCTCGTTGCGCGACATCTGGTGGATGTGGTGGTGGAACTTCCAGTCGGCGGCCAGCATCGCCGCCGGGCGGCCGGTGCGGGCGATGCGGTCGTTGAGGCGCTGCAGGGCCTCGACATCGCGCGGGGTGGCATGCTCGGCGGCCAGCTCGGCACCGCCCACCTCGAGCATGGCGCGCACCTCGAACACGCGCGGGATCTGACGGCCGCTGCGGGCCAGGGCGAACACCAGCGGGCTCGCCAGGGTGGCCGGATCGAGGTCGGTGACGTAGGTGCCCGACCCCTGCCGGGCGTGCAGCAGACCGGTCGAGCGGAGACTGCGGATGCCCTCCCGCAACGTCGAGCGCGAGACGCCGAGCTGCACGGCGAGCACGCGCTCGACGGGCAGGCGGTCGCCGGGCCCGAGGTCACCGGAGCGGATCAGGTCGCGCAGGCGATCAGCCGCGACCTGCGCGGCCTTGCCGGGCGACGTCCGGTCGTCGGCGGCTGCCATCAGGCGGTTGACCGTGGCTCGAGAAAGAGCGTTGCACGCCGGTTGTACTCGGACTGCGGGATGGCGTCGACGAGCCGGCGCATCTCGACCACCGACCGGTCGAGCACCGACGCGTCGGGCGTGTCGAGCTCGATCAGGTTGCCGCCGGGATCGCGCACGTACATCTGCGCGCCGCCGTCGGGCAGCTCGGTGACCTGGGCGAACGGCGGCATGTGCACGAGAATGCCAGTCTCCTTGGCTCGCACGTAGAGCTCCTCGAAGTTCGCCACCGTGAACCCGACGTGGTGGTACTGCGGCGCCGCCGTCTCGCGCTCGAACAGGTGCACCTGGAGGTCGCCGGCCCGCAGCCACTCGACGCGGAAGCCGAACTGGGGACCCGGGATGCGCTCCATGCCGAGAAACCCGGTGTAGAAACGCAGCGACTCCTCCATGTCGACCACGGAGAGGCTGACGTGGTTGATGCTGACTTGAGGCACGGCTCCTCCGGCGCCAAATGGTCCGACCACTATACCGCCCTCGCCTGGCGCGTGAGACCGCGGCGGAGCCGGTCCGGAGAGCACGCGCAGGCAACCAGCAGCAGCACCGCCGCCGTACCGGCGACGACCGCCAGCACGGCGTCGAAGCCGCCGGTCGCGTCGCGGATCGCGCCCAGCGCGATCGGTGCGATCGCGATGCCGACGTAGCCGGCGCCGAGCATCATGCCCGCGATGCCGCCGACCGCCCCGGGCGTGTCGGCCACGTCGAGCGGCAGGGTCATCGCCAGCGTGAACAGCGTGCCGTTCGCCCAACCCGCGGCGATCACCCAGATCAGGGCGCCGCCGGGCGCGACCAGCAGGAGCGTGGTCGAGATCAGCATCAGCGCCGCCGCGGCGACCAGGGCGGTGCGCCGGTGCAGGCGATGGCCGGCGACCGACACCAGCAGCGCCGCCGGCACGGTCGCGAGGTTCATCACCGAGGTCAGGAGCCCGGTGTCGCTCTCGCTCCACCCCTTCTCCTGGTACGCGCCGGGCAGCCACGCGGTGAGGCCGTAGTAGATCTGGCCGATGCACACGAACAGCAGCACGAGCAGCCACGCGGTCGAGCTGCGCAGGGGGTAGTGCGGCAGGGTCGCCTCCTGGTCGGGCGGCGCCAGCCCGTGCGACACGTACATCCACGCGAGCAGCGACACCACCGCGCCCGCACCGAACACGAGTGGCGCGAGCCGCCAGTCGTCGCCGGCGTCGGAAAGGGGGACGGCGGTCGCCGCCGCGAGCGTCGATCCGACCTGGATCGACGCGGCGTAGACGCCGGTGACCAGCAGCGGCCGGCTCGCGAACCGCTCCTTCACGGCGACCACCATCAACGCGTTGCCGAGGCCCATGCCGATGCCGATCGGGATCGTCAGGGCGATCAGCGCGCCGGCGTTCGGCGCGAACGCCCGCAGGATGCCGCCGATCGCCACCAGCGCGACGGCGACGGTGACGGCCCTGACGGCTCCGATGCGGTGCGCCAGCAGCGGGGCGGGCGGCGCGAAGATGCCCATGCAGAGCACCGGGATCGTCACCAGCAGGCCGGCGACGGCGTGCGAGACGCCGTAGTCGTCCTGGATCGCGGGCAGCAGCGGCCCGATGCCGACCACCTGCGGACGGAGCGTCAGCGCCGCCAGGGCGAGGCCGATCAGCAGCGGGGGGATGCGTGGCACGCTCAGACGAGCTCGAGGTCGACGGGCGGCTCGCCGTCGAGCATCGCATCGGTCTCGACCCGGTGCATCAGCGTGGTTCGGACGATCAGCTTCGCCCGCGCGAAGTTGTCGAGGCTCATCGGCACCGGGCCGACCCGCGCGCCGAGCGCGTAACCCGCGGCGTTGCGCCCGATCTGCAGGTACGAGGCGAGGCTCAGGTTGGGGGCCATGCCGAACAGCTCGAGGTTGTCGAGCGGCTGCAGGTCGGCGCGGTGGATCACGGTCGTGCCCTTCGACTGCAGGCCGATCCCGACGCCCGAACCCGCCAGGCAGGCGCCGGCGTGCGCGATGAACGCGACGTCCGACTGGCCGCGGATGCGCACCAGCCGCGGCACCGCGCCGCCCTCGGTGATGCCGGCCAGCAGCGCCGCCAGCACGTCCCCGTGCTCGAGGCCGCCGATGGTCGCGCGCAGCTGCGCGCCGTAGGCCGGGCCGAGCGCGACGACCACCTCGTCGCCGTCGGTGCCGCGCTCAGCCGGGCCGACGACGCGGAGCAGCTGGCCGTTCGCCGCGGCCGGGGCGACACCGATCGACCGCGCCTCGATCTGGTGCGGCAGCGCCCGCAGGTGCTCCCAGCGCTCGCCCTCCAGGCGGTAGCCGGTACCGGGACCGAGGTACCGGTTGGGATCGTTGACGGCGGCGTGCACGAGCCCGTCGGAGCCGATCACCGCCGAGGTCTGCAGATAGTCGGCCGAGACCCGCTGGCGCTGCATCGCGAAGATGCCCTCGGCGATGTCGCGGAATCCGCGGCGGGCGAGGATGCAGGCCACGTCGAGGCCGGAGACACCCTCGTCGAGCACGCGGTCGGCGGCCTCGACGTCGGCGGCGCGGTCGCGGTCCGGCAGGTCGCCGGAGGCATACGCGGTGACGGCCGCGGCCACCTCCTCGTCGCTGACGGGCGGAAAGTTGAGCTCGTCGAACACGGCCTGGATGGCGAGCGCGCCGCGCGTGCGAGCGGCCTGGATCGCCTCGTCGGAAGCCGGCTCGATGCCGCCGTCGACCTGCCAGTCGCGCTGCAGCGTCAGCCACTCGTCGATGTCGTCGGCGTCGTAGTTGCCGCCGCCGAACATGTTGTCGGAGCGCGGCATCACGCTGTAGCCGCTGGTGACGAAGTCGGTGCCCGGCAGGAACTGACCCATCAGCTTGCCGGTGCGGCGCGTGGGCGAGTGCGAGGCGATCGCGTCGTTGCCGCTCGCCACCTCCAGCCCCAGCCACGCCGCGAGCAGATTCTCGGCCAGGATCGCCTTGGTGCCGCCAGGCACGCTGAGCGTCAGCGCGACGCACGAGATGGAGCCGTTCTGCACGCCCTGCGAGCCGGCGGCTTTCGTGACGGCCAGGCAGCGCGCCTCGAGGTAGAGCATCGAGCAGCCGTCGGCATGGCCCATCAGCGCCTCGGAGCCGGTGCCGCTCGTGAATCGCACCTTCACGCCGCGCGACGCGTAGGCCGAGCCGAGGAAGGCCTTCGACCACGGCGTGTCATCGCCGTCCACGAACACGCGCTCGGTGCCGTACACCGACAAGGTCTCGGCGTAGGTGGTGAGGCCGAGCATCGCGAGGCGCAGCGACCGGTGCTCCTCGACGGCGCACTGCGTCATCGCGCCCGTGCGGCCGGTCTGCGAGCCGACCAGGATGGCGAGCGCGTTCAGCGGCGCGTAGCGGCTCACGCCGACCGTGGTCTCCATCTCGGCGAAGCCACGGATCGACGCCTCGGCGGCGTCGGCGGCGAGCAGCGCCGGGTTCTCCTTCATGTTGGTGACGTGCGCCTGGTTGGCCGGCTGGCGCCGCGCGCGCAGCTTCTTCAGCGCGAACATCATCTCGACCGGGTCGAGCAGCGCCAGCACCTGCGCGAGCTTGGCCGGCGTCGCTCCGCGCGAGAGGCGCACGCGCTCCTCGCGTGGCACGTCGACGGTGACGAGCCGCTGCGCGAGCTCCAGGTTGGAGAGCGCCATCGTCTCGGCGGCGATGTCCACATCGATGCCGTGCCGGGCGATGAAGTGGTCGAGCGCGTCCCACTGCTCGACGCGCCGTCCGTCGAGCTCGACGATGACGCCGCCGACGATCTCGATGGACGGCTCGGGGTCGTTCGGCGACGCCATCGCGACCAGCCCGAGCGACGGCTCGGCCGCGATCAGCGTCTCGCGGCGGAGCTCCCGGGCGGCGCGGCTCCGAAACCGGCCGGATCCGTCAGGGGCCGACGGCGGCACGGTCTCCGGGAGCCGTGCGGAGCAGGCCGCGGACGGCGTACACGGCGGTCGCCTCGCGCACGAACGCGGCCGTCGCCGGGGCGTCGTAGTCGTGCTCCAGCCGATCGGCCCAGGCCGCCAGCTCGTCGGCGGTCGAGCGTCGCGGCCGCAGCGCCGTATAGATCTCGAGGATCGTCTCGTCGTCGAGCGCGGTCATCTCGCTGGCCCGCACGAGGTTCGCCGCGAGCGGCTCGGAGCCGGCGGCGAGCGCCACGGCCGCCTGCCGGGCGAGGGTCTCGGGTGCGGCGCGCAGCGACGCGCCGTCGATGTCGCCGGCCAGCGCCGCGTCGAGCGTGATGTCGGCCAGCTGCGTCCCATCGGGCGCGAGGACGAGGTCGGGCCGTCGCTCGCCGATCGGGTAGTCGGTCGCGGGGTCGAACTCCATGTCCGCATTGTGCCGGTTTCGAATTGGTCCGTCCAACTGGGTGGCCTCGCACCCGCATAGTGGGGTCGAGCGGCTGCTCCGACCCGGCACCCTGCGCAGGTCAGGAGCCGCAGGCGCGGCGGCGACAGGAAGACGCGTCAACTTCGAGGCGATGACCCGACCCGCATCCGGGACAGGCAAATCACAGACGTCCGAGCGTGTCAGATTCGTGCCAGGCACCGATCCGGACGACGATCGCGACCCGGCCACAGCCGA
>JBKJIG010000030.1:0-5820 GCA_046598415.1 Gaiellales bacterium
AGAAGGTCGCGCTGCTGAGATCGACGACCACGCGACTGCACTCGTCCAGCACCGTGGCCGTGCCCGCCTCGAGCATGCGGATGGTCGACAGGTCGTGCTCGCCGTCCAGTCGCACCAGCCAGGAGCCGATCCCGTCGTGATCGCTGACGGAGACGGTTCCCACGGCGCCGAGGCCCTGCGGAGAGCCGGCGGATGCGGGCTTGCGTGCAACCACGATGACACCTCGATGTGCATTGGCGCCGGCCGTGTGGTTGAGGCCGGCTTCATGGGACGCGGAGTCTCGTCTGCATCGGGCGACCGGGTGTTAGAGCCGCCGAACGACGATAGCACCGGCTGGCGTGTCGAACCCGGCGCTGCCACAGGCGGTTCGTCGAGTGCACGCCGCTGGACAGGCCGCCCGACTGCCTGGCGCCCGCTCACGCGTGGTGCAGGAGCGGCCGGGCGGGAGTGGCGAGAGCCGGACTTGAACCGGCGACACCGCGATTTTCAGTCGCGTGCTCTACCAACTGAGCTACCTCGCCGCAGCGGCACGATCTTACCAGCGAATCGGCGCCGGACGACCGGGGCGCCGGGCGGGGCCGGGTAGATAGAAGCGCTCGGGGGTAACCACAGAATTTGTTGTGCCGACCACCTCTATCGAGACAACGCCCCGTTTTGCGGCACAAATCGGGGTTGCGTCCTTCCCCGAACACGATGGTACAGTTGAGCGGCGATGGCGTTCACGCCGACAGTGTCGGGCGCCGTGTCGATCCCCCCGCGACGCGGTCTGCCCTCAACCATCCGCCTTGGACGCTTTCTGATTTAGTCCCTGGCCGGTCTCGATCAGACGATCGATACCGCGCGCAAATGCGCACGAGTCCGACCGGGAGGTCCTCTTCTTGCTCCGTCTTCGACGCCATTTCCTCATCACCTTCGTTGCTCTCGCCGCTCTCGGCACCGCCGGCACGGCGGCGTACGCTGCTCCGAAGGACGCGATCCCCGCAAAGCGCGCAGCCGCCGAGGCCGCGCAGGCGAAGATCGCGGCGTTGAGCGAGCAGATCGAGCCCGCGATCGAGGCCTACAACCAGGCCTCCGAGGAACTCGACGGCGTCCAGGCGGACATCACGGACAACGAGCACCAGATCGCCGCTACGAAGTCGAACATCAAGCGTGGCCAGCGCGATCTGGCGGCGAAGCTCGTCGTCGCCTACCGCGTCGGCGACCCGGATGCCGTCGCCGCCATGCTCTCTGCCAACTCGCTCGAGGACATGCTCGGGTCGGTCGACGTGCTGAAGCGCTCCACCAGCCAGCTCGGCTCCGTGATCGTCGAGCTGCGCGCCTCGCGCGCCGACCTCACGAAGCGCGAGAAGGCGCTCGAGAAGGCCAAGCGCCGCGCCGCCGAGCTGAAGGCGCAGAAGGCGGCGAACAAGACCACGATCGAGAACGGGTTGGCCCAGGCCGAGAGTCTGAAGTCGGGCCTCGAGGGGGAGATCGCCGGCCTGCAGAAGGAGCAGCAGGCCTACGAGGCCCAGCTCGCACGCGAGGCCGAGCGGCGCGTGCGCGCCCAGCGCGCCTCGATCGCCGCGGCGAACGCGGCCGATCCCGGCATCGGCGGCTCGGGTGACGGCAGCTCGTCCTCGTCCAGCGGTGGCGGTGGCAGCTCCAGTGGTGGCGGTGGCAGCTCCGGTGGTGGCGGCGGCTCAGTCGACATCCCGGCACCGCCGGCGAACGGCTCGATCGGCGCGCGCGTCGTCGCGGCCGCAATGTCGTACCTCGGTGTGCCCTACGTCTGGGGCGGCGCCAGCCGCGGCGGTGTCGACTGCTCCGGCCTGACGATGCTCGCGTACGCGACGGTCGGCATCGGCCTCGGACACTTCACCGGCTCGCAGTGGAACGCCGGCACGCACATCAGCCAGAGCCAGCTCGCGCCCGGCGACCTCGTCTTCTTCTATCCCGATCACCATCACATGGGCATCTACATCGGCGGTGGTCAGTTCATTCACGCGCCGCACACCGGCGACGTCGTGAAGATCACCAATCTCTCCGACCGGGCCGGCAACTACGCCGGCGCCGTCCGCCCCTACTGATCGCGGTCAAGATACGGGCGTGAGCGATCGCGCCCGTCGCACGCTGCTTCTCCTCGCCGTCGCCACGGCGCTCGCCGACTCCTCGGTCGTCACGCTCGCGCTGCCCGACATCCTGCGCCGGTTCGATGTCGAGATCGGCGAGGTGTCGCGCGTCCTGACCTCGTACAACGCGATCCTCGCGCTCGGCGCCGTGCCCGCCGCCTACCTGGCGCGCCGTGCGCCCCGACGGGTCGCGGCGGCCGGCATCGTCGTGTTCGGCGTGGCGTCGACGGTGTGCGGGCTGGCCGGCTCGTTCGACGTGCTGCTCGCCGCGCGCTGCATCCAGGGAGTTGGCGGCGCGGCGCTGGTGTGCGCAGCGCTCGAGCTGCTGGCCGCGCGCGAGGGCGATGCGAAGGCCGCGCGGTCATGGGCCGTGGCAGGCGTCGCCGGCGCCGCCGTCGGACCCGCTGCCGGCGGCGCGCTCACGCAGCTGGCCGGGTGGGAGTGGATCTTCCTGCTCCAGACACCGATCGCCGTCGCCGCGCTGGTGGCGGTGCGGCAGACGACGTCGCCGGCGCCGAGGGCCGCGGCGGGACGCCCACACGTGCCGGCACTGGCTGCCTTGACGCTGCTGTCGGCGGCACTCACGGCGGCGCTGTTCCTGCTCGTGCTGCTGCTCGTCGACGGCTGGCGCATCGAGCCGCTCGAGGCGGCCGTGATCGTGTCGGCGATGCCCGTCGCAGCGTTCGCGGCACGGCGCATCCGTGTGGGCGGGCCCGTCGCCGAGGCCGGCAGCGGCTCGCTCCTGATCGCGGGGGGTCTCGCGGGCCTCGGCCTGCTGCCCGGTGCCTCGTGGGCGTGGACGCTGGCCCCGCAGGTGCTGATCGGCCTCGGGCTCGGGCTCGCCGTCACCGCGCTCACCCACGCAGCACTGGCCGGACGCTCGCCGCAGGCCATCCACGGCGGCTGGACGATCGCCGCCCGCCACCTCGGGGTGGTGCTCGGGCTGATCCTGCTGGTGCCGGTGTTCCAGGCCGACCTCAAGCACGAGCGCGACCAGGCGCTCGAGTCGGGCGCGGCGATCGTGCTCGACTCCGACCTCGCGCCAGGCGTCAAGATCGAGGTCGCGCGCGACGTGATCCGGGTCGTCGAGCAGGCGAACCGCGACATCCCCGACATCGACCGGGCGTTCGCAGACCGCACCATGACCCCTGCGCTGAGGCAGGTGCGCGCGGGCCTGCACGACGAGCTCGACCGGGCCGCTACACACGCCTTCTCGCGCTCGTTCCTGGTCGGCAGCCTGCTCGCGCTGGGATCGCTCGCGGTGGTGCTGATCGGCCGGCGGAGGATCGAGTTGTGAGGGTCTGCGTCTTCTGCGGGGCGGCCCGCGGCGCCGATGCCGCCTACGCCGACCAGGCGACGACGCTGGGTCGCGCGATCGCCGCGGCCGGCCACGGCCTCGTTTTCGGCGGCGGCGCCGTCGGCCTGATGGGCGTGGTGGCCGACGCGGTGCTGCAGGCCGGCGGCGAGGCGATCGGCGTCATCCCGCAGCAGCTCGTCGACCGCGAACTCGCGCATCGCGGTCTGACCGACCTGCGCGTCGTCGGCTCGATGCACGAGCGCAAGGCGCTGATGGCCGACCTCGGCGACGCGTTCGTCGCGCTGCCGGGCGGCTTCGGCACACTGGACGAGCTGATCGAGATCATCACCTGGCGCCAGCTCGGCCTGCATTCCAAAGCGATCGGGCTGCTCGATGCGGGCGACTTCTGGGGACCGTTCTCGACGCTGGTCGAGCACCTCCGGGCCGCGGGTTTTCTGCGGGTCGACCCGGGGCAGATCCTTCACGACGACGACGCAGCGCGGCTGCTGGAAAGGCTGATCTGATGCTGGTCGCACCCTGGACGAGCCGGTTTCACGGCACCGGCATGGAGGCCGGCCCCGGCGTGCTCGCCGCCGCGCTCGGCGGCCACGCCGAGGAGGTGCCCGTCGACCGGGGCGGCCCCGCCGTCGGCGCGCTGGCCGCCGTCGCTCGAGCCGTCTCGGCCGAGCCCGGCGTGCCGCTGGCGCTGCTGGGCGAGTGCAGCCTGACGCCCGCCGTGTCGAGCGCTCTGCAGGAGCGGCATCCCGCCCTGGCGCTGGTCTGGCTCGACGCCCACGGCGACCTGAACACGCCGGAGACGTCGCCGTCGGGGTTCCTCGGCGGCATGCCGTTCGCGATCCTCCTCGGCTGGTGCCACGACGAGCTGCGCCCCGGCCCGGCCCTGCCGGTGGAGCGCGCCGCACTGGTCGGTGCCCGCGATCTCGACCCGGGCGAGGTGGAGGCGATCGAGCGGACGGGCCTCACCTCGGTCGACGGCGTCGCCGCCGCGCTGGCGGCGCTGCCCGACGACGCGCCGCTGTGGGTGCACCTCGACGGCGACGTGCTCGACCCGGAGGTCGCACCCGGCGTCGACTTCCCCGCCTCGGGCGGCTGGACGGCGGAGCGCCTGCTCGACGAGTGCGGCGCGCTCGCGGCCACCGGTCGCATCGTGGGCATCTCTATCTGCTGCGGGAACCCGGGGCGGGATCCCGACGGCCGCGGAGCGCGCACGTACGCCGACGCGGTGCGCGCGCTCGTGCCGTAGGATTGCTTGCGTGAATGATTCCGATGCACGCCGCATCTGTGTGATCGGCTCGGGGCTCGATCTCGGGCAGGGACGGCGCGGCGTCGACATGGGCCCGTCCGCGATGCGGTACGCCGGCCTGCACCGGCGCCTCGAGGAGCTCGGGTTCTCGGTGCGTGACGACGGCAACATCGTCGCCCCCGACATGGCCGCGATCGAGCAGGGTGACCCGCGCGCGAAGTACCTCTCCGAGATCCTCACCTACAGCGGCCTCCTCGCCGACGCCGTCGAGGGCGCCGCCCGGGCGGGCGAGTTCCCGCTCGTGCTGGGTGGCGACCACTCGCTCGCGATCGGCGTGCTGGGCGGTCTCGCGCGGGCCGCGGGCGCCCCGGGGGCGATGCTGTGGATCGACGCCCACGGCGATCTGAACACGCCCGACACCAGCCCGTCGGGCAACATTCACGGCATGCCCGTGGCGGCCGCGATCGGGCTCGGCCGCGACTGGTTCGACACCGGCAACTGGCCGGTACCGTCGGTCGAGGAGGCCCGCGTCGCGATGATCGGCATCCGCTCGCTCGATCCCGAGGAGCGTGAGGTGCTGCGGCGCTCGCAGATCCGTGTCGTGACGATGGCCGAGATCGACCGGCTCGGCATGGAGGCCGCCGTCGACGCCGCGCTCGACCGGCTGCGCGCCGCGGCCTGGGTGCACGTCTCGCTGGACATGGACGTGATGGATCCGCTGCACGCGCCCGGCGTCGGCACGCCGGTGCCCGGCGGCATCAGCTACCGCGAGGCGCACCTGATGATGGAGATGGTGGCCGAGTCCCGCCTGATGGGGTCGCTGCAGGTGGTCGAGGTGAATCCGATCCTGGACGTGCAGAACCAATCGGCGCAGCTGGCGGTGGAGCTCGTCTGCTCGGCGCTCGGCAAGCGCATTCTCTAACGGCCCCGCCGAACCGATCTGGCGCGCCCCGCCACTCCCTGCGCGCGCCCGTGACGTCGAACGCCGATCATCCTCCCGGCGTCCTTTCGGGCGGGTCTGGACGCACGTCTGCGAGGACCGGAATCGCGGGATCGTCGCCGCCGCGCCGGACGACGCTGAAACTCCCGTCGGTCTCCAGGACGAGCGCGGCGACGTCTGCGACGTCCGCAACCCCCTGCTGGCGGAGCGC
>JBKJIG010000111.1:0-17227 GCA_046598415.1 Gaiellales bacterium
ACCAGGTAGCCCGTGACCGCCGTGAGCGCGTAGACGGCGGCGGGGTGCCGGCCGTCGAGCCGATCGGCGATGTGCGCGGCGGGGCCATCGGGCGTCGCCTCGAGGACCGGTATCGGAGCGTGCTGCGATCGATGCGCGGGCGGCGGCGCCGCCGGGCCGGTATCGCGAACGGTGGGCGCAAGTTCCATCATGGTGTTTCCCCTCCGGAACGCCGGGGGAAACCGCCTCTACCGCCAATGCCGCTTCTCGTCCTCCTCCTGTTCGCCTCGACCGCCGGCCTGCTCACGGCCGCGGTCACCTGGCGCTATCCACGATCGATGCCGGGTGCGGTCGCGGCAGAGCCGGTGGCGGCCGTCGTCGGCGAGATGGCGGAGCACGACAGCCGGCTGCGGTCGTTCGTGCAGCGGCGCCGCGACCCGGTCGCCGCGACCGGGCTGGCACTCACGATCGCCCTCGGTGCCGCCATCCTCGGCGGCCTGGTGATCGGCGGGCTGGCGTTCCTGGTGCGGTCGAACCGCTCGGCCCTCGCCGTCGATACCGGGCCGGCCCGGTGGGGCTTCGAGCACGCATCGTCCTTCACCAACACCTGGCTCGACCACCTCACACGGCTCGGCGACGGCCCGGTCGTGATCACGCTGGCCGTGCTCCTCGCGATCGTCGAGACGATCCGGCTGCGCAGCCGCTTCGTGGTCCTGTTCCTCGTCGCCGTGATGGTGGGCAACCAGATCGTGACGCTGACCGTGAAAGACGTGTTCAACCGCGCGCGGCCGACGCTGAATCCGATCGCGGCGACGCTGGGCCCCTCGTTCCCCAGTGGTCACTCGTCCACCGCAGCCTCGTTCTACGCGGCGGCCGCCCTCCTGATCGGCTGCCGTCGCGGGCACGTCGCGCGCACGGCACTGGCAGGACTCGCGGTCGGCATCGCGGTCGCGGTGGCCTGCACCCGCGTGCTCCTGGACGTGCACTGGCTGTCCGACGTGATCGCCGGCCTCGCGCTCGGCTGGGCCTGGTTCGCGATCTGCGCGATCGCGTTCGGCGGCCGCCTGCTGCGGTTCGGCGCCGCCGCCGAGCAGGCGACGGAGGCCGCGCGAACGGCCACTCCGGATTCCTCGCCGGCCCAGGTGTAGATCGTCACGACCGCGGGGACAACCTCCGGGTGACTACGAATGCTGCACGCCAGGCCGAAGGTTTTGTCCAGACCCCGCTCTTCGAGGGTCTCGCCCGCGCGGGCTACGTGGCGCGCGGGTTCATCTACGTCGTCATCGGCATCCTGGCCGTCCGGCTCTCCCGGGGCGTCAAAGATCAGCCGGCGAGCCAGACGGGCGCGCTGCGGTTGATCGCGCACCAGCCGTTCGGCCAGGCGCTGCTGGTGGCGATGGCGGTCGGCCTCGGCGGGTACTCCCTGTGGCGGCTCGCGCAGGCGCTGGTCGGTACCACGCCCGAGGCGGGGCGGCACAGCACCCTGGATCGCCTCGGTGCGCTCGGCAGCTCCATCGCGTACGCCACGTTCTGCCTGATCGCCATCACCGTCCTGCGTTCGCCGGCCGCCACCGCCGGCAACGACAAGAAGCCGCGGGACGTCACCGCCACCGCGCTCGGCTGGCCCGCCGGCCGGTTGCTGGTCGGCGCGGTGGGCGTGCTCTTCCTGGTCGTGGCCGGCTACCAGCTGTACATGGGCCTGAGCCGCAAGTTCCTCGACGACTCCAAGGTCGGCAGCATGGATCGGCCGGTGCGCAAGGGCTTCACCGCCCTCGGGGTGGTCGGGCTGTGCGCCCGCGCCGTCGCCTTCGCGCTGATCGGCATCTTCATCGTGCGCGCGGCCGTCGACTTCCGAGCCAGCCAGGCGGTCGGCCTCGACGGCGCGCTCTACCGCCTGACGCAGCAGTCGTACGGCCCGACGCTCCTGCTGATCGTCGCGCTCGGGCTGATCGCGTTCGGCATCTACTCGATCGCCGACGCGCGCTTCCGCAAGATCTGAAGTCGCCCTGCTACCGTCGCCTCGCGCGATGGGATCCCGCTACGTCGTCTTTCCCGCTCCGGGCCTCGTCCAGGTGGCTGCGGAGAACGTGCCCGCACCCGGCGCGGGCGAGGTGCGCTGCCGCGCCGACCTGTCGCTGATCTCGACCGGCACCGAGGGCGGCCTGCCTGCGCGGCGTGTTCGATCCCGGCACGAACTGGGCCGACTGGGTCAGCTACCCGTTCCGTCCCGGCTACAGCATGGCCGCGACCGTGACCGAGGTCGGGCCCGGTGTCACGGGCCTTGCCGGCGGCGACCGCGTCGCGAGCTGGGCGCCGCACAGCGAGGAGTTCGTCTGGCCGGCGAACGACCTGTACCCGATCCCGGCCGGCATCAGCTCGCAGGACGCGGCCTGGACGGTGCTCGGGTCGACGACCCAGCTGGCGGTGCGGCGGGCGTCGCTCGAGCTGGGCGAGCGCGTCGGCGTCATCGGCGCGGGCCTGCTCGGGCAGCTGATCATGCAGTACTGCCTCGCAGCCGGTGCGCGCACGGTGGTCGCCATCGATGCGTCCGGCCCCCGGCTCGACGCCGCGACGGCGCACGGTGCGACGCATGCGCTGGGGCTCGACGCCGCGGCCGCGCGGGACCCGATCGCCGAGCTGACCGACGGCAGGATGCTCGACGTCGTCTTCGACGCCACCGGCCACCCGGCCGTGCTGGCGTCGGCCGTTCAGCTCGTCCGGCGGCTCGGGCGCGTGGTGCTGGTCGGCGACACGCCGACGCCGTCGCAGCAGCGCCTCGGCCCGGGCGTCGTCTCGAACGCGGTCGCGATCCTCGGCATCCACGCGCTGACGCGGCCCGAGGTGTCCGACGACTTCCACCCGTGGAGCGCCGGCGAGATCGCCGGCCTGTTCTTCGACTACCTGCTGCAGGGCCGGATGCGCATCGCCGACCTCGTCACGCGGCGCCACTCGCCGCTCGACGCGCCGCAGGTGTACGCCGATCTGATGGACGACCGTTCCGGCGCGATCGGCGTGATGTTCGACTGGTCGCGCGTCAGCGGCTGACGACGGCCAGCACGCGCTCGCGCAGCGCGGCCGCGAGCGCGTCGATCCCGCTATTCTCGACCGCGGCGTCCGATGTTCTCCCGGGAGGTTCCATGCGCGCGATCGTGGTCACGGCCATCGGCGGTTCCGAGGTGCTCGACCTGCAGGACGTGCCGGCGCCCGTGGCCGGGCCGGGCGACCTCCTGGTGCAGGTCGAGGCGGCCGGCGTCAACTACCGCGACGTGTATGAACGCAATGGCATCTACCCGACTGTGCCGCCGTTCACGGCCGGGGCGGAGGGCGCTGGCACGGTGCTCGTGGTGGGCGAGGGCGTGACGGAGTTCGCGCCGGGTGACCGGGTCGGGTGGAACACGGCGCAGGGCAGCTACGCCGAGCAGGTGCTCGTGCCCGCCCACGCAGCGGTGCCGGTTTCCGCCGCTGTCTCGAGCGAGATCGCGGCGGCGGTGTATCTCCAGGGCCTCACCGCGCACTACCTGGCGACGTCGACGTACCCGGTGCGGGCGGGCGACGTCGCCGTCGTGCACGCCGCCGCGGGTGGCGTCGGCCTGCTGCTCACGCAGATGGTGAAGCTGCTCGGCGGGCGCGTCATCGCGACCACGTCGAGCGACGAGAAGGCGGCGCTGGCGCGCGGCGCGGGCGCGGACGAGACGATCCCGTACGAGGGCTTCGCCAAGCGCGTGCGCGAGCTGACCGATGGCGAGGGCGCCGCGGTGGTCTACGACGGCGTCGGCCAGGCGACGTTCGACGAGAGCCTTGCGGCCCTGCGGCTGCGCGGCACGATGGTCCTGTACGGCGCCGCCAGCGGCGCGGTGCCGCCGGTCGATCCGATTCGCCTGCAGAACCACGGATCGCTGTACCTGACGCGACCCTCGCTGTCGCACTACATCGCCGACCGCACCGAGCTGCTGTCGCGCTCGGAGGCCGTGTTCGGCTGGATCGCCGCGGGCCGGCTGGACGTCAGGATCGGCGGCCGCTATCCCCTGGAGGACGCCCGCCGGGCCCAGGACGACCTGCAGGCCCGCCGCACGACGGGCAAGCTCCTACTGCTCCCGTAGCCGCTGTCCGCGTCCATTCCGGTGCCAGGCACGGATCCGCCAGGCCGGTCTCGCCGTTTGGCACGCGCGCTCGCCGGGCATCACCCCTCTGGTGTCTGTCGTGGCCAAGTTACCTGACCGGCCGCCTTCCAAGGCGGGCGGCATCGCGGCCTCGCGCGTCATCGCGGTGTCGAACCGGCTGCCCATCACCCGGGGTGCCAGCGGCGTCACGGAGCGCGCCAACGGCGGCCTCGTCGCCGCGCTCGAGCCCGTGCTCGGCGCTCAGACGCGCGGCACCTGGCTGGGTTGGGACGGAGGCCTCGACGTGCCGTCCGTTCCGGCCGGCGGCGCGCCGATCGACCTCGAGGGCGTGCACCTGTCGCGGGGCGAAATCGAGCGCTACTACCACGGGTTCTCCAACCGCACGCTCTGGCCGCTGCTGCACGGGCTGGTGGAGCACTACACCCTCGACCACCGCAACTGGCCGGTCTACCGCGCCGTCAACCAGCGCTTCGCCGACCGTGCGCACGAGCTCGCCGACGGCGACACGCTGCTGTGGGTGCACGACTACCACCTGATGCTCGTGCCGCGGATGCTGCGCGCCCTCGAGCCCGACGGGAGGATCGCCTTCTTCCTGCACGTGCCGTTTCCGCCGTCCGAGGTCTGGGCCCGGCTGCCGTGGAGCGAACACATCATCGACGGCCTGCTCGGCGCGTCGCACATCGGCTTCCAGACGACGCGCTTCCGCGACAACTTCGCCCGCTCGGCACTGCTCACCGGGCATGCCACGCGGTGGCGCGACGACCAGCTGCTGCTACCGAACGGCCGGGTCGTCGACGTCAGCGTACACCCCATCTCGATCGACGCCGGCGCTCTCGCCGAGCGGGCCGCGAGCCCGGCGGTGGCGCGCGCGCTGCGCACCCTGCGGACGCGGTTCCACGACCGGCGGGTGCTGCTCGGCATCGACCGCCTGGATTACACCAAGGGCATCGGAGAGCGCCTGCGCGCCTTCGAGTTCCTGCTCGAGCAGCGCCGCGACCTGCGGGGCCGCGTGGTGCTGGTGCAGATCGCCGTCCCGAGCCGCGGTGACATCCGCGAGTACCGCGAGGCGCGCGAGGCGGTCGAGGCAGCCGTCGGCCGCATCAACGGCCGCTTCACGGTGCCGGGGGGCGCGGCGCCGGTGCACTACGCCCACGCCAGCGTCGGTCCCGACCAGCTGCAGGCCTTCTACCAGCTGGCCGACGTCTGCCTGGTGACGTCCCTCAACGACGGCATGAACCTCGTCGCCAAGGAGTACGTCACCGCCCAGCAGGCGGGCGACAGCGCCGGCGTGCTGGTGCTGAGCCGGTTCGCGGGCGCGGCGGAGGAGCTCGGCGCCGACGCCCTGCTGTGCAACCCGTTCCACCCCGAGGGCATCGCCGGCACGATCGAGCTGGCCCTCGAGCTGAGCGACGCCGATCGTCGCGGCCGGATCGAGCGGCTGGCTCGCCAGGTCGCCGACAACGACGTCTATCGCTGGGCCGAGCGGCACCTGCAGGCCGCGACCGCACCGCGGCCAGCGTAAGCGCCACCGATGGCCGACAACCTCGCGTGGCTCGATGCCATCGCGCTGCGCGACCTCGTCGCCGACGGCCAGGTTACGCCCGCCGAGCTGGCGGAGGGCGCGATCGCGCGCATCGATGCGACCAACCCCGCGCTGAACGCCGTCGTCGTGCCGCTGCCCGACGCCGGCCGTGCGATCGCCGCCGACCCGTCGCTGCCGCGCGGCGCCTTCCACGGCGTCCCGTTCCTGCTCAAGGACGTCGGCGCGTGCCTGGCGGGCCTGCCGCGGTACATGGGCAACGGCCTGCTGCGCGCGCTCGACTGGCACGTCCCGGCCGACACCGTCCTCGGCGCGCGCTTCCGCGCCGCCGGCCTCGTCACCGTCGGCAAGACGGCGCTGCCGGAGTTCGGCTGCCAGCCGACCACCCAGCCGATCGCGTTCGGCGCCTGCCGCAACCCGTGGGACACGGCCCGCTCGACGGCGGGATCGAGCGGCGGCGCGGCGGCCGCGGTCGCCGCCGGGCTCGTGCCGATCGCGCACGCGTCGGACATCGGCGGCTCGATCCGGCTGCCCGCGGCCTGGTGCGGCGTCGTCGGCCTGAAGCCGTCGCGCGGCCGGACATCGAGCCTGCCGATCACCGACCCGAACCTCGTCGAGCACGTGATCACGCGCAGCGTGCGCGACACGGCGGCGATGCTCGACGCCGTCGGCGGCGCCGATCCGGCCGACGTCTACCGCCTCGACCCGCCCGACGTCCCGTACGCGACCGCGCTGTCGGATCCGCCCGCCGGGCTGCGCATCGGGTACGTCTCGAGCGTCGGGGCGACCGGCGTCACGGTCGCCGCCGACTGCGTGGCGGCCGTGACCGAGGCGGCGCAGCTCCTGGAGTCGCTCGGTCATCACGTGGCGGCCGGTGGCCCGCCGCGGCTGTTCGACGAGGAGTTCGCGACGCACCATCTGCGGTCGGCCGGCTGGGAGTTCCAGCACATGCTGGACGGGATCGCCGCCGCGGTCGGGCGACCGCTCACGCCGGCCGACGTGGAGCCGTACTCGTGGGCGCTCGCGAGCGTCGGCGCGAGCCTGACCGACGCCGCCTACTCGGCCAGCCAGACGTGGCAGCGTGCCTATACCGCCGAGGTGTCGGCGTGGTGGGCGGGCGACTTCGACCTGCTGCTGACGCCGGCCGCGGGCGAGCCGCCGGCCTTGCTCGGCGAGCTGCTGCCGCCGCCTGCCGACCCGCTGTCGATCCTGCCGCGGTTCGAGCGCATCTGGTGCTTCGCGGCGCCGTTCAGCGTGACGGGGCAGCCGGCGATCAGCCTCCCGATCGGCCGCACGGCGAGCGGTCTGCCGGTCGGCGTGCAGCTCGTCGCGGCGCTCGGCCGTGAGGACCTGCTGCTGCAGGTCGCGGCGCAGCTGGAGGCCACCGCGCCGTGGGCGGATCGCCGTCCACCGCTCGTCTGATCGGCGTTTCAGGCGCGGGGGCGGGGGGAGGAACAAGGGGTCACCGTTGAAAGGGCCCCACCCATGGCTACGACGCGCCAGCGAACGCATTTCCACGTCCCCGGCATGACCGCCAAGAGCTCGGACCAGACCGTCGCCATCCTCCAGGAGCGGCTGGTCGCGCTGGTCGACCTCGGCCTCACGCTGAAGCACGTGCACTGGAACGTCGTCGGTCCGGCGTTCATCGGCGTGCACACGATGCTCGACCCGCAGGTCGCAACCGTGCAGCTGATGGTCGACGAGACGGCGGAGCGCATCGCGACGCTCGGTGCCTCGCCGAACGGCCTCGCCGGCAATCTCGTGAAGACCCGCAGCTGGGACGACTACGCCATCGGCCGCGCCTCCACGCAGGCGCACCTCGGCGCGCTCGACATGGCCTACAGCGGCGTCGTCGAGGCGCACCGCGACGCGATCGGCAAGACCGAGGAGATCGACCCGGTCACCCAGGACATGCTGATCGACCAGTCCGGCCAGCTGGAGCAGTTCCACTGGTTCGTGCGCGCTCACCTGGAGACGCCCGACGGCAATCTGGTGACCGAGGGCGCCGACAGCGAGAAGTCTGCAGCCGCGAAGGCCGACAAGGCGATCTAGATCGACGGCCGGCGGCACCGAGCTCCGGCTGCCCCGTCCATTGCGGGCGGGGCAGCCGGAGCGTTTTGCGTCCTCGGCCTAGTCGAGGAACCGGCGCAGCACGTTGCCCGTGATGCGCGAGACGTCGTTGTCGTAGCCGGCGGTCGACAGGCTGCCGCTCCACGAGCACGAGCCGGTCGCAAACACGGCGCCGCCGTTGGGGTACGGCAGGTACGTGAGGTCGGCCCGCACGCGGTTGGTGGTCGGACCCGTCAGGTCGGGGATCGTGACCATCAGGTCCTCGACCACGAGCAGGTAGTCGGCGTTGTGCAGGCCAGCCGACGTGGCGACGACGATCGCCTCGGCCGGCGACCCGAAGGCGGGGTCGTGCCGGTCGATCTCGTAGCCGGCGGCGCCACCGAGGTAGAGGCCGTGCTCGCCGATCATCTCGGTGTCGACGCCCTCGAACATCCAGGCGTGGGCCGCGTCGTGGCTCGCAGCGGTGCGCCGGTAGCCAGGCGCGCGTTCGGTGGTGTCGCACTGCGACGCGAAGCCGACCCCGACCAGCCGGTTCGGGTCGCGGCCGCGGTACCGCCACAGGCCGCCCTGCTCGCCCGTCGTCTGGTGCCGCAGCTCGCCGGGCCGTGATGACCACGCGCGCGTGCCGTTGATACCGCGCCGAACCTCGGCCAGATGCGGCCGGTCCGGGTCGATGCTCGTGACCCAGTAGAAGCCGTTGCCGCCGAGGTACATCAGCCGCCCGCCGTCGGCCAGCCAGCCGGCCAGGGTGTCGAGCATCTCGCGCGAGCAGTACTCCGGATGCGTACCCGTGATCAGTACCCTGTACCCGTCGAGCAGCGACCGGCCGTCGGCGTGCAGGTCGTGGTCGGTGAACACGTCGAAGTCATCGCCGCGCTCGGTCAGCCAGTCGGCGACGTACAGGTCGGAGCCGAACCGCTCCGGCGACTCGGTCACCCACCAGACGAACGACGGCCGCAGGTTCGGGATCGGGCGCAGCATCGAGACGAGCGAGACGCCGTGGCCATCCGGGTGCAGGTCGTAGCACGAGGCGCCGGCCTCGGGATGGGCGGCGAGCCAGTGATCGGCCGGGTCGAGCGCGAAGTCCCGCTCGGCGGTCGGCGCCATGCCTCCCTCGCCGCCCGCGACGAGGCGCTCGTTGCCGTAGACCTGGTAGGTGAGCGTGGGGAGGAGCAGGCCGATCGCGGCGCCCGGCGAGCCCGCAGCCGGCCGGACGACGAACGGGACGTGGTCGGCGAGATCGCCGGCGCGCAGATCGAAGGCGTAGATGCCGCTGTCCAGGCCGGGTGGGACCTCGAGCGTGCAGCACGGCTCCCAGCCGGCGTCCTCGAGGTCGTCGGAGTGGAAGTGGACCGCCGCGTACTGCTCCGGGGCGCCGCGGAAATCGGTGGTGTCGTCGTCCCAGTGCCGGCCGGTGACGGCGCGGGCGGGAGCGTTGACGTGGCGTGCGTCGCGGAGATCCCAGACGCGATCGGGCGAGCGCTGCGTCAGGAGCTCCGCCTCGGTCAGCGCCGCCGCGAACGCGAATGCCTCCTCGAGCTTGCCGTCGTAGGGCGAGCCGCCGTCGGTCGCAGCCGCCAGGGAGATCGCGCCACCCGCCGGCGCGCACGGCCCGGCGGCCCCCACCAGGTCGCCGCCGAGGCCGAGCAGCAGGCGATCCTCCCCGAGCACGGCGGTGAGGCGGATCCAGCGCTCGCGCGCGAGTGGCCGGTCGGCGAGCGCCTCCACCGCTCCGTAGCGGACTCCGGGACAGCCATTCGGCGAGAGGAAGATGGTCAGCCCAGCGCGCTGCAGGACGATCTGCTCCGTCCCGGAGGCCGGCCGCGTCGGCCATGCCCAGACACCGAGCGTCCGGGCCGGCACGTCGTCCTCGATCACGGCGTACGAGCCGCAGCTGATCGTCTGGACCCGGCCCGGGTAGCTGCCGTCCACCGAGCTGGCCACCGCCGTCGCCTGAAACCCCGGCCCGGCCGGGTTCGGGTCGCCGTGGCGCAGACGCACGAGGCGGACGTCGAACGAGGGCTGCGTGGTCGACACCATCAGCTCGACCCGATCGCCGGCCGCGGCGCTCCAGCGGCCTGTGTAGCCGATCAGCTCGCGACCGGCGTCGTCGATGATCCTCGTCACGAGGTCAGTGGCAGTGCGGCTTCGGCGCCGGCACGTCCAGCGCCGGGTTGCGGTCGAAGAACCCGACCGGCTTCAGGTGGAAGCCGACTCGCTCGACCGGCATCACGGGCCAGTCCTCGGTGCGCGGCAGGTGGTTGGTTCCGAACACGTACCAGACGACCACGTCGGTGTCGCTCGTCCCGCGGTCGGCCGCGGTCCACTCCGGCAGGCCGGCGCCGCCGGCGTGCTGGAACGGGTAATCGCCAGCCGGATAGCGCTCGTCGCCTGCGAACGGCGTCACCCACAGGTGCCGGTACATGAAGGCCGCGCGCTTCCCGATGTCGGACTCCGGCATGGCCAGCGGATACGTCAGATGCCCGGGCACGAGCTTGTAGCCGACCGCGCCACCCATCCGGTTCGTGCGGCCGGGGTTGACCACCTTCCAGTAGCGGCTGCGCATCGGATCGACCAGCCGCTGCGCAGCGGACTCGCGGTCGAGCGGCGTCTCCTGCCCGATGTACGCGCCGCCATACGGGTTGTCAGGGCCGACCGGCGGCGCGACCGCGTCCACCTCCACGACGGTGTTCGCCTCGCCGTCGATGTCGAGGTCGAGGCGGGCGCAGAACAGGTGCTGGTGGTTCGGGGCGATCACACCCGGCGCCACCTCGGTGCCATAGCGCGGCTTCTCGCCCGGCTCGCCCGCCAGCGTCAGCACGATGCCAGTCAGCTTCGCCTCGAACTCGATCGAGCCGTCCTGGCCGAAGTACCAGTAGTAGCCGTACTCGTAGTTGTCGACGGTGACGAACGACGACACCACGAACCGGCGGCTGCGGCGCACCTCGACGTGCCCGTCGGGCTCGGTGTGCTTCCACAGCACGCCGTCGTCCTCCTCGTGCAGGCAGATGCCGTTCGGGATCTCCCGCACGGTGCCGTCGGAGTCCGCCACTGCCACGTCGAGGTAGCGGATCTCGCCCAGGCAGTCGCAGCCCAGCTCGAGCGAGTTGGTGAAGTACCCCATCCCCACCTCGCCGGTGTCGAAGGCGTTCTTGCGATAGCTACCGGGGCTGGGATCGCCATACGGGATCACCAGCTCGGCGATCGACAACCGGTGCGCGATGCGGCGCTCGGTGCCGTCGTCGTAACGCACGTCGTGGATCACCAGGCCCTCGCGCGGACAGAAACCTACTCGCAGCGCCCATTTCTGCCACCGCACCTGCCATCCGTCGACCGTGAAGCCGGGGCCGTCCGGCTGCGTGATATCCAGCGCCTGTACGGGCCGCGGATCGGCCAGCTGCGACTGCCGGAAGTGCCCGGGCTCCATCGGCACGTCGCGGACACCGTGGTCCTCGACGTCGATCACCTCGCCGGTGTCGGTGTCGACGATCGCGTGCAGCCCGTGGATCGGGTGCGCGTACGCGTTGTCGTCGGGCGAGGTGCGGTGGAACATCGGCGTCCACGCCAGCCGCCGGCCGTCGTCAAGCGCGGCGGGACGCGTCGAGCCGTACGGCCACGGCTCGACGTGCAGGTTGGAGAGATCGGTGATGCCGCGCTTGCGCAGGCCCTCCTGGATGCGCGGGTCGGCCTTCGTCGCCTCGATCACGGCGATCGCCTGGGTGATCAGCGCGGGCGCCTTCGCGCCGGGCACGTCGCGCCAGGTGCGCACCTCGCCGGCCACCGAGACGGTGCCCTCGGAGATCGTCGCCGTCTGCTGGTTCCACACGATGACGCGGGCGACGCGGTCGAGCGCGTCGCCGTCGCTCCACGCCGTCACGGTGGCCTTGGCAGGCTCGTCCAGCTGCACGGTCACGAACAGGTGACGGTGGTCGAGCGACTTCGCGGCCCGGACGACGTCGACGATCGCCTGCAGCTCGGCGGGCGTGAGCGGGTCGAGCGGGTGCAGAGCACCCTCGCGATCACGCCGTCCGTCGCCGATGTCGGTGGTCATCTGCGCCATTGCCGCTCCCCGATTGCCTCGCATCAGCGTAGAGCACCGCCGCCGTCCCGCGCGGCCGGGCGGGAGCCGTGACACGATCAGCCGAACGGTCGTGCCTCGCCGAACCGGCGCCCGAAGACGCGTTCGGCGACCGGATGGCGCTTGCGCGGAGCCAGCTCGCGCGCCGCGAGATCGTCGGGCAGCGTGGCCGGATCGCCGAGCGCGCCGATCACGAACCCGGTCCACGCGGCGAAGCCGTCCGGGATGACGAACGCCTCGCGGGCGGCGTCGGCCGAGAAGCCGGCCATCTGGTGCACGTAGAGGCCCTCGGTGGTGGCCTGAACGGTCAGCAGCGCCATCGACTGGCCCAGGTCGTACGGCCCGGTCGGCATCGGCTTTTCGTCGCGGGTGGTCTGCGCGATGGCGATACCGAGCACCGGCGCGTGCCGGCACCACGACTGGTTCTTGTCGTTCAGACACGAGAGCACCACCGGCCAGACGTCGTCGCCGTGCACGCCGACGACGAACCGCCACGGCTGCCCGTTGCCCGACGACGGCGCCCACGCCGCGGCCGTGAACAGCCGCGCGAGCTGGGCGTCTGACGGCGGTTCGGCCGCGAACGCACGCGGGCTGAACCGCCGTGCGAGCACGTCGGCGATCGGGTGCTCGGGCGTCGCGGTCTTGGTCTTCGGATACTCCACGCCGGGCATGGTGCCCGGTCTGATCGGCGATCGCGTCGTGGGATGTCTCGACCGCTCGCGGAGCGCTGGCTCAGTCGATCAGGGCGGCGATGTCGTCGAGCGCGCGCTCGACCGTGCCGGCATCGGCCGACGGCAGGTAGAACTGGATCTCGTCGACACCCGCCGCGGTGAGCCGCTCGACGGCGCCGCGATCGCGGTCGGCGCCGAAGTACGTGACGCGCATGCGCGGCTTGCCTTCCTCGGCGGCGCGCCGGTGCAGCTCGGCGACGCGGTCGCCCAGGCCCGGCTCGCGGTTCGGGATCCAGCCGTCGGCATAGGCCAGCACCCGGTCGAGCACCGTCGGGCCGTTGCCGCCGATCAGCACGGGCGGGCGCGGGCGCTGCACGGGCTTCGGCCACGACGTGATCTCGTGGAACGCCACGTGCTCGCCCTGGTAGCTCGCCACGTCGTTCGTCCAGATGGCGGTCATCGCCTCCGTCCGCTCGCGCATCACCGCGAAGCGCTTCGTGAAGTCGACGCCGTGGTTCTCGATCTCGTCCTTGTTCCAGCCGGCGCCGATGCCGAACTCGAACCGGCCGCCGGACAGCAGGTCGAGCGTTGCGATCTCCTTGGCGGTCGTGATCGGGTCGCGCTGGATGAGCAGGCAGATGCCGGTACCGAGGCGCAGGGTGGACGTGACGGCGGCGGCAGCGGTGAGCGTCACGAACGGGTCGAGGCACCGGTAGTAGTGCCGGGGCAGATCCTCGGTGGGGTCGAGCGGCGTCGACATCGTGACGGGGATGTGCGTGTGCTCCGGGACGAACAGCGAGCGGAAGCCGCGCTCTTCGACCAGGCGCGCGAGGGGGGCCGGACCGATCGTCTCGTCGGTCAGGAAGATCGAGATCCCGAAGTCCATGCGGCGAGTCTACTGGCGGCTCGCCGGCGGGGATCCGACGGTGTTCCGGCTCGCTAGACGGTGATCCAGCAGGCGTCGTGCGAGGATGCGGCGACGTGCCGCTCGTGCTGCAGCCGGCCGGCGCGATCGAGGATCACGATCGTGCCACGCGACAGCGACGGGGTCGCGACACGATCGCCGCCGGTCGTGACGTTGAACGAGCCGGTCGGCACGCGTGTGGTGCGCTGCAGCTGTGCGGTCTGCGCGTCGTGGATGCGCACGGTCCCGTCATCGCCGCTCGCGACGAAGGCGCGGCCCGCGACGAACGCGACGTGCTGCGGCGCCGCCCCGGCGTCGATCTGGCCGCGGATCCTGGCGCCGTCCAGGCGGTAGATGGCGATCCGGCCGCGGTCGCCCGACGTCACCCATGCCGTGCCGGAGTGGGGCGCGATCACGACGTCGTGGGCGAGCCACGGTGGCGCGACGCGGCGCAGGACGCGCGGCCGCGCAGGGTCGCTCGTGTCGAGGACGGCCAGGCGAGCCGCCTTCGAGCCGAGCGCCGTCCACAACCGCGTCCCGCTCGTCGAGATGGAGAGGTGCCGCGCCGGTCCGCCGACGTCGACGCGTCGCAGCACCGTCCGCCGGATCAGGTCGATCACGACCACCTCGCCCGCAGCCGAGTCGCTCACGTACGCGAACTCGCGACGGGGATGCACGGCGATGTAGCGTGGATGCTCGAAGCCTCGCAGGACCCTGTCCACCCGCCGGTTGGCGCCGTCGATCAGGCTCACGACGCCCTCCGTCGTGTGGGCCACGATGGCGTCCGACCGGCCCCATCGCTCGATGGCGCGCGGCGCCTCGCGCGTGGCGATCCGCCGCCGCACGTTGCCCGTGGCGCCGTCGACCACCACGATGTGCGCGGCCAGGTCGGCCGTCACGAGCACCAGCCCGTGGCGTGCCCCGGCACCGGAGGCCAGCTGCGGCAGCGCGAACGGCGTCGCGGCCGCGGCCAGGAGGAACTCACGTCGCTTCATGCCCGGAGTACGAGCGGCGGGGTGCCCGAGGTCCGCCGTACGGCACCATGACGGCATGGCCGACGACGACCACGCCTCGGACGTCGCTCCGGGCGAGGCATCCGGGGTGTTCGGCTCCGTCGGCATGAGCGGCTCGTCGATCGCCGGGCCGACCGCCGCGTTCTGGGCCACCGACTTCCTGAACGCGGCCTACTACGCGCGCGATCCCGGCGAGCGGTCGCTCGACGACCTGCGGCTGGCCCGGTCGATCCTCGTGACGGCGTGGCATCGCGCCGGCTACCGGCGCCTCGGCGCCCGCGACCTGGTCGGCTTCCACCGCGCGTTCGGTCGCGACCGGTTCCGCGCCGACGAGTCGGGCGCCCGCGGCCGCCTGACCGGTGCGGAGCTGCTGGCCGGCGCCGAGCGCCTCCACGGCGGCTGGTTCGGCGCCGCCGCCCAGGACCCGGCCCGGCGCGGCTGGGGCGTGGTGTTCGAGGATCGCGCGGCCCTCGCGGCGTTCGCGCCGGGGCGCCGCCTCGATGCAGGTGCGCTGGGGGCGTTGTCTCCGCCCGCCGCGCCGGCGGCGGAGCAGAACTGGCACACGTATCCGCCCGTGCCGGTGCGGTCGGCCGACGCCACGGCCGCGGCGTTGCGCGAGCCGCGGCGCTGGACCGACCACGGCTCGGCGATCGGCCAGTTCACCGCCGTCCGGCCGGGCGGCCTGCTCGGGCAGACGTTCGAGATCGAGATCGTCCTCGCCCTGGCGAAGCGAGCGCCCGTGCTCTCGCGCGCGTACGTCACGTGCACGCGAGTGCCCGAGCAGGGCGCGGATCTGACGGCGTGGACGCGGCAGCTGAACGAGCGCCTCGAGGCCGCGGGGTCGGAGGACGTGGCGCTGCCGGCGGGGGCCGAGGCAGTGGCGGGCATCGAGCTGACGACGCACGTGGGCCACTTCCTGGGCGCTGCGACGTCGAACCTGCTGCTGTTCGCCGCTGACGGCCGCGCGTACGTTCGCGACATCGGCTGCTGGGATCCGCTGCCGGCGCACCTCGACCTGGCGCACCGCAGGCGCGGCGCCGACGCCCAGCGCGCGTTCTGGGGCGACGGCGAGCCGGACGACAGCCTGCTGCACGGGTTCGCCGCCGCAGCCGACCTATGATTCCGGCGTGCCCACCGGACCCGTTCCCGAGCGTCTCGACGCCTTCCTGAGAGGACCGCAGCCGGCGGTCATCGCGACGTTGCGCGCGGACGGTGCGCCCGTGTCCGTCGCCACCTGGTACCTGTGGCAGGGTGACCGGTACCTGCTGTCGATGGATCGCAACGGCCCGCGGGCGCGCAACCTCGCGCACGATCCGCGCGTGTCGATGACCGTGCTGGGCGACGACTGGTACGAGCACGTCTCGGTGCGGGGCCGGGTGGTGGAGCTGCGGCCCGACGGGGACGGGGTCGACATCGACGCCATCTCGCACCACTACCGTGGCGTCCCCTATCCGCGCAGCGCCGGGTTCGACGCGCTCACCGCCGTCGTGGTGGTCGACTCCTGGCACGAGTTCGTGTCGGAGACCAAGACCTGAGCCGATGACGTCGCCGGTTCGCGGGTTCATCACGATGTGCGAGGGTGCCGCCCATGGATGAGGCAACCTCGCCGGTGCGCGCACGAGCGCTGGAGCTGGTCGCCGAGCTCGGCCCGGTCTTCCGCGACCGGGCCCCGGAGTACGACCGCGAGGCGCGGTTCCCGTTCGAGAACTACGCCGACCTGCGCGACGCGGGCCTGCTCGCGCTCTGCATCCCCGAGCGGTACGGCGGCATGGGCGCCGGCTTCCGCGACTACATGCACATCGGGGCGGCGCTCGGCCGGTACTGCCCGATGACGGCGCTGACGTTCAACATGCACACGCAGACCGTGCTGTGGACGGGCGTGATCGCCGACGACCTGACCATGACCGACGACGAGCGCGCGCGCCACGAGACGATCCGCGCCGGGCTGTACGCGAACATCGTCGACGACGGCGCGATCCAGGCGCAGCCGCTCTCGGAGGGCATCGCCAAGGGCGCGACGGCCGGCGTCATGACGAAGGCGACGCCGGTCGATGGCGGCTTCCTCGTCTCGGGCCGCAAGATCTTCGCGTCGCTGTCGGGTGCCGCGGCCGCATACAACCTGACCTGCGCCGTGCCGGGCGAGGACCGCCTGCGGTTCCTCTCGGTCGCGGCCGGCAACCCCGGCGTGCAGATCACCGGCACCTGGGACACGCTCGGCATGCGCGGCACCGACTCGCGCGACCTGGTGTTCGACGACGCCTTCGTGCCGGCCGAGGCGGAGCTTCTGCCGCCGGGGTTCTTCGGGCAGATCGCCGAGCGCTGGCCCTACGTCTACATGACGCTGACACCCGCCTACGTGGGTCTCACCGACGCGGTCGTCGAGTTCGTCCGCGCGTACCTCTCAGCCGGGGCCCGTCCGGGCTCGGCCGCGCGTCGCGACAGCTCGGCGAAGCAGTGGGGCTGGGCCGAGATCCAGATCATGGCGGGCCGCAGCCGCGCCACCTGGGAGCGGACGGTCGACGAGGCCGCGGCCGACCCGACGACCGAGCAGCTGCGCCGCGCGCTGGTGGCGACGTACACCGTGATGGAGACCGCGCAGGAGGTCGCCGCGAAGGCGATCCGCGTCTGCGGCGGCACGACGATCATGAAGCGGTTCCCGCTCGAGCAGCACTACCGCGACGCGCGCTGCGGCTCGCTGATGAACCCGTGGAGCGCCGAGGCCTGCCTCGAGCGGCTCGGCCGGCTGGGGCTGTTCGAGGAGTGAGCGTTACGCGCTGACGCTGCGCAGGTCGGCGACCAGCTCGCCGGTATCCACCACCACGCGGCCGTCGAGCGCGATCGTGTGGGCGAG
>JBKJIG010000064.1:0-34352 GCA_046598415.1 Gaiellales bacterium
ACCCTTTCGGGCCAAGGCGTCTCACGTTCGAGATTTGGCGGGGTCGACGGGACTCGAACCCGCGGCCTCCGGCGTGACAGGCCGGCGTTCTAACCAACTGAACTACGCCCCCCGTAGGGCAAGTCCGAGTATACCGGCAGCCCGCGATCCGACGCGCAAGCCGCAAGGTACCGCCAGGGCCAGACCACGCGCATGATTCTGCAATAGTCGGGCGATGACCGAGCCTCCTTCGCCACCGCCTCCACCGACCCCGCCCGCGCCCGAGGACCGGCTCGTCAAGACCTACCACTCGGCCGTCGTCGGCGGCCGCGAGCTCGCCTACACCGTCTCCTGCGGCACGATCGTGCTGAAGGAGGAGAGCGAGACGACGAAGGGCGACGACGAGGGTGCGTCCGAGGGCGACAAGCCGCGCGCCGAGGTGTCGGTGATCGCCTACACGCTCGACAGCGTCGAGAACCGCGGCGACCGGCCCGTCACGTTCGCCTTCAACGGCGGGCCCGGCTCGGCGTCGGTGTGGCTGCACCTCGGCCTGCTCGGGCCACGCCGCGCGCCCGTCACCGAGGGCGTCACCACCGGCCCGTTCCGGCTCGTCGACAACGAGCACTCGCTGCTCGACGTCTCCGACATCGTCTTCATCGACCCCGTCTCGACCGGCTACAGCCGGGCCGTGATCGGCGAGAAGGCGAAGCAGTTCCACGGCTTCCAGCGCGACATCGAGTCGATCAGCGAGGTGATCCGGCTCTGGACGACCCGCAACCGGCGCTGGACGTCGCCGAAGTTCCTGATCGGCGAGAGCTACGGCACCACCCGCGGCGCCGGCGTCGCCGCACACCTGCAGGAGCGGTACGGCCTGTACCTGAACGGCCTGATGCTGGTCTCGGGCGCGCTCGACTTCGGCCAGCTGGGGTTCGACAACGGCAACGACGCGCCCTACGTCGGCTTCCTGCCGACCTACGCCGCCACCGCCTGGTACCACGGCCGGCTCGCGCCCGACCTGCAGGCCGACCTGCGCGCCACCATCGCCGAGGTGGAGAAGTTCGCGGTCGAGGAGTACGCCGTCGCGCTGGCCAAGGGCGCGCGGCTGACCGACGACGAGCGTGCGCACATGGTCACGCAGCTGGCGCGCTACACCGGCCTGTCGGAGGACTACATCGACCGTACCGACCTGCGCATCGTCGACCAGCGCTTCTTCAAGGAGCTGCTCCGCGACGAACGCCGCACGGTCGGGCGGCTCGACAGCCGGTTCAAGGGCATCGACCGCGACGCGGCCGGCGAGCACGCCGAGGACGACGCGTCGTTCGGCGCCACGATGGCGCCGTTCGCCGCCACCTTCAACGACTACGTGCGCGGCGACCTCGGCTTCGAGACCGATCGGACATACGAGATCCTCCACCCCGACCTGTGGAAGAAGTGGAGCTACGCCGACCACGAGAACCGGTACGTCAACGTCGGCGAGCTGCTGCGCAAGACGGTCTCGGGCAACCCCGGCCTGCACGTGTTCGTCGCGAGCGGCTACTACGACCTGGCGACGCCGCACTTCACGACCGACATCGTGATCGACCACCTCGCGCTCGACCGGACGCTGCGCGGCAACGTCACGACGGCGTACTACGAGGCCGGCCACATGATGTACATCCACGAGCCGTCGCTCGCGGCACTCAAGGCCGACCTCGCAGCATTCATCGCCCGCGCGATCCCGCCGCGCGCCTAGTTCCTAGCCCGCGGAGGGCATCCCCACGAGTACCTCGGCCGCCGCGTCCAGGTCTGCCTGCGGCAGCTCGAAGTCGACGAGCTCGCCGTTCAGGTACTGCTGGTACGCACCCAGCTCGAGGTGCCCGTGCCCGCAGAGGTTGAAGAGGATCGTGCGACTCTCGCCGGCGGCACGGGCCGCCTCGACCTCGACCTCGACCGCGCGGATCGCGTGGTTGGCCTCGGGCGCCGGGATGATCCCCTCCGCCGCCGCGAACCGCACGCCGGCCGCAAAGCACTCGTTCTGGCGGTAGGCGACGGCCTCGACGATGCCCTCGTGCACGAGCTTCGAGACCAGCGGCGCCATGCCGTGGTAGCGCAGGCCGCCGGCGTGGATGGGCGCCGGCATGAACGCGTGGCCGAGCGTGTGCATGGGCAGCAGCGGCGTCATCTGCGCCGTGTCGCCGAAGTCGTAGCCGTAGTGGCCGCGCGTCAGCGACGGGCAGCTGGCGGGCTCGGCGGCGACGATGCGCAGCGCCTTGCCGGCGGCCTTGTCGGCCACGAACGGGAACGCGATGCCGGCGAAGTTCGAGCCGCCGCCGGTGCAGCCGACGATGACGTCGGGATACGCATCGGCCTGGTCGAGTTGCTTCTTCGCCTCCTGGCCGATCACCGTCTGGTGCATCAGCACGTGGTTCAGCACCGAGCCGAGCGAGTACTTCGTGTCGTCGCGGGTGGCGGCGTCCTCGACCGCCTCGGAGATGGCGAGACCCAGCGATCCGGACGAGTCGGGGTTCTCCTCGAGCGCCTTGCGCCCGGCGTTCGTGTCCATTGACGGCGAGCCGACGACGGTGCTGCCCCAGGTCTCCATCATCGCGCGGCGGTACGGCTTCGTGTCGTAGGACACGCGCACCATGTAGACCTTCACCTCGATGCCGAACCTGGCCGCGGCGAACGCCAGCGACGAGCCCCACTGACCGGCCCCGGTCTCGGTCGCGATGCGCTTCACGCCCTCCTGCTGGTTGTAGTACGCCTGCGGGACGGCGGTGTTCGGCTTGTGCGAGCCGGCGGGCGACACGCCCTCGTACTTGTAGAAGATCTTGCAATCGGTGCCGAGCGCCTGCTCGAGGCCCAGCGCCCGGTACAGCGGCGTCGGGCGCCACATCGAGTAGATCTCGCGGACGATGTCCGGGATCGCGTGCCAGCGCTCGGGCGACATCTCCTGCCCGATCAGGGCCATCGGGAAGAGCGGCGCCAGCATGTCGGGTCCGACCGGCTCGCCAGTCCCCGGATGCAGCGGGGGCGGCGGCGGCCCGACATCCGCCATGACGTTGTACCAGTGCGTCGGGATCTCGCTCTCGGCGAGCAGGTAGCGCCGCTGCGTCACGTTCCGCTCCAGGGTCCGGGGAGTAGGAGAGGTGAGGGTACACGTCCTGCTATCTTCGGTGCCGAGCAGGCGTCCGGAGGTCTCGTGTCCGTCCACAACATCACCGACCACACCGCGGTCTCGGTGTTCGTCATGTACACGATCGCCATCACGATCGTGGTCTGCAACGCGATCGTGCTGCTGGCCAAGGGCGTGGACGCGATGCCGTTCGGCATCATCGGGGTGATCGGCTCGGTGGTGTTCGCCGCCGCCGCGATCGCCATGGCGCGGTACGTCAAGCACCAGCCCGAGCATTAAGCCTCCGTAACAGAACGCTCCGCGCCCGGGAACGGCGGCAAACCCGTTGTATCATCCGTGACGAATTCCGATCACGGAGGTGTACGCGGATGTCCAAGATCCTGGTCGTCGCCAACGAGACCGTCGGAGCCGACGAGCTGCTGCACGAGCTGCGACGGCTGGAGGACGAGAAGACCTCCGACTACTACGTGATGGTGCCGGCGCGCCCGCTGCACGAACGCTACGGCACGGTCTGGACGCAGGAGGGAGCGATCGAAGCGGCCGAGGATCGGCTGCACCAGACGCTCGAGGTGCTCCGCGCCGAAGGCCTGAGCGCCGACGGCCGTGTCGGTGACATGCGCCCACTGCACGCCATCAACGACGCCCTGATGGACTTCAAGGCCGACATGATCGTGATCTCGACGCATCCCGAGAAGCGTTCGCGCTGGCTGCGGCACGGCCTCGTCGAGCAGGCCGAGCGCCGTTTCTCGAAGCCCGTGATCCACGTCGTCTCGACGGCCGTCGCCGTTCCGCACTGATCTCGAGCCCGGCGCGGCAACACGGACGGCGCCCCGTCGAATAGCCTTACACGGTGAGCACCACACAGAGTCCCGTCGTCGGCGAGCTGTACGCTCGCATCAGCGAGCGAACGGGCGCGCGGGCGCCGATGCTCCGTGCGTTCGCCGGGGCCTACCTCCGCCGCATGTCGGCCGACATGCTCGCCGGCCGCTCCGCCGAGGAGCTGTTCGGCGAGATCGTCGGCGCCTTCGACCTCGCCGACCGGCGCGGTGCCGCGCCGCTGGCCGTGCGCGCGTTCAACCCGACGCTGCAGGCCGACGGCTACTCGCTACCGGGCTCGGTGCTCGAGACGAACACGCCCGACTCGCCGTTCCTGGTCGATTCCGTGTCGGCCGAGCTCGACGCGCAGGGCCTGACGGTGCGCGAGAAGTTCCACCCCGTGATCGGCGTCGAGCGCGACGACGCCGGCCGCATCGCCGGCGTCCTGCACGCGCGCGAGACCGAGACGCGCGAGTCGGTGATGCACTTCGAGCTCGAGCGCAGGCTCTCGAGCGAGGAGCTGATGGCGCTGTGCGACCGGGTGCGCGAGGTGCTGGGCGACGTCCAGGCCGCCGTCCGCGACTTCCGCGACATGCGCGAGCGCGTGCCCGCGATGGTCGAGGCGGCGCACGCCGCCGCCGTCCGCTACTCGGCCGACGAGGTGGAGGAGGCCGTCGCGTTCCTCGGCTGGCTGTTCGAGGACAACTTCCTGTTCCTCGGCTACCGCGAGTACGCCATCGACGCCACCTCCGTGTCGATCATGCCGGGCTCGGGGCTCGGAATCCTCGCCAACGAGGCGTCGAGCCACTACCGCGAGCCGATGCCGCTGATGTCGATCGAGCCGCGACTGCGCGAGCGCATCACGGGCGGCGACCTGCTGCTGGTGTCGAAGACGAACCGGTTCGCGACCGTGCACCGGCACGAGCGGATGGATTACGTCGGCGTCAAGCGCGTCGGCTCGGGCGGCGAGATCCTGGGCGAGCTGCGCCTGATCGGGCTGTTCACGTCGAAGGCCTACGCGGAGCCGGCCGGCCGCGTGCCGATCCTGCGCCGCAAGCTGCGCCAGATCATCGAGGCCGAGGACCTGATCGAGGGTACGCACGACTACAAGGCGGCGGTCGCCCTGTACGAGTCGTTCCCGAAGGACGACCTGTTCGGCGCCAGCGTCGACGACCTGCGCGCCGAGGTGATGGGACTCCTGCACCTGGAGGAGCGCCGCCAGGTGAAGCTGTTCGTGCGGCACGACGCCGAGGGCCGCTCCGTGTCGATCACCATCGCCCTGCCGCGCGACCGATACAACGCCGAGCTGCAGCAGCGCCTGCTCGAGCTGGTGCAGTCGCGCTTCGGCGGCGAGTCGGTCGACCAGTACCTCTCGCTGGGCGAGACCGAGCTGGCGGCGCGCATCCACTTCACCGTGCACGTCACCGGCCCGGCGCCCGACGTGTCGCTGACCGAGCTCGAGCACGAGGTGATCGCCCTCACGCGCACGTGGGACGACCGGCTGCGCGAGCGACTGGTCGCCATCTACGGCGAGGAGCACGGCGTTCGGCTGGCCGAGACCTACCGCGAGCGGTTCCCCGACTACTACAAGAACTCGGCCGACATCTCGATGGCGCTGGTCGACGTCGAGCAGTTCGAGAACCTCGCCGCCGGCGAGCCGTTTCGCGTCGCCCTGCAGAACGAGCGCGGCGGCCCGCACGATCTGACCCGCGTCGGCATCTACAAGGCCGGCGGCAAGGCGCAGTTGTCCGAGGTGCTGCCGATTCTCGAGAACCTCGGCCTCGAGGTGGACGAGGAGGTGCCGACGCGTCTCAACGGCGGCGACGGCGAGACGTTCCTGCACAACTTCGGCGCGCTCGACGAGCACGGACGGCTGCTCGACCTGGCCGTCTGCGGCGAGCGCGTGGCCGACTGCATCGCAGCCGTCTGGCACGGCCAGGCCGAGTCCGACGCGCTCAACCGGCTGGTCATCTCCGCCGGTCTCACCTGGCACCAGGTAGCGGTGCTGCGGGCGTACCGCAAGTACCGCCAGCGCGTCGGTGCGCAGCTGCCGATCGAGTACCAGAACGCCACCTTCGCGCGACACCCCGACGTGTCGGCGCTGCTGGTGCGCTACTTCGAGGTGCGGTTCGACCCGACCCGGCCGATCGTGGCCGGCGAGGAGGACGCCCTGCGCCAGCGGGTGATCGCGGCGCTCGACGCGATCACCTCGCTGGACGACGACCGGATCCTGCGCAACCACCTCGGCACGGTCGACGCGACGGTGCGCACCAACGCGTTCCTGAACCGGCCGCACCTGTCGTTCAAGTTCGCGTCGGCGGCCGTGCCGCTGGTGCCGAAGCCGTATCCGCTGTACGAGATCTTCGTCTACTCGCCGGCCATGGAGGGCATCCACCTGCGCGGCGGCCGCGTCGCTCGCGGCGGCATCCGCTGGTCGGATCGCCCGGAGGACTACCGCACGGAGATCCTCGGCCTGATGAAGGCGCAGATGGTCAAGAACTCCGTCATCGTCCCGGTCGGCTCCAAGGGCGGCTTCGTGCTCAAGCACCCGCCCGCCGACCGTCAGGAGCTGCGCGACGAGGTCGTCCGTCAGTACACGACCCTCATGTCCGGCATGCTCGACATCACCGACAACCTCGTCGACGGCAAGGTCGTCCAACCGTCCGGCGTGCGGATCCTGGACGGCGAGGACCCCTACCTGGTGGTGGCCGCCGACAAGGGCACGGCGTCGCTGTCCGACACCGCGAACGCCATCTCGGAGTCGTACGGCTTCTGGCTCGGCGACGCGTTCGCGTCGGGCGGATCCGCCGGATACGACCACAAGAAGCTCGCCATCACCGCGCGGGGTGCGTGGGAGTCGGTCAAGCGCCACTTCCGCGAGCTGGGCCTGAACGTCGCCACCGAGCCGTTCACCGTGGTCGGCATCGGCGACATGTCGGGCGACGTGTTCGGCAACGGCATGCTCCTGTCCGACCAGATCCGGCTGGTGGGCGCGTTCGACCACCGCCACCTGTTCCTCGATCCCGACCCGGATCCGGCCGTCGGCTTCGTCGAGCGTCGCCGCCTGTACGACCTGCCCGGCTCGTCGTGGGACGACTACGACCGATCGAAGATCAGCGCCGGCGGCGGCGTCTTCCCGCTGGACGCCAAGAGCGTGCCGGTCGGGCCCGAGATCCGCGCCGCGCTGGGCCTCGACGACTCGATCACGGCGCTGGCGCCGGCCGAGCTGAAGACCGCGATCCTGCGCGCTCCGGTCGACCTGTTCTGGAACGGCGGCATCGGCACGTTCGTGAAGGCCTCCGACGAGTCGCACACCGACGCCGGCGACCGCACCAACGACGGCATCCGCATCGACGGCCGCGAGCTGCGCGTCCGCGTCGTCGGCGAGGGCGGCAACCTCGGGATCACGCAGCGCGGCCGGATCGAGTACGCGGCGACCGGCGGTCGCATCAACACGGACGCCGTCGACAACTCGGCCGGCGTCGACTGCTCCGACCACGAGGTCAACCTGAAGATCCTGCTCGGCATCCCCGAGGCCGCCGGCGACCTGACGCGCAAACAGCGCGACGAGCTGCTGGCCGAGGTCGAGGACGACGTCTGCCGGCACGTGCTCTACGACAACTACCAGCAGGCGCAGATCCTCTCGCAGGAGGTGGCCGTCTCGCAGGACCGCATCGAGGCGTACGACGACCTCATGCACCGGCTGGAGGGCGATGGGCTGCTGGAGCGCCCGATCGAGTTCCTGCCGACCAGCGAGGAGATGGCCGAGCGCCACCGCCAGGGCCGCGCGATGGAGCGCCCCGAGCTGTGCGTGCTGCTGGCCTACGCCAAGCGGAGCCTGAAGACGTCGCTGCTCGAGTCGAGCCTCGTCGACGACCCCTACCTCGACCGCGAGCTGCGCGGATACTTCCCGCCGAAGGTCGTCGAGCGGTTCGGCCACCTGCTCGGCCGGCACGCGCTGCGGCGCGAGCTGGTGGCGACGATCATCGCCAACGACGTCGTCAACTCGCAGGGCATCACGTTCGTCTCGCGGCTCTGCTCCGAGACGGGAGCCGAGCAGGCCGAGGTGGTGCGCGCGTACTACGTCGCGCGAGAGGTCACCGGCGCGGTGGCGCGGTGGTCGGCCATCGAGGCGCTCGACGGCACCATGGACCCGTCGCTGCAGAACCGGCTGATGGTGGGCGTCGACTCCATGGTCGAGGACATCGCCCGCTGGTACCTGCTGCACCCGCAGCCAGGCGGGCTCGACGACGTGATCGCGCCGCACGGCGCCGCGTTCGCCGAGCTGGCCGGCGTGATCGCCACCGCCGGGCCCGACGACTGGCGCGCGCACCGCACGGCGGTCGCCGACGCGCTGGCCGAGCAGGGCGTCGATCCCGAGCTGGCCCGCAAGTACGCGTGGCAGCCCGAGCTGACGCACAGTCCCGACATCGCGCAGGTCGCGCAGATCACCGGCCGGTCGCTGCAGGACGTCGCCACGACGTTCTTCCTGGTCGGCGAGCAGCTGCACATCGATGCGCTCGAGCAGCGGGTCTTCGCGCTCAAGAGCGAGTCGCGGTGGGAGCGCTGGGCGGCGTTGGCGATGGAGGACGACCTGATGGCCGTGCGGCGCGAGGTGGCCGAGCGTGTGCTGCTCGCCGCGCCCGACAGCCCCGTCGAGGAAGCCGTCGAGCTGTACCTCGCGACGCGCTCCGAGACCTACGAGCGCCTGAACCGGCTGCTTGGCGGGCTCGACGCCGACATCGAGGTCGGTCTGGCCGCACTCACCGTCGCCCTGCGGCAGGTCCGAGGCGTCGCGGCGTAGTGGCGCGCCGTTCGGCACGCGAGTGCGCGCGTGCGCTGTGGTTGCTCGGTCTCGTTCCGCCCGTCACGACGCGTGAGGTGAACGCCGCCTGGCGGGCGCGGGTGGCGCGCACCCATCCCGACCTGCACGGCTCGGCGACGAAGAAGGCGAAGGCGGCCGAGACGCTGACCCGCGCGCTGAACGAGGCCAAGGACGCGCTGCTCGCGTGGATCGAGGACGACCTGCCGTGGCCCGATCCGGCCGGCGGCCCGTCCGTCGTTCGTCTCGACACGACCGATCCCGAGCCGTGGCCCGAGCGACGGCCCGAGCCCGACGTGGCGCGGTTCGAGCCTCGCACCGGCCTGCGCGGCGGCGATCTGGTGCGGGTGTGGCCGTACGAGGGCGATCTGCTCGAGACCGTCCGCGGCACCGAGTCCGACGGTGACGACGAACCGGTGTGGGTGCTGCTCGAGGGCGCCACGGCGGTGCGTGCCGACAAGATCCGGCTGGCCGCCTACGGCTGCCCCATCTGCGGCTTCTGCGCCGGCCCGCGCGTCGACACGCCCGTCGTCCGCCCGTGTCCGCCGTGCCTGGTCGACCTGCGGCGGCTGGAGCGCCGCGCGTCGGAGGCCGACCGCATCCGCCGCGCCATCGACGCCCGGGCCGAGGCGGGAATCGCCGAGGCGACCGCGCTCGGCGATCACAGCCTGCTCGACCGCGCCCGCGACCGCCGCCGCTGGGTGCGACGCCTGCGCGAAGCCGGCCCGGACGACCTGTACGCCGCCCTGTTGTCAGCGTTCACGCGAGCCTTCGAGCGCTGGCACGCCCCCGTCGCCTAACAACGGCGGTGTGTCCGATTCGCCGGCCGAATCCCACACCCACAAATCCGGTGCCTGGCACCGGATTTGTCGTCCTGGCGCACTTCCGTGCGACGCGTTCCACTTCCGTGACGGTCCGCGTGCGTTCGGCGCGCGCTAATCGGGCTCGTTCGCGTCGACGCCCGCGACCGGCGTAGCCAGCGCATATACCGCGTACGCGGCCAGCGGGGCTGACAGGCCCGCCAGGGCCGCTCTCGTGCCGACGAGGCCGGCCACCCAGCCGACGACGAGGCCCGACACCGCCATCGGGCCCACCAGCGTCCACAGGTACAGCGCCAGCATGCGGCCGCGCAGGTGGTCCTCGCTGATCAGCTGGATCGACGCGTTGGTCGACGCGAACACCGACAGCCAGCAGGCGCCGGCGAGTGCGCAGGGCAAGGCGGCGAGCAGCGGCGACGGGGCCAGCGCGGCGATGGCGCCGACCACCGCGTACCCGAGCATCGCGGCCGAGATGACGCGGCCCCGGCCGACCCGCCGTGACAGCCGCACCACGAACAGCGCGCTCACCATCGCTCCCGCGCCGAACGCCGCCAGCAACCCGCCGAGCGCATCGGGGCCGCCACCCAGCGCGTCGGCGTAGGCCGGCGCGAGGATGGTCAGCGGCGCGGCGCAGAAGGTGAAGATCGCGCAGCCGGTCAGCAGGCGTCGCAGCGGCACCGAGCGGTAGGCGTGGGCGACGCCACCGCGCACGGTCGCGGCGATCGCGCGCGAGCCGGCGCTGGCGGCCGGTAGCCGCCGCAGCACGACCAGCGGCAGCACGAACGTGAGGGTGTTGAGCGCGAAGCAGGCGGCGGCCCCGTCCGACACCAGCAGCAGCCCTCCGGCGGCGGCCGGGCCGACCACGCGCGCGAGATTGAAGCCGGCCGAGTTGAGCGAGACGGCGGTGTGTAGCGACGCCGGCGGCACGAGCATGGAGATGGTCGCCAGCTGCGCGGGGTACTGCATCGCCTGCGCGATGCCGCCCGCACCCGACAGGGCGATCAGCACCGCCGGGCTGGCATGCCCGGCGAGCACGACGGCCGTCAACCCGGCGGCTGCGACCAGCTGGCCGGCGAGCGTGAACGCCAGCAGCCAGCGCCGGTCGTGCTGGTCGGCGAGCCGGCCCGCGATCGGCGTCAGCAGAAGTGACGGCCCGCGCTGCGCGAGGCCGAGCAGCCCGACCATCGCGGCGGAGTGCGTCGACTCGAACACGAGCCAGCCGGCCGCCACCTGCTGCATCCACGTACCGGCGTTCGACAGCTGCAATGCCGTCCACCACGCGCGGAACACCGGCAGGCGAAGCGGTGCGGGGACGGCGATCGCCACGTCGCAATGATATGTTCGCCCGGTCCAGTAGACGGAGGTGCGTGGGGTGGCTGCAGAGCCGACGGTGGTGTTCTTCCCGGAGGGCGCGTACGGCCCGACCAACAACTGCGTCGGTATCGGCCAGGTGCTGCAGTCGCGCGGCGTCCGGGTGGTGTTCATCATCGAGGAGTCGTTCGCGGGCACCCTCGAGGCACGCGGGTTCGAGGAGCGCCTGATGCGGCTCGGCCCGCCGCCGGAGGTCGAGGAGGCGCCGGGCCAGTTCTGGAAGGACTTCATCGCCGCCACGTCACCCGAGTTCCGCAAGCCGACCATCGAGCAGCTGGAGACCTTCATCGCGCCGACCATGGGCGCCCTGGTCGACGGCGCCCGTTACGTCGAGGACCGGCTGTGCGACATCATCGACGAGCTGCAGCCCGACATCGTGGTCGAGGACAACGTGTGCGCGTTCCCGGCGCTGCCGGCGCGGGCGAGGCGGTGGGCGCGCATCGTCTCGTGCAACCCGGCCGAGATCCTCGACCCTGCCGTCCCGCCCGTCTTCTCGGGCTATGCCGCCGGCGATCGCACGGGCTGGGACGAGTTCTGGGCGGCGTACGACCAGCACCTCGGCCCGCTCTGGATGGGCTTCGACGAGTTCTGCCGCGAGCGCGGTGCGCCCGCGCTGCAGCCGCGGTCGTTCATCCACGAGTCGCCCGACTTGAATCTGTACCTGTACCCGGCCGAGGCCGACTACGCCCGTGACCGCCCACTCGGTGCGACGTGGCACCGCATCAACACGTGCGTGCGCGAGGAGGCAGGCGCGGCCGAGCTGCCCGACGACATCCGCCACGGCGACGGCTCGCTCATCTACCTGTCGCTCGGCTCGCTCGGCTCGGCCGACGTTGGACTGATGCAGCGCCTCTGCGATGCGCTGGCGGCGACGCCGCACCGCTACATCGTCTCGAAGGGCCCGCAGCACGACGAGATCACGTTGCGCGACCGGCAGTGGGGCGCCGAGTACCTGCCGCAGCCGTTGCTGATGCCGCTCTGCGACCTGGTCATCACGCACGGCGGCAACAACACCACGACCGAGTGCTTCCACCACGGCCTGCCGATGATCACCCTGCCGCTGTTCTGGGATCAGTACGACAACGCACAGCGGGTCGAGGAGCTGGGCTACGGACGCCGGATCGCGACCTACGTGTGGGAGCCGGCCGAGCTCACGAACACAATAGATTATGTGCTCAATAACACGAACATTCGCGATAGAATGCAGCAGATATCGGCACGTGTGAAGGCGGATCCGGGCCGCGTGCGGGCCGCGGATCTGATCGAACGCGCCGCACGTGCGTAGAGTCTGAGTGTGAGCGCCACCGACGTCAGCCGCGCGCTGGACGGGCTCGACCTGGCCCGGATCGAACGCGCGCGCTGGTTCGCGGGCAAGGGACGGGGCATCGCCGCGCTCCACCTGGCCGACGCGCTGCCGATTCCCGACCTGCCCGAGGCGTACCTGTTGCTGGTCGACGTGTCGTACCGCGACGAGGGTCCGGGCGAGCGCTACCTGCTGCCGGCCTACGTGTCGCGGGCCGGCCACGTCTGGGAGCCGCGCACCGGCGAGGGCTTCTGGGAGGCGCTGATGGCCGCCCTGCGTGCCGGCGGCGAGCTGCCCGGCATCCACGGCCTGTTCGAGCTCCGCCCCACCCCGCTGTTGACCAGGGAGCCGGCGATGGCGGGTGAGCGCGCGCTCGGCGTCGACCAGTCGAACACCTCGGTCATCCTCGGCGAGCGCGTCGTGCTGAAGGCGTACCGCCTGCTCGCGACCGGCGAGCACCCGGAGGTCGAGCTGGGCCGGGCGCTGGAGCATGCCGGCTACCCGCACGTGCCGGCCTTCGCGGGGTCGCTGCACCACCTCGATGCCGACGGGCGCGAGACGGCGCTGGCGATCGTGCAGCGGTTCGTGCCCGACTCGATCGACCCGTGGGAGGGCATGGCGGCGCAGCTGGGCCGGCTGATCGGCGGCTCGCAGACCGTCGACCTCGAGGCTGCGACCGACGACGTGGCCGAGATCGGGCGCATCGCCGGCGAGCTGCACGTCGCGCTGGCCCGCGAGCTCGGTACGCAGCGCGCGACGGCCGAGGACCTGCACCGGTGGCGCGCGGCCGCCGACCGGCAGCTCGACCTGGCGCTGGCGACGGTGGAGGGCGAGGCGGGCGCGGAGCTGAAGGCGCTCGAGCCGCGCATCAGGGCGGGGCTCGCAGCCTTCGAGCACGTCGAGCCGCCGCTGCTGTCACGCACGCACGGCGACCTGCACTGGGGCCAGTTCCTGCGGTCGCCGAGCGGTGTGCACGTCGTCGACTTCGAGGGTGAACCGACGCGGTCGATGGACGATCGCCGCCGGCCGGCGAGCGCCATGCGCGACCTCGCCTGCCTCGTCCGCTCGCTCGACCACGTCGCGCGCATGGCCGAGCTGCGCGCCGCGGGCATGGCGACGCCGGCGTTCGACGTCGACACGTGGATCGAGCGGGCGCAGGAGCGCTGCATCGAGTCCTATGCCGCCGCGCTGGAGGCGTCGGATACGGGCCTCGAGTACGACCCCGCGCTGCTGCGGGCGTTCGAGCTCGAGAAGGAGACGTACGAGTTCATCTACGCGGCGCGGTTCCTGCCGTCGTGGCTGTACGCGCCGCGCCTCGGTATGCGCTGGCTGTTCCGGCACGGATAATTCCCGGGTGCACCAACCCGGATTCGAGGCGGACATCCTGCGGGAGCCCGCCGCCCTCGACACGCTGCTCGACCACTACGCCGCCCCCGGCGGCCCGCTGGCCGACTGGAGCCTCGGCGATGCGCGCCGGATCGTGCTGCTCGGCATGGGCAGCTCGCAGTTCGCCGCCCAGACGGCCGCGGCGCTGTGGCGCAGCCGCGGCATCGACGCGCACGTCGAGCTGGCGTCGGCCGCCCGGCCGTTCCCGCCGTCGGCCGACACGCTCGCGATCGGCATCTCGGCGTCGGGCGGTAGTGCCGAGACGGTCGAGGCCCTGGCGCGCCACCACGGCACGAGCCGCACGATCGCGCTGACGAACTATCCGGAGAAGCAGATCGCCGAGCACGCCGACGTGGTGCTGCCGATGCTCGCCGGGGTCGAGGACGGCGGCATCGCCTGCCGCTCCTTCCAGGCCACGCTGGCGCTGCTGCACCTGATCGCGGGCGTGCCGGCCGACGACCTGCGCCCGGCCGCGGCAGCAGCGCAGGCGCTGATCGATACCCGCGAGACGTGGCTCGGCGGCCTGCTCGAGGTCGTCGGCGACGGCCCGGTGTACACGATCGCCCCGTACGAGCGGATCTCGTCCGCCCTGCAGTCGGCGCTGATGTTCCGCGAGGCGCCGCGCATCGCGGCCGACGGCTGCGAGACGGGCGACTGGCTGCATGTCGACCTGTACCTGACGAAGCACCCGGGCTACCGGGCGCTGCTGTTCACCGGCTCGCGCTCCGACCCGGAGGTGCTGGTCTGGGCCAGGGAGCGCGCGTCGCAGATCGTCGCGATCGGCAGGACGATTGAGGGGGCCGCCCTGCACATCGCTGTGCCGGACGACCCCCTCGTTGCCGTGCTGGTCGAGACGATGGTGGCCGAGCTCGCGGCGAGCGAGCTCTGGCGTCGTCGTCTCGAACTGGTCTAGGCGGCGAGACCCGCGAGCTCGCGGCGCTGAGCGAGGCGGCGCAGCGCGCCGGACTCGATCTGGCGGACCCGCTCGGACGTGAGGCTGAGCTGCTCGCCGATCTCCTTGAGCGTCGCGGGATCCTCTCCGTCGAGACCGTAGCGGCGCACCAGCACGGTGCGCTCGATCTCGGTGAGCGTCTCCATCGCGTCGCGCAGCGCGTCCTTGGCGTTGGCCGCGAAGATCTCGTCGGTGGGCTCGTTCTCGTCGGTGCCGATCAGCTCGTGGGCGGCGGTGCCGCCCTCGTCGCCGACGGGCTGGTCGAGGCTCATGACCGTGCGAGCTGCCTCGCGGACGGCACGCACCTCGTCGGTCGAGAGGCGAGCCGCGGTGGCGACTTCCTGGTCGTCCGGCAGGCGGCCGAGCTTGCCCGTGAGATCGCGCTCGACGCGGCTGACGCGCCGCTCGCGCTCGATGACGTGCACGGGGAGCCGGATCGCCCGGGAGCGATTCTGGATACCGCGATCGACGGCCTGGCGGATCCACCACGTGGCGTACGTGGAGAACTTGTGGCCGCGGCGCCAGTCGAACTTCTCGACGGCGCGGATGAGGCCGAGCATGCCCTCCTGGATGAGATCCAGGAACGACAGGTCATGCGTGCCGCGGTATTTCTTCGCGATCGACACGACGAGCCGCAGGTTGGACGTGATCATCCGCTCCTTGGCAGCCGGGTCACCCCGCTCGATGCGCTTCGCCAGCTCGATCTCCTCGCGGGCGGTGAGCAGCGGGTAGCGGCCGATCTGCTGCAGGAACAGATCGAGCGAGTCGTCGGGCACGCCGCCACCGGTGGAGACCGGGACAGCGGGCGCTGCGGCGACGGGAGCGGCCTCGACCTCTCGAATCTCGATGCCGTGCGACTCGAAGAGCGCGTTCAGCTCGTCGAGATCGCTGCGATCGAGCTCGAGGGCCTCGGTGAGCTCTCGAACCTCTTCGGCCCGCACGAACCCGTCATCCGACCCGCGGACGAGGAGTGCGTCGAGTTGTGCAGTGGTAACGGTCTGATCTGTCATTGAGATATGCCTATTCGGCGGCCGCCCGGGGGTTCCTGGCAGCCTTGTATTTGATATACGCAGGTTCGCCCGGTCCGGTTGTACCCCCACGCCCAGACCGATCCTTCTGGAAGTTCATCCATCGCATCCGGGGGCTTTGCCAGTCCGCCCGTGTTGATGGATTCAGTAATTCAAACGTACGGCCCGACTAAGTTGTTCCGGGTTCCGACGGCGTTGAGGTTGCGTTAAGAACCCGGCGGCGCTATGCCGCCATCTCCGTCATCCCCTCACGAACCGGAACCCAAACGTCCGTCAGACCCGCGCTACCTCGACCCGGCAATCGTTGAACGTCGGCGCAGCGCCGAGGCGGGTGAGCAGTTGCGGAGTCGTTACCTGTGGTGAAACGCCGCCCTCGTAGTCGGTATTCCACCAGCCCATCGGCGCCACCACGACGCCCGGCCTGGCCTCGTCCGACACGACGGCGCGGCACTGGAAGGCGCCCCGGTCGTTGGCCACGCGAACCGTGTCGCCGTCGGTGATGCCACGCGGCCCGGCATCGGCGGCGTTGAGGTAGAGCATCGGCTCGGGCTGCGCGGCGTGCTGGCGGACGCCGTTGGCGAACGTCGAGTTGAGGAACAGGTGCGTCTTCGGCGTCAGCAGCGCGAGCGGCAGCCGCGCCGCCAGGGCCTCGTCGGCCACCTCGGCCGGCGGATCGTAGTGCGGCAGCGGGTCGATGCCCTGGTCGGTGAGCGCCGCGGCCAGCAACTCGAGCTTGCCGGACGGCGTGCGGAACCCGCCCGCGGCGTGCGGCAGCGGCCCCTGCCCGAAGTCGATCTTCGTGAAGCCGCGCGCCCGCAGGTCGACTGGATCGATCGACCCCGGCGCTGCGGCGAGCACCTCTTCCAGCATCTGCTCGTCCGTCTCGCGGAACGCCGGGTCGTCGAGGCCCAGCCGCGCCGCCAGCCGCCGGAAGATCTCGCTGTTCGGCAGGCACTCGCCCACCGGCTCGATCGCGGGCTCGTTCAGCGTCAGGTAGTGGTGGCCCCACGACCAGTGCAGGTCGAGGTGCTCGAGCTGCATGGTGGCCGGCAGCACCACGTCGGCGTACCGCGCCGTGTCGGTCATGAAGTGCTCGAGCACGACCGTGTGCAGATCGTCGCGCGCCAGGCCGCGCAGCACCTCGCCCTGGTCGGGCGCGACGGCCGCCGGATTCGAGGCCCACACCACCAGCGAGGTCACGGGCGGCGCGAGGGTGGGATCGGTCAGCGCCTCGCCGAGGCGCGACATGTTCAGCGACCGGGGCGTGCCGCGCTGCAGCGAGGCGCGCTGCAGGACGCCGACGTCGAGCGCGTTCGTGGCCGCTCGCGGGATGTAGGAGAGGCCGCCGCCGCGGTGCCGCCACGAGCCGGCGAGCGCCGGGATGCACGCGACGGTGCGGTAGGCGATCGGCGCGCCGGCGTGGCGCTGGGCACCGACGCCGAGGCGGATCAGCGACGGCTGCACCGTGGCGATCTCCCGCGCCAGCTCGCGGATCACGTCGGCCGCGATGTCGCAGAGGGTGGCGCAGCGCTCGACCGGGTAGTCGCCGAGGCGCTCGACCAGCTCGTCGTACCCGACGGCGTTGGCGCGGCACCACTCCTCGTCGGCCAGACCGGCGTCGAGCAGCGCCCGCAGGATGCCGAGCGCCAGCGCGCCGTCGGTGCCCGGCAGCGGCGTCAGGTGCTGGTCGGCCACGCGCGCCGTGCGGCTGCGGAACGGGTCGATCACGACCAGCTTCGCGCCGTCGCGGCGCGCGAGCGTGATCAGGCGCCACAGGTGCGGCGCCGTCGACATCGGGTTCCAGCCCCAGCAGACGATCAGCCTGGCCCGCGGCCACTCCTCGGGATCGACCTCGGGCGACTGGCCGGTGGCGACGCCGACGCCGGCCGAGCCGGCCGAGGCGCAGATGGTGCGCACCAGCTCCGAGGCGCCGAGGGCCGACATGAACCGGTCGGCCATCGCGCCGCCCTGCAGCACGCCCATGGTGCCGAGGTAGGAGTACGGCAGCACCGACTCCGGGCCGTGCTGCTCGATCGTCCGCGCGATGCCGGCGGCGGCCACGTCCAGCGCCTCGTCCCACGTCGCCTCGCGGAACTGGCCGGAGCCCTTGGCGCCCGTGCGGATCAGCGGGTGGAGCAGACGCTCGGGCGAGTAGACGCGCTCGAGGTAGTCGGACACCTTGCCGCACAGAAAACCGGCGGTGATCGGGTGGTCGGCGCGGCCCGCGAGCTTCGTGGCGCGGCCATCCTCCACCGTCACGTGGAAGGCGCAGGTGTCGGGGCAGTCGTGCGGGCACGCACCACGGACGAGGGCCATGCCCCCGATACTACCGCTGGGCGCGGCTACGCGCGGGCGGCGGCGCGCTTTTCGGCCTGGCGCCGGGCGTTGTACTCGAGGATCACCTTGCGCAGCCGCACCGCCGACGGCGTCACCTCGACGCACTCGTCCTCGCGGATGAACTCGAGCGCCTGCTCGAGCGACAGCTCGCGGTGCGGCACGAGGCGCACGAGCTCCTCGCTGTACGCCTTGCGGTGGTTGGTGAGGTGCTTTTCCTTGGTGGGGTTGACGTCCATGTCCTCGGCGCGCGAGTTGACGCCGACCACCATGCCCTCGTAGACGTCGGCGCCGGGCGGCACGAACAGCTCGCCGCGCTCCTGCAGGTTGGTGATCGCGTAGGCGGTGACGGCGCCGCGGCGATCGGCCACCAGCGAGCCGTTGGTGCGCGTGCGGATCTCGCCGTGCCACGGCTCCCAGCCCTCGAACACGTGGTGCAGCTGGCCGGTGCCGCGCGTCTCGGTGAGGAATTCGGTGCGGAACCCGATCAGCCCGCGCGCGGGCACGAGGTAGTCCATGCGCACCCAGCCTGAGCCGTGGTTGACCATCGACTCGAGCCGGCCCTTGCGCAGGCCGAGCAGCTGGATGACGACGCCGGAGAAGTCTTCGGGCACGTCGATGGCGAGGCGCTCCATCGGCTCGTTCATGCGGCCGTTGATCTCGCGCGTCACGACCTGTGGCTTGCCGACGGTCAGCTCGTAGCCCTCGCGGCGCATCGACTCGACCAGCACCGCGAGCTGCAGCTCGCCGCGGCCTTGGACCTCCCAGGTCTCGGGGCGCTCGGTGTCGAGGACGCGGATCGAGACGTTGCCGATCGTCTCCGCCTCGAGGCGCCCGCGCACCATGCGGGCGGTCAGCTTCGAGCCCTTCTCGCCGACTAGCGGCGAGGTGTTGATGCCGATCGTCATCGAGAGGCTCGGCTCGTCGACGCGAATCAGCGGCAGCGCGCGCGGATCGTCGGGGTCGGCGAGCGTCTCGCCGATCGTCACCTCGGGCAGGCCGGCGACGGCGATGATCTCGCCCGGCCCGGCCTCGTCGGCGTCGGTGCGGTCGAGCGCCTCGGTGACGTACAGCTCGGTCACCTTGACGCGCTCGATCTCGCCGTCCGCCCTGCACCAGGCGATCTGCTGGCCGCGCGTGATGACGCCGTGCATGACGCGGCAGATGGCGAGGCGGCCGACGTACGGCGACGCGTCGAGGTTGGTGACGAGCGCCTGCAGCGGGTGCCCGGGGTCGTGCACCGGCGCCGGGATGTGCTCGAGCAGCGTCTGGAAGAGCGGCTCGAGGTCGTCGGCCAGGTCGTCGGGCCCATCGTTCGACGCCTTGCCCTCGCGGGCGTTGCAGTAGACGATCGGGAACTCGATCTGGTCGTCGCGCGCGTCGAGGTCGAGGAACAGCGAGTACGTCTCGTCGACGACCTCGCTGATGCGGGCGTCGGGCCGGTCGACCTTGTTCACGACGAGGATCACCTTGAGGTTCGCCTCGAGCGCCTTGCGCAGCACGAAGCGCGTCTGCGGCAGCGGGCCCTCGGAGGCGTCGACGAGCAGCACGACGCCGTCGACCATCGTCAGGCCGCGCTCGACCTCACCACCGAAGTCGGCGTGCCCGGGCGTGTCGACGATGTTGATCTTCGCGGCGCCGTGCCGGATCGCGGTGTTCTTCGCGAGGATCGTGATGCCCTTCTCACGCTCCAGATCGGTCGAGTCCATGACGCGCTCGTTGACGTCCTGGTTGGCGCGGAACGCCCCCGTCTGCCAGAGCATGGCGTCGACCAGCGTGGTCTTGCCGTGGTCGACGTGCGCCACGATGGCGACGTTTCTGAGGTCTTCGCGGCGCTGCATCTGGGTCGCAGGCTACCGGTCGGAGCCGAAAAACCGCGCAACGACCGAGCCGGACGAGGCTCCAGACGAGTAGTCTGCAGGCGTCGAGGCGGGGAAAGACATGGCCCAACCCACAGGCGACGCGAACCACCCGGCCAGCGGGCACCGGCGCCGGGCGATCGACGCGCGCTACCGGCAGCTCGCGCGCCGTTACGGCGACGCGCTGCGGGCGGCGAGCACGACGGCCGCCGACGCGGTGGTCGACGAGGCGATCGCGGTGGGCGCGTCGGTGCCCGAGGTGCAGACCGAGGTGATCGGGCCGGCGATGTACCGGATCGGCGACCTGTGGGAGCAGGGCGCCATCTCGGTCGCCGACGAGCACCTGGCGACGGCGATCTCGCACCAGGCGCTGATCAGGCTGTTCACGAAGCTGCAGGTGGCGCCGCCACGATCGCGGGAGAAGGTGCTGCTGGCGGCGGTGGCGGGGCAGCGGCACGTGCTCGGCCTGCGCATGGTCGCCGACGTGCTGGAGGGCGCCGGCTTCGACGTGTTGTACCTGGGCGCCGACGTGCCGACCGACTCGCTGGCGAGCATCGTGCTCGAGCACCAGCCGGCGGTGACGGGCCTGGGCTGCCCCTCGGTCGACGGCTCGCCGGCGCTCGGCGCGGCGATCACGGCGATCGCCGAGACGGGCGTCGACACGCGGATCATGCTCGGCGGCGACGGTGTCCCGGAGGGTCTGCGCAACGTCGGCTACCCGTGGCTGGACGACACGATCGGCGTTCTGTCGGTGGTCGAGAAGATCATCGCCGGATCGCCGCAGCGCCTGGCGCCGGAGGTGGCGGCGCTGCACGAGGAGCTCCGCGACCCGGACGACGAGTGGCGACCACCCGACGCGACGGGCACGGCCGAGGGGCGCCTGCTGGAGGTGGTCGAGGAGGCCACCGAGCAGACGCGGCAGCACGCGCGCGAGGCGTTCGAGTACCGCTACCTGGCGTTCCACGACCCGGTCACGAAGCTGCCGAACCGGCGCGCGTTCGACGACCGACTGGGCGAGGCGAGCCGCGACGAGACGGGTGGGATGCTGCTGTCGATCGACCTCGACGGCTTCAAGGGCGTGAACGACAACCACGGGCACGACGCCGGCGACGAGCTGCTGCGTGTGGTCGCGCGGGCGATCGAGGGTGCCCTGCGGCCAGGCGACTTCGCGTCGCGCCCCGGCGGTGACGAGTACGCGGTGATCCTGGCGCGGTGCGGCCCGGACGAGGGGGTCGCGATCGCCGACCGCATCCGCGAGAACATCAGGGCCGCGAACACGTTCGGCGTGACGGCGAGCGTCGGGCTGGCGCCGATCTCCGAGAGTCCGCGGGCGGCGTTGCTGGCCGCGGACGAGGCGCTGTATGCGGCGAAGGAGGCGGGGCGGGACCGGTCGGCGCGGGTGGGGTTGAAGCCGGGCGTCGGCTGAGGCCGCGGCCCGACCCGCGCTGCCGCCGCTACGCGAGGCGCGCGAGGCCGACCATCAGCTCCACGGCGTCGCTCGCCGCCAGGCCCTCGGCGCGCACGAGCGAGCGCCACGTGCCGAACGCGATCGCGTGGCCGATCACGGCGCGCAGCTGCTCGCCCGACCCGTCCGCCGCCTGCCAGCCGGCCGCGAGGATGCCGCGCACCGACTCCCAGTACTGCGCGAGCGGCGCAGCGATCTCCTGCATCAGCGGCAGCTGCGGCAGGTCGCGCAGCACGTGTCCCGTCATCGCCTCGGTCGCGTCGAAGTACGCGTAGATCGCGCTGAGGGCGACTCGGAGACGATCGACGGGATCGTCGATGTCTGCCCACGGTGCCGGTTCGGGGAGCGGGTTGTCGGCCATCCACCGGTCCCTGCAGGCCTCGAACAATGCGCGAGTGTCCGCGAAGTGGCGATAGACGGTGAGGCGCTGCACGCCGGCTCGCTCGGCGATCGCGCTGACGGTTGTTTGCGCGGGCCCGAGCGATGTGTGCAGCTCGACCGTGGCGTCGACGATCCGGCGCCGCGTCTCGGACTGGCTCAGTGCCCGCTGCTTGAGCTCGTATTTCCTCGGCACGATTTGAGTGAACGATTCTGGTCGACGGAATTGACAGCGCCGGCGAGGGTTGCTAGCGTCAGCGTCGATTACACGATACACAGTCGTTCATCGAACGGAGGAGCCTCACCATGTCCGCAACAAGCACTGCGATCGCGCCCGACAGCGACGACCGGGTCGACCTCGGCGGCATCGGAGTCGTCTGGAAGATCCCGGGAGCTGCGACCGGCGAGCGCTTCTCGGTCGTCCATCATCCACTCGCCCCGCGGGCGCTGGCTGCGCCGCTCCACCGGCACACACGCGAGGACGAGTACTCCTACGTGATCGAGGGCACGCTCGGCGCGCTGCTGGGCGACGAGGTGCTGACCGCAGGCCCGGGCACGTGGGTCTACAAGCCCCGCGACCAGTGGCACACGTTCTGGAATGCCGGCGACACCCCGTGCGAGATCATCGAGATCATCTCGCCGGCCGGCTTCGAGCAGTTCTTCCGCGAGCTCGCCGCCCTCTTCAGCCAGGGCCCTCCCGATCCGGCGGCGATGGTCGCGCTCTGCGGGCGCTACGCCATCGAGATGGATCCGGGCTCAGTGCCGGGCCTGTGCGAGCGCTTCGGCCTCACGCATCCGCTGGCGGGAGTCTGAGCGCTCGATGACGACGGACATTCGTTGCCGAAAAGTGGTCTGCTAAGGCGCCGAAAAGTGGTGCGATAGATCGCCGGCAAGGTCTGGTGCCGCTGGAACGACGGCCAGGTGGCGATGCACATCCGGTTCGTGAACCAGATGAACGCGCACGTGACCGTCCACGTCCAGCCGAAGCATTCTGAGCCGAGCGGACCGCCGTGGGCAGAGCTACGACCGCAAGCATTCGTATCGGATCGATGGAAGCAGCGGGAGTATCGACCCGACATCCTTGTCGTTGGTGGGCGGCGGACGCCTCGGAAGACCTTCTCGCTTGATGTTGAGATCGACGGGAAGGCTCATGACACCGACCGGCGTGGCAGACGGGACGTCCATCGAGGCATCTACCTGGCACAGCGCCGAATCCCAACGCGACGTCTCCCGGTGAGCCTCATTCAGCGCGACGTGTTCGCTGCGGCAGTCATTGCGCGTGACCATCTGAATCGGATGGCTCACGCTCGGCCGCGCCTCCGCCGGGCCGGTTGAGATTCGACTCACTAACCGACGCGCTCAATCATCCCTGTGAGTGGTGTGCGGCACCGACAAGCTCGTCCCGCGTGCCGGCATCGAGAAAGACATGCCCAACGCCCGGCAGATGTGATGTGAGCCCGAGCTCCTCGTCGCTCGCGCGCAGTGCGGTTTCCCATTCCGATCGCGACGTCGGTCGATGATGCTGATCGCCAACGAATAGGAGATGGACAAACCACGCCCTGCCATCGAGTCGGTCCCGAAGCCAGACGAGATGCGCGAGACGATTCGCTGTTTGGTAGAGCCGGTCCGTCCATCGGGCCGGATCCTCCGGTAGCCCGAGTGCGCGCTGAGTCGCCGCGATCGACTCGCTGATCAAGCGACGAGAAGATTCGTGATCGACTACGTGGGACTCGTCAGCGAGGCCGCCGTGTTGGTCGTCTTGGCCGCGGCGATATCGGACGCTAATGGCTTCGCATGGGCGCTGGCCGCGCTTCTCGGTATTGATGTCCTCTGGTCTGGCGTCGCGGCGGCAAGCCGGAACCCACCACTTCAGGCCGATGAGCGCCTCGACTGGCTTCTGATCAACCTCATCGCCGCGCCGACGGTCGCCTTGGTGGCGGCGTCCACTACTGGCACGACCACCGTGGTGCTGCTCGTCATCATCACGACAGTGCGAACGATGGTTGACTACGCGACCAGCTGGGATTTCTATGGCGGGGATTTCGGCCCTGGATACCGCTCGCTGACGCGCGAACGAGACTTGCGATGATCGTCTCGATGCGTGGGTAGCGCGCCGCGGCCCGGCCGCGTCGGCGCCGCGGCGGAATGTACGTGAGCGGCGTGGCGATGCTTTCTCATCGCAGCGCGAAGGCTTGCGTTCGCGAATGGCGCCACACGTGAACGCGGACTCGCGCGCAACAGCCTCTGTGTCGGCTCGCAAAGCACGATACCACTTGAAAATCACCCAAATACTCGTATCGTGAGATACGAGTACGCGCCCCCTCGCGTACGCGGATGGACGGAGGCGCGACTCGCATGATCCGGATCCCGCAGGAGACCACCCTTGGCGCGGCTGCCCGCCTGATGCAGGAGGAGCACGCGTGCGTCGCCCTTGTCGTCGACGCGCACGACCTTCCCGTCGGCGTGCTGACCGAGCGCCAGCTGCTCGCCTCGGTCGCCGCCAGCCGGCACCCCGACATCGGCATCGCCGGTTCCTGGATGGTGCCCGTCGAGATCGACTCTGACGGCGTCCGCAGCCTGCCCGACGTCGACGCGACAGCGCGGATCGGCATCGTCGCCCGCGGGCGCTCTGGAGCTTGAATCGGCGCAAATAGCGACCATTTCGCCGGTCGACTCCTTGCAGTGAAGGAGTGACCTTCGGTACGTTCTCCTTGCACCGAGTACGGGGCGCAGGACGACTCCGACACGGGTGCTGGAAGCTTCGGCCGAAGGTACGCGTATCGCAGAAGACTTGGGCAACCGGCTCGGTGCCTCGTTTTGGTCCGGCCCGTTTTCTGGAGCCGTGTCGTCCGAGCCGGGGCCTATCGTGCGCTGGCGTGACGCGCTTCGTGAATGCCGTCGAGGAGCAGTGTGCGCGGCTGCTCGACTTCCACGGCATCCGCTGGGAGTACGAGCCACGCACCTTCGACCTCGAAGTCGACGACCAGGGCCGGGTGCGCGACGCGTTCACCCCCGACTTCTACCTGCCGGAGATGGACCTCTACGTCGAGGTCACCACCATGCGGCAGGCGCTCGCGACGCGCAAGAACCGCAAGGTGCGGCTGCTCGAGGAGCGCTACCCCGACGTGCGGGTGAAGCTGTTCACGCGCCGCGACATCGAGCGGCTGGCCGAGAACCACGGCCTCCAGGCCGGCGCCGCGTGACGATGCCCGGGCCGGTCGCGATCGCCGGCTCCGACGTCGCACGGCGGATCGGCGAGCTCGCCGCCATCATCTCGGCCAGGCACCACGACGGCCTCATCCTGCTGCCGGTGCTGCCCGAGGCGGCCGCGCTCGCCGCCGACCTCGAGGCGCGGCTGAGCGTGCCGGTCGCGCGCGAGGGCATCCGCGTGACGCCGTTCGGCTCCGGCGACGCGCGCGCGCGGCTCGCCCGCACCGGCGCCACCGACCTGGCAGGGCGCGACGTACTCGTCGTCACCGCGATCGTCGACACCGGCCTGCGGCTGCGCTTCGCCATCCAGGCGCTGGCGGCGTACGCGCCCGCGTCGCTCGCGATCCTGACGCTGCTCGACCGGCCCGACCGGCGCATCGCCGACATCCCGCTCGAGCACATCGGCTTCACGGTCCCTGACTGCCTATTCGCCGGCTACGGGCTGGGCCGTGACCCCTCCCTGACCGGCCTCCGTGACGTGCACTACCGCGATCTGGCGAGCGCCGAGCGCGCCCGTCGCGGCCGGCTCCTGATCGCCTGAGCTTCGTGCTCTGCGTCACGTAGACATGTCGGACCACTCCGAGTAGCCTCCGCGCTCAACGCATCCGGTGGCCGGATGCGATCGAGTGGAGGAATCGATGGCGGATCAAGACGCCCCGCCGGCCCCTGCCGGCGAGGATGAACCCGAGCTGCTTCGCGGCGCGCTCGGGCTGACGGCGATCACGTTCCAGGGCATCACCCACATGGCGCCCGCGGCGGGCGTGATGCTGTCGGCGCCCTTCATCGCGAGCTTCGCGGGGCCGGCAATGGGCCTCGCGTTCGCGCTCGCGGGCGTCGCGGCGCTGCTGCTCGCGAACTCGGTCGCGCAGCTCGCGAAGCACCTCCCATCGGCGGGCGGGTACTTCTCGTACGTCAGCCGCGGGCTGAACCCGAAGGTCGGCTTCCTCGCCGGCTGGATGTACTTCCTGTACGACCCGATCGTGCCGATCCTGTGCACCGTCATCATCGGCGGCTACACGCAGGACACGCTCGACCAGCTGTACGGGTTCACGTTCCCGTGGTGGCTGTTCTCGATCATCGTCTGGGCCGGCCTCGGCGTGATCACCTACCTCGGCGTCAAGCCGTCGATCGCGTTCTCAATCGGGCTCTCCGTAATCGAGGTCGCCATCACGCTGGCGCTGTCCTTCTGGATCTTCGGCCGGAACGGCATCACCGCGCACGACGTCAGCCTCGGCTTCACGCTGGAGGGGATACCCGGCGACTCGGCGGTGCACGGGCTGTTCCTCGGCCTCGTCTTCTCGGTGCTCTCGTACACCGGCTTCGAATCGACCGCACCGCTGGCGGAGGAGACACGCGACCCGAAGCGGAACGTCGCCCGAGCGGCGCTGATCGGCGTCGCGCTGATCCTCGTCTACTACGTCATCTTCGGCTTCGCCACCGCGATCGGCTTCGGCATCGACAACGTCGCCGCCGACTTCCCCGGCGCGACCAACCCCTACTTCCAGATCGCCGAGGACGTGTGGGGCAGCGCCGGCACGATCATCGTCCTGATCGCACTCATCAACAGCGGCTGGGGCTGCTCGCTCGCCGGCCAGAGCGCCGTCGTGCGCGTCTACTACAAGATGGCCAAGATCGGCGTCTTCCCGAGCGCGTTCGGGCGCCTGCACCCCAAGCACCGGTCGCCGCACATCGCCATCTACCTGCAGACGGCGTTCAACGTCATCGTCGGCATCTTCTGCGGCATCACGCTCGGCACGGTGAACACCTTCGGCGTGTTCGGCGCCATGATCACGCTCGGAATGATCTTCGTCTACAGCTGCGGCCTGATCGCGGTGCCGGTGTTCTACCTGCGCGAACACCGCGACGAGTTCAACCTCCTGCTCCACGGCATCCTCCCCGCGCTCGGCATCGCCGCGCTCGCACCGGTCCTCTACTACAACCTGAACCCGTTCCCGGTCTGGCCGTTCAAGCTGGCCCCGATCATCGCGTTCAGCTGGCTCGGGATCGGCGTGATCGTCGTCGCGTGGCTATCGGCCACTCGCCCCAAGGCGCTCGAGGCAGCCGGGCGGGAGATCTTCGAGGAAGACTGATGCAGCCGCTGATCGAAGCCTGCCTGTGCAACGCTCGGATCGTCTCGGGCGGTGCCGGCGAGGCCAGCAACTCCGGCCTCTACGCCGTCGTCGGCGGCCAGGCGGCGCTCGTCGCCGTCGGCGGCACGCTGCTGTTCCGGCGGTTCCGCCGGGGCCGCGGCGAGAGCTGAGGCGAAGGGGCGGCGTCGCGCGAGCGGCGCCGCCCCACGCTCTCTACGGCTTGCGGATGTGCTCGCAGTTCTTGACGTGGTCCTCCGCCCGCACGTACGCCGTGTCGTTGCCCGGGCCGCAGTCGATTAGGTCGGCCGCGCCGAGGCCGCGCAGGATGTCGTCGCCGGTGCCGCCGAACAGGCGATCGGTGCCGAAGCCGCCGATCAGCTCGTCGTTGCCCGAGCGTCCGTAGAGGGTGTCGTTGCCGCGGTCGCCCTCGAGGAAGTCGTCGCCGGGGCCGCCGTCGACCAGGTCGTTGCCCTTGCGGCCGGCCATCTTGTCGTTGCCGGCCCGGCCGAACAGCTTGTCGTTGCCGCCGGCGCCGTCGATCAGGTCGTCGCCACCGCCACCGTCGCAGATGTCGTTCCCCTCGCGCCCGACCATCGTCTCGGTCGCGTCGGTGCCGCCCTGCCAGCAGCGGCGGAACGGCACGTCGGGCTCGTCCAGGATCGTCTCGCAGTTCTTGACGAGCCGCTTCTCGCTCTCGAGGTTGAGGTAGACGATGTCGTCGCCGGGGCCGCAGTCGATGATGTCCTGCGCCGGGCCGCCGTGGATGATGTCGTTGCCGGGGCCGCCGAAGATACGGTCGGGCGCGCGGTTGCCGTCGATGATGTCGTCGCCCGGCCCTCCATAGATGAGGTCGTGGCCGAGGCCCTTCTCGACGATCGTGTCGTTGCCCGGGCCGCCCTCGAGAATGTCGTCGCCGTCATCGCCGTCCATGATGTCGTCGCCGGGGCCGCCGATCAGATGGTCGTTGCCGCGGCCGCCGTTCATGCGATCGTCGCCCGAGTAGCCGATCAGCGTGTCGTTGCCGCCGAGGCCCACCATCACATCGGCGCGGGCCGTGCCGCGCAGACGGTCGGGGTGCGCCGTGCCGTGCCGTACGGCCGCGATCGCGGCCGGAGCGACGACCAGGAACACGAACGCGCAGGCGATGAGTCGACGCATCGATGCACCCTACCAGCGGGGTTATGGCTTACTTGTTAGCAATCAGTGCGGATGCGACGGCGAACGCCTCGGCCGGATTGCGCGCCGGCGCGATCGCCGTCGTCAGCGTCCGGTTCCGCACCCGCGAGGCGTTCGCCATGCGGATCGCGAGCGTCGGGCCGGGATGCGGCTCGAAACCGCTCGGGCGCGTCGGCAGCGCGAAGGCGAGGCTGCGCGCCGGCGCCTTGCGCACCACCACGACGTAACCGCTATCGACGCTCTGCACGTAGAACCACGCCACGTCGGTCAGCAGCAGCCGGACCTTGGCCGGCCGGGAGTTGACGATCAGCGGCACGTGCCGGCCGTCGTGCAACACGGCCTCGATCTTCGCCGCGCGCCAGCGCGACGGCAGCAGCGCGTCGATCTTCAGGCGGCGCACCTTCGACGAGGTCACCTTCCACGTGGTCTCGATGAACGTGCTGCGGAAAACGTGCTCGGTGCGGATCGTGCAACCTCTGCCGCGCACCACGCCGACGGCGGCGAGGCGGTTGAACGCCGCCGCGTACGCGTGCCGCGGGTACGCGGCGAGCCGCCCGCGGCCGCGCGGGGCGTCGGTGAGCCGCAGCGGCGGGTGGGTGATCGATCCCTTCCGGAGCGTCCGCTGCGAGCTGAGCAGCTGCCGGTTGTCGGGCCCGCGCACCACCACGCCGAACCCGCCCGGCGGCGTGCCGCCGATGGTCGCGACCGGCCGGCCGTCGGCGTCGTACAGCCGGGCGATCTCGATGCCGCCGTACGGCACGGCGCCGCGGTTGTCGCCCAGCAGCGCGGCAGAGTAGGTCGGCGTCGACACGGCCAGCCGGCCGATGTCGGGGTCGAACGCGTAGAACGGCTTCGGCACCACGGCCTTCGCCGTGCCGAGGCCGAGGTCGATCGCGCGCGCCGCGTTCACCGCCATCCGCACCGCGAACAGGAACTTGCCGTCCTGCCCGCCGCCGCGCTGCGCGTGCGCGTCGTTGAGGAACGGCGGCGCGAGCAGCCCGTCGCCATCCTCTCTCGCCCACCGCTGGTAGAGCACGAAGCCCTGGTCGAGCAGGTACTTGGCCCACGGCGCGAACTCCGGCCGCGAGTGGAACTGCGGCGACTTCGCGATCGCCAACAGACCCTGCTGCGCGAACGCGAACGTCTTGCCGATCTGCCAGCGCGTCAGGCCGAGGCCGGAGTCCCAGTTGAGGAAGCCGGCGTGCGTCCAGTAGCCCATCAGCGTGCGCTCCACCCACGCCTCGAGCAGCGCGTGGTGGTTGCGGTCGAGCGGCGCCATGCCGGCCTGGCGGGCCTGCGCGTGAAACAACAGGAAGTGGATCGTGATGTTGGCGTACTCGGCCGAGTCGACGTTGAACGGGTGCGCCGCGCGCTGGTTCGGCAGGTAGTGGAAGCGGTAGCCGGGACCGAGGTTCGACGAGCCGCCGCCGATCGTCTGCATGTGCGGCTTCGTCCACGGCCGCTTCGCGCCGTCGCAGAACCGCACGATCTGGCGGCGGTAGTCGGAGCGCAGCAGGCTGCCGTTGCCGGTCATGCTGGCGGCGTACGAATACAGCTCCGCGTTCCAGTTCAGCTGGTTCAGGCGGATGCCCGGGTACCGGAAGAAGGGGCCGTGCGCGCACGCGTTCACGCGCGACACCATCAGCGTCACCAGCGAGGCGGGGACGTCCAGGATCTCCCGGGCGCGCCAGACGGCCTGCAGCGCCTCGGCCACCTTCGGGTCGATCGACTTGTCGAACGCGCCGTCGCGGTCGCGCATGCTCTCGATCCAGCCCGGCCGGTGGAACATCTTGTCCGGCACGATCGGCGAGTGGCGGTCGCTCCACGGCGTCGGCGCGCACAGCCGGCGGGCGAGCAGCACGGCGCGCTGGTCGTTGCGCGCCGGTCCGTCGTGGCCCGACATCGCGGCCACCGCGTGGATGGTGCAGAGCGCGGCGTTGATGACCGTCTCGCCCGCTCCCCTGATCACGTAGCAGGCGTCGTGGTCGACCCAGAGCCGGTCCATGTGCTCGACGATCGGGTCGATGAACTCCCAGTACTCGGCGTCGGTGAAGCCGACCTTGGGCGTCGCCGCCAGCGCCTCGTCCAAGAACCCGCCGATGCGCCACGGCTCGGCCAGTAGCAGCGCGAACGCCGCCGCCCCCCGTCCGGCCGAGACCGCGAAGCCGCGCCGGGTGAGCGCGTGGGATCCATGCTCGGACAGGTCTGCATCATACGGCGCTGCGACCGGAGATCCTGCGCGGCGCAGCCATTGACGCTGCGCGGGTGAGCCGCGATATTTCTCGGCATGGTGCTCGACGAGATCGGCGTCACGCAGCTCGACCGGCTCGAGCCGCTGTGGCTGCTGCTGCACGCGCACCACCAGGCGGTGGCGCCCGAGCTGGTGCCGTTCGTCGACGACGCGTCGTCGTGGTCCGCGCGCCGCGCGCTCTACGTCGCCACGCTCGAGGCCGGCGGCTTCGCGCTCGTCGCGCACGCCGACGGTGTCGACCTCGGGTACGCGCTGGTCGGCAGCGAGCAGACGCACTGGTCGGCGACGTTCGTCACCGCGGTCGACCTGGACGAGCTGGTGACGCTGGTCGTGCGGCCCGACGCGCGCGACCAGGGCGTCGGCTCGACGCTGCTCGACGCCGTCGACGCGCGCCTCGACGGCGCGGGCTCGGTCGACCGCGTGATCGGCGTCGTGCCGGCCAACGTCCGCGCCATCGAGCTGTACCGGCGGCGCGGGTTCGAGCCGACCTGGCTGACGATGACGCGGTTCGAGCGGCCGCCGCAGGTCGACGCCAGAGCCGCGGCAGCGGTGGACGCGGTGGCGCCCGGCGAGGTCGACGCGCTCGAGTCGCTCTGGCTGGAGCTGCACCACCACCACCAGGCGGTCGCCCCGCAACTCGCGCCGTACATTCCGGACGCCGAGTCGTGGGAGATCGTCCGCGACCTGTTCCGCGAGGCCGCGGAGCAAGCCCATCTCGTCCGCGTCGGTCCGCCGCACGCACCCTCCGCGCTGGCGTACTACGGCGTCACCCGCGACGATCCGCTGTGGGGGGATACCTGGCAGACCGGGCGCGACGTGGCCGATCTGAAGATGCTCGTCGTGGCCGAGGAGGCCCGCGGCCGCGGGCTCGGCTCGGTCATCATGGACGCGGTCGACGCGCGCCTGGCCGCGGCCGGGGCGGTCGACCAGGTGATCGGCGTGATCGAGCCGAACCGCGACGCGATCCGGCTCTACGAGCGCCGTGGGTTCCGGCCCGCGTGGCTGCAGATGACGCGCTTCGCCTCGCGCGACGCGGGTCGCTGACACCTCCTCCGGAACAGCACCGCGGCGGCGGGCGTTGACCACAGCGTGCCGTTTACCCCTCCCGTCCCCTTCTCCGTGCTCGACCTCGCGCCCGTGGCCGAGGGCTCGAGCGCGTCCCGGGCCCTCGCCAACTCGCTCGATCTCGCCCAGCACGTCGAACGACTCGGCTACCACCGCTTCTGGGTGGCCGAGCATCACAACATGCCGGGCATCGCCAGCTCGGCGCCCGCGGTGCTGCTCGCGCACCTCGCTGCCGGCACCACCGCGCTGCGCGTCGGCTCGGGCGGCGTGATGCTGCCCAACCACGCGCCGCTGGTAATCGCCGAGCAGTTCGGCACGCTCGAGGCGCTGCACCCCGGCCGCATCGACCTCGGCCTCGGCCGCGCGCCCGGCACCGACGGCTACACGGCCGCCGCGCTGCGACGCACCGTCGATCCGCGCGTCGCCGACGACTTCCCGGGCCAGCTGGCCGAGCTGACGGCGTACTTCGACGGTCGCGTCGAGCACATCACGGCCACTCCGGGCGAGGGCGACACGCCCGACGTCTGGCTGCTCGGCTCGAGCGGGTACAGCGCGCAGCTGGCCGGCATGCTCGGGCTGCCGTTCGCCTTCGCGCGGCACTTCAGCGCCCGCAACACGCTGCCCGCCCTGGCGCTGTACCGCGAGCACTTCGCGGCATCCGAGCGGCTGCAGGAGCCGTACGCGATGGTCTGCACGTCGATCGTAGCCGCCGACAGCGACGAGGAGGCCGAGCGCATCGTGGCGTCGTCGCGGCTCGCGATCCTCAACCTCAGACGCGGCCGGCCGGGCCGCACCCCGAGCACGACCGAGGCCCTCGCGCATCGCTACACCAGCGAGGAGACGGCCGTCGTCGACGAGCACATGGCCGGCTACATCATCGGCGATCCGGACACCGTGAAGGCGGGCATCGACGAGCTGCTCGAGCTGACGGCGGCGGACGAGCTGATGATCTCGACCTCAGCGTTCGAGCACGCCGACCGCCGTCACTCCTACGAGCTGGTGGCCGAGCTGTACGCGTAGTTCGTGTCTACGCAACGCTGGCGAAATGTAGGCCGAACGGCCCCTATCGCTCACCGCGATCACAAGTTACGCTCGTCACCAGATCTCGACCGGCCGGTGTTTCCTGCCCGAGCCGGAGAGATGCGAGCAGAGGCCCGCGCCACCCCCGGCGCGGGCCTCGCTCCGTTTTCCGGCCCCTATCCCGACAGGCCGGCGCGGAGCGCCGCGACGGTGTCGTCGACGGCCTGCTTCGCGGCGGTCGAGACGGCACCCATCTGCAGGAAGCCGTGCACGAGTCCCTGCAAGGTGGTCGCCTCGGCGGTGACGCCGGCAGCTCGCAGTGCCTCGGCGTACGCGAGGCCCTCGTCACGCAGCGGGTCGTACTCGGCGACGAACACGGCCGCGGGCGGCAGGCCGGCCAGGGTGGTCGCCCGGATCGGCGAGGCGTAGGGGTTCGCCCCGTCGGCGGGATCGGCCAGGTACTGCTCCCAGAACCACTCCATCATCGGCGTCGTCAGGCCGTAGCCCTCGCCCACGTCGCGGTACGACGCGGTGTCGAACGCGCAGTCGGTGACGGGGTAGATCATCAGCTGGAAGGCGATCGACGGGCCGCCCGCGTCGCGGGCCATCTGGCTGACGACGGCCGCCAGGTTGCCGCCGGCGCTATCGCCGCCGACCGCGATGCGGGACGGGTCGATGCCGAGGTCGGCCGCGTTCGCCGCGACCCACTTCGTGGCCGCGAAGCTGTCGTTGGCGGCGGTCGGGAACCGGCTCTCGGGCGCGCAGCGGTAGTCGGCCGACACGACGACGCAGCCGGCGCCGTTCGCGAACGTGCGGCACGGGCGGTCCATCGTGTTCAGGTCACCGGCCACCCAGCCGCCGCCGTGGAAGTAGACGAGCGCCGGCAACGGCCCGGTGCCCTCGGGGGTGTAGACGCGGACGCCGATCTCGCCGCCCTCGACTGGGACGGTGCGGTCCTCGACGGAGGCGACGGGCTCCTCCGGGCCGCACAGCTCGATGAAGTCGTACTCGGCGGCGCGCGACGCCTCGACGCCGAGCGAGAAGGCGGGTCCATCGTCTGCACCGTCGCCCAGCAGCGCCTGAATATCCGGGTCGAGCGGCATGCGGATCCTCCAGATCGGTGCGCGAATCTACCACGCGCACGAAGCGTCAGGCACGCGGCCTGTGACGGAAGCGGAGAATCAGCGCGCGGAGGTGCGCCGGGACGACCAAACGGTGCCTGGCACGGATCCGACAGCCCGTGGCGGATTCGTGCCAGGCACGGAATGCGACTAGGCGTCGTCCACGTCCGGCAGCCCCATCGTCGTGTAGAGGGCGAACGAGGGCTCCATCTCGAGGCGACCGTACTGACAGATCACCGGGACGTCGCTGCGGACTCGCATCGCGTACTGCGTCCGCACCGGAACGTCGAACGCGTTGCCGGCCGCATCGTTGTCAGCCCAGGGGGCGCGCACCGAGGAGACACGCTCCGCCTCGATCGTCACCGCGAGGCCCATGGTCGGGTCGCGGTCGGTCCAGAAGATATCGATCTCGACGTGGGCGGGGCGGTCGGCCACGTTCAGGATCAGCAGCGCCTCGTGCGGCTCGGACGGGCCGTCCACGTCCGGCGGACGGTCGCCGTCCGGGAAGTACCACGTCCGCGAGCCGAACCCGGCCTCACGGTCACGGGCGATCCGGTCTCCTGCTGCCATCACTGGCTCCTTCCGTCGCGACTTGCGGCGCAGAGCCTATCGGGCGGCGGTATCGTCAGCCAACGTTTGTCGGCACCGACCGATGGAGGCGCACATGACGAAGGACCGGACGTTCGTGATCGTGGGTGCCGGGTTGGCGGGTGCGCGGGCGGTGGAGGTGTTGCGGTCGGAGGGGTTTGATGGGCGGGTGGTGCTGGTCGGGTCGGAGCTGGAGCGGCCGTAT
>JBKJIG010000034.1:0-107296 GCA_046598415.1 Gaiellales bacterium
CGGTACGTGCGAATGTCGACACCCTCGCGCTCGGCGAGCGCCCGGGCCTCGGGATTCGGCCGCACGTTGAAGCCGACGACGATCGCCTTCGAGGCGGCGGCGAGCATGATGTCGGACTCGCTGATCGCACCGATGCCGGTGTGGATGACGCGGACGGCGACCTCGTCGTGCTTGAGCTTCAGCAGCTCCTGCTGAGCCGCCTCGACCGAGCCGTTCACGTCGGCCTTGATGATCAGGTTGAGCTCGCGGATCGCGCCTTCCTGCATGCGATCGAACAGGTCCTCGAGCGAGACGGACTTGGCACGTCGCATGAAGCCCTCGGTGCGGAGCCGGGCGGCGCGCTTCTGCGCCAGCTGGCGGGCCGTGCGATCGGAGTCGACGACACGGCAGATCTCGCCAGCCGGCGGTGGCTTGTCGAAGCCGAGGATCTCAACGGGCGTGGCGGGCCCGGCCTCCTTGAGGCGCTCGCCGTTCTCGTCGAGCATGGCGCGCACCTTGCCCCAGGCGTCGCCCGCGACGACGGCGTCGCCGGCGTGCAGCGTGCCGCGCTGGACGAGCATGGTGGCGACGGGGCCGCGGCCCACGTCGAGCCGGGACTCGATGATCGGCCCCGATGCCTCGGCGTCGGGGTTGGCCTTCAGCTCGAGCACGTCGGACTGCAGGAGCAGCATCTCGAGCAGCGAGTCGAGACCCTCCTTCTGCTTCGCCGAAACGTCGACGAACACCGTTTCGCCGCCCCACTCCTCGGGCTGCAGGCCGTGCACCACGAGCTCCTGGCGCACCTTCGCGGGGTTCGCGTCGGGGCGGTCGATCTTGTTGACGGCGACGACGATCGGGACACCGGCGGCCTTGGCGTGATCCATGGCCTCGACGGTCTGTGGCATGACGCCGTCGTCGGCCGCGACCACCAGGACCGCGACGTCGGTGACCTTCGCGCCACGGGCCCGGAGCGCCGTGAACGCCTCATGGCCCGGCGTGTCGAGGAACGTGACCTTGCGGTCGCCGATCTTCACCTGGTAGGCGCCGATGTGCTGCGTGATGCCGCCGGCCTCGCCGGTGGCGACCGAGGTCTCGCGGATCGCGTCGAGCAGCGTCGTCTTGCCGTGGTCGACGTGGCCCATGATCGTGACGATCGGGGCGCGCGTCTGGAGATCCTCGGCGGCGTCCTCCGGGATGTCCTCGACCTCTTCCTCGGCGCGCTTGATGGTGATCTCGCGCTCCAGCTCGCCACCGACCAGCTCGACGGCCTCATCGGTGAGCGACTGCGTAATGGTGACCATCTCGCCGGACGCGAACATCATCTTGATGATCTCCGCCGCGGACACGCTGAGCTTGTCGGCGAGCTCCTTGACCGTGACGCCGGACGGGACCGTGACCGGCCCGGTCGGACGCGGCTGGGCGACCTTCGGTTCGCGCTCGCGGCCCGGATCGCGGCCGCGCTGCTGCTTCTCGCGCGGGCCGCGGGCGGCCTGCGAGTCGATGACGACGCGGCGGCGCTTGCCGGCCGGCACGCCGCGCTGCGGACGCGCGCGGCTGCCGGCACCACCGGCGGCGGGCGGACCGCCGGCGGGCGGACCAGCGCCGGCCCCGGGCCGGGGAGCGTCGGGACGGGCGGCGCGGGGGCCGAGGCCGTCGGGGCGCGGTGCGCCACGGCCGAGGCCGTCCTGGCGCGGTGCGCCGCGCGCGACCTCGGGTCGCGTGGTCGAGCGGTTCGCGTCGGGCCTGGCCGGGCGGGCGGCGTCGGGGCGCGCGGGACGCGCCGGGCGCTCGGCCGGGGGCCGCGGTGGAGGCGGCGGGGCCATGGCCTGCGGATGCGCGGGCGGTGCCGGCGGCGGCGGCGGTGGCTTGCGGGTGGCGGTGCGGACGGGTGCCGTCGCCTGCGTGGTCTTGGCAGTCGCGCCGGTGGGGCGCGAACCGGCCAGCGCACGGGCGGCAGCGGCCTCGTCGACGAGATCGCCGCGCACGGCGACGCCCGCCTCGTGGAGACGCTGCGCGACCTCGTTCGGGTCGAGTCCGCGCTCGCGCGCGATATCGGTGATGCGGCGCTTGGCCATCAGCGGTGAATCCTACCAGTGGGGGTTTTGACGGCCTCCGGCAGCAGCGTGCCGGGAACCGTGACGGGGCGGCGCAGACGGCGCGCGAACACTCCACGGCGGAGTGCCCGCCGCGCGCAGTCCTCGGACGGGCAGAGGTACGCGCCACGCCCGGGACCGCGACCGGCGACGAGCGTCCCGGCCGGGGCGGCGAAGCGCACCAGCTCGATCTGCGGACGCCGGGTTCCGCAGCCGATGCAGCTGCGGACCGGGCCGGTCGGGCTCAGACCGGATCTCCGTCCAGGGCGACCGTGTCGTCGGGACCGACGTAGCGCTCGGCGCGGCGCACGACGATGCCGTTGATCGAGATGCGCCCCTCCTTCAGCACGCCGCGCAGCGCTCGCGCGTCATATCCGTGCTGCTCGAGGTAGCCGGCCACCGTGACGCCGCCGACGAAGTCCTCGTCGGTCTCCATGGCGAACTCGGTCTCCGACTTGATGTCGACGCGCCAACCGGTGAGCTTGGCGGCGAGCCGGGCGTTCTGGCCGTCGCGGCCGATCGCGAGCGACAGCTGGTCGTCGGGAACGATCACCGTCGACTGCTGGTTCTCGTCGTCGACGACGACCTCCTTGACCCGTGCCGGCGCGAGCGCCTTGGCGACGAACCGGGCGGGCTCGTCGTTGTACGGGATGATGTCGATCTTCTCGCCGCGCAGCTCGGACACGACCATCCGGACGCGCGAACCGCGCGGTCCGACGCAGGCGCCGACCGGGTCGACGCCCTGGGCGCGCGACTCGACGGCGATCTTCGAGCGGTAGCCGGGCTCGCGGGCGACGGCGCGGATGACGACCAGGCCGTCGGCGATCTCGGGCACCTCGAGCTCGAACAGCTCGCGCAGCAGCTCCTCGGAGCGCCGCGACAGCACGATCTGCGGGCCCTTCGTGCCGCTCCGCACCTCGATGATCACGGCCTTGATGCGGGCGCCGTGCTCGTAGCGCTCGCCGGGCACCTGCTCGGAGCCGGGGAGCAGCGCCTCGACCTTGCCGAGATCGACCAGGCAGTACCGGTTGTCGGACTGCTGGACGATGCCGGTGACGACGTCGCCGACCCGGTCCTGGTACTCGTCGAACATCATCTCCCGCTCGGCCTCGCGGATGCGCTGCAGGATCACCTGCTTCGCGGTCTGCGCGGCGATGCGGCCGAAGTTGGAGGGCGTCACGTCGACGACGTCGATGTCAGCCTCGGCGAGGCGGTCCCAGTCGAGCAGCGGCTCGGGCTCCTCCACGACAAGCTCCTCGGAGCCGTAGTGCGGATGGGCCGGCGGCTCCTCGGGCGCGTCCTCCTCGGACGGCTCGGGCAGGTGCAGGAGACCCTTCTCGATCAGGATCTCATCGGGCACGCTGACCTGGAACACCTTCATCTCGCCAGACGCGCGGTCGATCTCGACGCGCACGTGGCGGGCGGCCTCGGGCGTCTTCTTGTAGGCCGCCTTGAGGGCGTCCTCCAGCGCGACGAGGAGCACCTCGGCGTCGATCGACTTCTGTCGCTCCAGCTCGTAGACGGCTTCGAGGATGTCTTTGCTCATGGCGTCACCGGATTCCAGACGATGTTCGACTTCGCGACTTCCTCCCGCGGCACCTCGAGCTCGACGCCGTCGTCGAGCGAGAGTCGCAGCGATGTGTCGTCGGCTGCCGTGAGGCGGCCGCGGAGGTTGCGACGCCCCTCTCGCGGCCTCACAAGGCGGACCTCTATCGTTTCGCCAAGCGCACGCGTGAAGTGCGTGGTGCGGATCAGCGGTCGTTCGATACCGGGCGAGGAGACCTCGAGGCCACCGTGATCGCGGACGTCGGAGAGCACCTTCGCCACCTCGGCGCAGAGGTCGGCGCTGACGCCGTCGGGATGCTCGATCAGCACCCGGACGAGGTTCTCCCCCTTGACCACGTGGACGTCCCAGATCTCGACGTCGGGGCGGACGGCGGCGACGGCTCGGGTGATGGTCTGCAGGTCGGGAGAAGTCATAAGGTCATAAAAAAAGCGGGCACCATCGCCCACTTTCGGGGTGCGACCGGGCTTTCGACCCCCGGTGCTGCAGGCAATGTACCACGATTCACATGACGATCGTGACCGGCCCGCTGTTCACCAGCGACACCTCCATCGACTGCCCGAAGCGCCCCGTCGCGACCTCCAGACCGAGCTGCCGGAGGGCCACCGTGAAGGCCTCGTAGAGCGGCTCGGCCCGCTCCGGCGGCGCCGCCGCCATGAACGACGGACGGTTGCCCTTGCGGGTGTCGGCGAGCAACGTGAACTGCGAGACGGCGAGCACCGCGCCGCCCGTGTCGAGCACCGAGCGGTTCATGTGCCCGGCCTCGTCCTCGAAGATCCGCAGCCGCGCGATCTTGCCGGCCAGGCCGGCGATCGCCGCCTCGTCGTCGTCGTGGCCGACGCCGAGCAGCACGAGCAGGCCGGGGCCGATCGCCCCGACCGTCTCCCCCGCTACCGTGACGCGGGCCTCCGAGACCCGCTGGACGACCGCTCGCACCGTCGTCGTCAGGCGGCCGGCAGCCGGTCGAGTGCACGGCGGTACTCGTCCGACCGGGGGTCGAGCCAGTGCGCCATCTTGTACGAGCCGCGGGCGAGCTCCAGGAAGCCGAGCCCCTGCTGCGCCCGGCCCAGCAGGTAGTAGCAGTACGCGTCGTTGGGCGCCAGGTCGAGCGCGACGGTCAGCTCGGCCTCGGCGTCCACCATCCGGGACGCCCGCAGGTAGGCGAGCCCGAGCGTCTCGCGGATGGAGCCCTTCTCGGGATCGAGGTCGCGCGCCTGCTCGAGCCGCTCGATCGCCGCACCGGTGTCACCGGCACGCAGCAGCTCCCGGCCGCGCACGAAGAGCTCGTAGACCGGAGCGTCATCGTCCACTCCCTCAAGGTAACACCGCTGTGGACCCCAGCCAGGGTCAGGGCAGCAGGGAGCGCAGGCGCACGGCGCCGCGGGCCCGCTCGGTGCGTCCGAGCGACTTCCGGAGCCCCCGCTTCACCGTCCGCGCCTCGGTGCGCGCGCTGCGCGCGGCCGCGTCGGCTCTCGCGTCGTCGGGGCCGTACCGGGCCTGCGACTGCATGCGCGCCCACCCGGCCGCGTCCACCCCGAACTCGCGGCGCAGCATGCGGGCGAACTCCTCCGGTGTCAGCGTCACCACCGCGTCGGGGATGCCCTGATCGCGCACGAACGCCTCCAGGTCGCGGCGGACGGCGGCGGCGATGGCGTGCGGCCCCTTGCGCAGGTACGGGATCACCGAGCGCACGCGCTTGGTCAGCACCAGCAGCACGACCATGCCGGCGGCGAGCAGCAGCAGCCACGAGACGAACCCGGGGTGCCAGTCACGGCCGACGACGGCGCCGACGCCGCTACTGCCGCCCTCGCGCGGGCCGCGACCGCCACCCAGCGGCGCGCCGGCGACGCGGCTCGGCGTGCCGGCCAGCCTCGCGAGCTGCGCGAGGCGCGCCGAGTCGAAGCCGGCCACGCCCGCGAGCGCCGACTGCGCGGCCTCGGAGAAGTCCTTCGACGTCGTCGAGTAGCTGAACGGCAGCTCGCGCGACGGGGTCGGCTCGAAGGCCATCCAGCCGTACTGCGGGAACCACACCTCGACCCACGCGTGCGCGTCGCGGTCGGTGACGACGTACTCGCCGCGACTGGCGTTGCGCGTGCCCTGCGTGAAACCCTCGCCGATGCGCGACGGGATGCCCAGCATGCGCAGGATCACGGTCATCGTGCCGGCATACATCTGGCAGTAGCCGCGCTTGCCGTCGAGGAAGAACGACGGCAGCGGCCCGTCGGTGGCCTGCGAGTAGTCGGCCTTCTCGTCGTACCGGTAGTTCGACTGGAAGTACGACTCGATCGCCGCGACGGCCTCGTAGGGCGACCGGGCGTTCCTGGTCAGCTCGCGCGCCTTGTCGTACACCTCGCGCCACCGCACCAGCTGCGGGTCGAAGAAGGACTGGCTGAGCAGATCGTCGACCGCCGCCTCGCGCCCCGGCGTGCCCCAGACCGGGAACTGGACGCTGCCGTCGAGCAGCGACAGCGCGGTCGACTGCAGCTCCTCCGGGTAGTCGGCGGGCGACTCGGTGAGGTCCTTGATCGACGGCTGCACCGGCAGGTACTCGGCCGTCCAGCTGGAGTCGACCGGTACGTTCCGCTCGGTCGAGAAGACGCCGTCCGACGTGCGACTGATAAGGCCGGCATCGCTGTCCACGCCCTTGATCGCGAGCGCCTCGGACGGCGCGATCAGGCTGGTGGTGGCCAGGTTGACGTTCTGGAACGTGACCGACTTCTGCTTCAGCGACAGGCCCTGCGCGGTCGGCGACAGCGCGTCCTGCGGCACGACGACGTTCGGCGGCGCCGACGTCTCGACCACGTTCGGCTCGCCCACCCACGCGACGCCGTTGAAGTTCGACAGCACGACCGCGCGCCAGTACGACGGGCTGTCGGCGGTCACGCGCAGCAGCGTCACGGGCCGCTTCGGGCGCTTCAGGCCCGCGTAGCTGTGGTTCCAGATGAAGCCGACGCTGGTGCCGGTCTTCTCCGGCTTGCCCCACTGCTTCCAGTCGAGCATCGCGCTCTTGGCGACACCGGGCAGCGTGGCCGCCAGCACGGCGACCAGGACGACCGTCGCCCCCGCCGCGAGCTGGATGGTCGGCCGGCGACGTTGCGAGAGCACGGCGAGGATGGCCAGCATCAGCGCCAGGAAGATGGCCGCGCGCAGGGTCGGCTGCGGCAGCACGAACACCGTCGAGACGACGAGGAACGGGATGAAGCCGACCACGATCGCCGGGTACGGCGATCGCCACACCAGCAGCGCGGCGGCCAGAGCGGCGAAGCAGGCGAAGACCGCGAGCACCACGATCGCGTGCAGCTGCACCGCCTTCACCGGGTCGTACGGCAGCAGCGTCCGCACCCACCGGTCGAGCCCGTCGTTCAGGTCGCCGCCGACGAGACGGAAGTAGCCCGTGTCGCCGAGCAGGTGCGGCCGGAACGGCCAGTGCCCCGTGGCGGCGCCGATGGCGACGATGATCGACGGCAGGATCAGGATCGCGAAGCGGCGCGGCGCCAGCCGTTGCGCGCCGAGCGACGCGAGCAGCGCCGGCACCAGCGCGAGCAGCGCCCACAGCCACAGGTCGGCCATCTCGGGATCCTCGATCTGCTGCAGATGCCAGATCGAGAAGGCGACCAGCGCCACGTACAGCGCGAGCGGCAGCGCCAGGCGCTCGAACAGCGCTCTCATGCCCGCACCGCCTGGGACGGCGGCGGCGTGGCGACGCGCACGCCGGCCTGCAGCACGCTCGCGAGGTCGTCGCCGCGGCGGACGCGGACGACGGCCACCCCGCGGCGCTGCAGCGCCAGCGCGATGCCCTCGGGTGCGCCGACCGCGGGCGCGCGATCGTTCCAGGTGCGCGCGTCGACCCACACCAGCGCCACCTCGCGGCGCCCGGCGACAAGCGACAGCCGCTGCTCGAGCTGCGGCGTCAGCTCGGGCGTGATGAGGAACAGCCGGGCGGCGTCGAGACCGGCGCGGCCGTCCTCGAGGGCAGCGACCAGCGAGCGCCGGCCGTCGGGCTGCACGCTGGCGAGCACCTCCAGCGCGACGCGCCAGTCGCCCTCCAACGAGGTCACCGTTGTGCGATCGAGCCGCGCACCGGACACCACGAGCGCCGACCGTCGCCCCTCGGATGCGAGACGCCTCAGGATCGAGCCGGAGGCGCGCACCATCATCTCGAACGACGAGTCAGGCGCCTTGCCGACGACCAGGCCGGCGCGGGCGTCGAGCACGACCGCCGCCTCGTCGCGGGGCGCGTCCTCGAGCTCCTTCACCATCAGCTTCTGGCGGCGTGCGGTGGACGGCCAGTGCACGCGGCGCAGCGACTCGCCGCTCTGGTGGTCGCGCACCGAGTGCAGGTCGAACCCGGCGCCGCGGGCGAGCAGGTAGCGGCCCGACATGCCGTTCGGCCCGCCGCCGTCGGGGAACAGCCGGTCGAGCTCGAAGATGCGCGGGTAGACGACGATCGCGCCCTGCGCGGGCAGCTCGAGCTCGCTCCGCGCGAGGCCGAACGGGTCGTCGATCACGAGCCGCGCCTTGTCGAGGCGGTACCGGCCGCGCGGCAGCCCGCGCAGCGCGTAGCGGCCGGCCATGACCTCGCCGGCCTTGAACAGCGGCACCTGCGCCTCGCCGACGGCGGGCAGCGTGTCGAACAGCCGCGCGCCGACCGGCGGTAGGCCACCGTCGCGCTGCACCTCGACCCGCACCGACAGCTCGCCGCCCTCGACGTGCTCGCCCGGCCCGCCGCGGCGGATCAGCCGGAACGGCCCGCGGACGAGCCGCACGTAAACCACCGCCGCCAACACGGCCAGCGCCAGCCCGACGGCCGGCGCGTACGCCTCGCGCGTCCCGAGCACCCAGGCCGCGACGTACATCCCCGCGGCCAGGAGGAGCGCGAGCCGGCCGCGCGCCGTCAGCATCAGATGGGTACCGGCGTGTGGCGCAGGGCGTCGGCGATCACGTCGGCACCGGTGGTGCCGGTGGAGCGCGCCTCGGGGGACAGGATCACGCGGTGCGAGAGGACCGGCTCGACGACGGCCTTGATGTCGTCGGGCGTCACGAAGTCGCGACCCGCGCAGAGCGCGCGCGTCTTGGCCACGCGCATCACGGCGATGCCGCTGCGCGGGCTGCCGCCCAGCACCACGCGGCCGTCGGCGCGCGTGTGACGCAGCAGGGCGACGACGTACCGGTTCAGGCTCTCCTCGACGTGCAGCGCCTTCGCCGCCGCGATGGCGGCGCGGATCTCCTCGCCGTCGGCGACGGGCACGAGCGTCTCGAGCGGGTCGGCGAGCGCCTGCTCGGACAGCATCTTGGCCTCGTCGGCGAGCTCGGGGTAGCCGAGGTGCAGCAGCATCATGAACCGGTCGAGCTGGGCCTCAGGCAGCGGGTAGGTGCCCTCGTACTCGATCGGGTTCTGCGTCGCGAGCACCATGAACGGCGGCTCGAGACGGTACGTCTCGCCGTCGACCGTGACCTGGTTCTCCTGCATGCACTCGAGCAGGGCGGCCTGGGTCTTCGGCGACGCGCGGTTGATCTCGTCGACCAGCAGGATGTCGGTGAACACGGGGCCGGGACGGAACTCGAACTCGTTGGTGCGCTGGTTGTAGACCGACACGCCGGTCACGTCGGACGGCAGCAGGTCGGGCGTGAACTGGGCGCGCGAGAACCGCAGGTCGACCGACTTGGCGAGCGCCTTCGCCAGCTGGGTCTTCCCCACACCCGGCGCGTCCTCGAGGATCACGTGACCCTCTGCGAGGAGTGCCAGGACACACAGGCGGAGCGTCTCGTCCGGCGCGTGGATCACCCGCTTCACGTTGGCCACGATGCGATCGACGATCTCCGCCGCCTGCGTCGCGCCAAAGGGGATCACGCTGCTCGATGCTTCCACCCGCACTCCTTGTGTGCCTGCAGGACGCTGACCCGGCTCCGGAGCCAGTATATGCGCTATACGCAGGCCGACCCGTTGCGGTTCGGTGAACGAAAAGGGCGCGTAGGATCTGTGCGTGCGCTCCCTTCTCGCCGCCCTGCTGCTCTCGACCGTGCCCGCGGCGGCCACTGCCGAGTCGGCCTGCTGGAAGCAGCGCGTCAAGCGCGCCGACGCCGTCGCCCGCAGCCGGGCCGGCGCCGTCACCTTCGCCGTGATCGACACGCGCGGCCACATCCACGGCAGGCGCTACACCGTCCCCGTCCGCGGCGTGTCGACCATCAAGAGCCTGCTGCTGCTGACCTTCCTGCGCCAGCCGTCGGTGCGGCAAGGCCACGCACCAGGGCGCGCGACTGGAGCGGGGCGCGCGACTGGAGCGCGGCGGGATGACGCTGGGCCTCGGCATCACCACGTTCGGCAACTCGGGCACGGCGTACGGCGCGACGACGATCGAGCGCGTCACCAAGGCGCTGCTGCGACCGCAGCCCTGCGCCTCGTAGCTCCGTCGCTCAGCGCGTGACGAGCAGGTCCGCGGCCTCGGCGAACGCCGACTCGCCGGTGCGGGCGGCCGTCGCCCGCAGCACGTGCTTCGCATTCAGGCGCGCGCTGCCGGCGTAGGGCTGGGCCATCGCGAAGCGGTCGGCGGCCTCGCTCGGCGCCACATCGCCGGCCGCGACGACCCCGGCCAGCGCGTACGCGATGCGCTCGTCGTGCTCCGCGTCGAAGGGCTTGGTCGTGCGTGCGACCGTGGTCGCGAGCGCCTGGACGACGGCGACCCGGTCGGACGGCGTCGCCTCGCGGTGGCGCGCGACCTCGTCCAGGGCGTCGGCGAGGCACGACGCGTCGACCTCGGGACCGGACGCGGCGAGGCCGATCAGCGCGTCGCGGATCCGCCGGAAGCCACCCTCGCCCAGGCACGGCCCCTCGGTGTCGCGGATCAGCACGACGCCGAGCGCCTGACACGCCGCCGAGCGCGCCGTGGACTCCGCGCTGGCCAGCAGGCCGACCAGGGTCTCGGCCGTCGAGCGCACGACGGTATCGGCCGCGCGCGCGGCTCCGAGAAGCGCCTCGCCGAAGGCCGCGAGCGCTGCGTCACGCGCTTTCGCGTCACGCACCCCGAGGCCGGAGATGTCGAGCATCCGGGTAGTGTCGCTCACACCACGGCGAACCGGAAGGGCGTGACCTCGCGCGCCCGTCCCAAACCGACCAGGCGCACCAGGTGCGCGGCGGCCTCCACCATCGCGAACCGGCGCTGGTGGTAGTCGAGGCGGCTGCCCCACAGGTGGAGCGCCAGCTCGTACGGTGTCGCCGCCCCGCCCGCCACGCCGGTCACGCACTCGCCGAGGCGCTCCTCGTGGTGCGCGAGCAGCTCGTTCGCCCGGCCGGCGGCGTCCTCGATCGGCGTGCGGTGGCCGGGATAGATGATCCGCGGCTGCAGCTCGTCGCGGATCCGCTCCAGCGAGTGGGCGAACTCCGCCAGCGGATCGGTCGAGGAGCCCTCGCCCCACAGGCCGACGTTGGGCGAGATCTGGTTCAGGATCGTGTCGCCGCCGAACATGCGGCCGCTGGTCACGCCCACGAACACGACGTGGCCCTCGGCGTGCCCCGGCAGGTGGTAGACGTCGAAGCGCTCGCCCTGCAGCTCGAGGTGGTCACCCTCGTCGAGCAGGACATGGGGATCGGCCGGGTAGTACGGCGTGTCGCGCTCGTCGACCGTCGAGGTCCGCGCCTCGTCGGCCGGCATGCCCATCGCGATCAGGTGCTGCTCGAACCGCGGCGGGCCGGTCGGGTCGAGGAACCCGGGGTACGTCAGCTCGTGGTCGCGGCGGCCCTGGACGAACTCGTCGGCGCCGGTGACCTCCATCAGCGCCGCGGTGGCGCCGTTGTGGTCCGGGTGGTAGTGCGTCGCGACGACGCGCCGCACGCGCGGCGAGCCGAGCGTCGCGTACGCCTCGCGCCAGCGCGCGGTCGTGCCCGGCGTGCCGAGGCCCGCGTCGATGATCGTCCAGCCCTCGGGGTCCTCCACCGCGTAGCAGTGCACGTGGTCGAGGCTCCACGGCAGCGGCTGCGTGACGCGATGGACGCCGCCACCCAGATCGGCGATGAGTGCGCGCTTCTCCACGGCCGGAACCGTAGATGGTTCTACGGCAGGAGCGTTTCGATCCGGTCGAGGATCGCGGCCGCGATAACCGTCTTCGAGGCCTTCGCGAGGTGCTCGACACCGTCGGGGCCGACCAGGGCGACCTCGTTCTCGTCGACCTCGAAGCCGATGTCGGCACGGGCGACGTCGTTCAGGACGATCAGGTCGACGCCCTTGCGCTCGCGCTTGGCGCGGGCGCGCTCGAGGCCGTCACCGGTCTCGGCCGCGAAGCCGACCAGCACCTGGCCGGGCCGGCGCGCGGCGCCGATGGCGGCCAGGATGTCGGTCGTCGGCACGAGCTCGAGCGACCAGTCGCCGGAGCGCGCGCGCTTCGTCTCGCCCGCCTCAGCGGGGCGGTAGTCGGCGACCGCGGCGGCCATCAGCACGATGTCGGCGTCGGCCGCACGGGCCAGCGCCTCCCGCTGAAGGGCGGCTGCGGTCGGCGTCTCGACGATGGTACCGCCGGCGGGACGAACGGCGGCGTTGCAGAGCAGCGTGGTCACCTCGGCGCCGCGCAGCCGGGCGGCGTCGGCGAGCGCGACGCCCATGCGGCCGCTCGACCGGTTGCCGAGGAACCGCACCGGGTCGAGCGGCTCGCGCGTGCCGCCGGCGGTGACCAGCACGCGGCGACCGGCGAGCGGCCCCGCGGGGCGCAGCAGCTGCGTGACGGCGGCGTGGATCTCGGCCGGCGCCGCGAGGCGACCGGCGCCGATCTCACCCTCCGCCAGCTCGCCGTGGTCGGGGCCGACGATCACCGCGCCGCGCGCCCGCAGCAGGTCGACCGCCGCCTGCGTGGCCGGGTGCTCCCACATGCGGACGTTCATCGCCGGTGCGACGACGAGGCGGCCGGCCAGTGCCAGCGCCGACTCGGTCAGCACGTTGTCGGCCAGCCCGTGCGCCAGCTTCGCCAGCGTGTTGGCGGAGCACGGCGCGACGACCATCACGCGGGCGGCGCGGGCAGCGTCGAGATGCGGGTAGATCGGGCCACCCGGGGAGGGTGAATCGGTCAGCACCGGTGCGCGAGAGAGTCCCGCGAACGTGGTGGCGCCGACGAACCGCTCGGCCGCGGACGTCATCACGACCTGGACTTCCAGGCCGTCCTTGACGAGCAGGCGGCACAACTCGGCGGCGCGAAAGGCGGCGATGCCGCCGGTGACGCCGAGCAGGACCTCCGCGTCGGCTACTTGTCGGTGCCCCACGCGAGGCGGTCCTGAGCGACCTCCTCGAGCGACATCGTCAGGTAGTTCTTCGACCGCGAGTCGACGAGGGGCGGGGCGACGTCCTCGACCACGCCCTCACCGAGCATGTGGTGGTACGCGTTCAGCTGCCGCGCGCGCTTGGCCGCGATGATGACGAGTGCGTACTTGGACGGGACGACCTGGGTCAGATCGTCGAGCTTCGGATAGATCATGTTGCCTCGAGACGAATCATTACGGCGACGGGCGGCCGCCCTGCCGGGAGATCTCCAGCCGCATCGTAGCGTAGAGCTCGCCGGCGGCCCGATCCGCGTCGTCGTTCAGGATCACGTGGTCGAACTGCGTCCGCTCGCGCCGCTGCGCGTTGGCGATCGCGAGGCGCATCTCGATCTCGCCCGCCATCTCGGTCGCGCGTCGCCGCAGCCGCCGGTCGAGCTCCTCGAGCGGCGCGTCGATGAAGATCAGGCAGGCGTCGGGCCGGCGGCGGCGGATCGCGAACGAGCCCTCCACCTCCAGCTCCAGGATCACGTTGCGGCCCTCGCCCAGCAGCCGGTCGATCTCCTCCTTGAGCGTGCCGTAGCGGCCGCCCGCGAACGAGACGTGCTCCTCGAACGCATCGGCGTCGACGCGGGCCTGGAACGCGCTGTCGGAGAGGAAGTAGTACTCGCGTCCCTCCTCCTCCCCCTCGCGCTGGCGCCGGGTGGTGGCCGACACGGCGACGGCGGCGATCTCGGGGTCGCGATCGAGCACGCCGTGGATCAAGGTGCCCTTGCCGGCTCCGGAGGGTCCGGAGATGACGAAGAGGATCGCGATGGCGGGCGCCCCGTGCGCTATCGGCGCAGCAGCGCGACGAGCTCGGCTCGCTGGCGCTCGGACAGCCCGCCGACCGTCTTCGACTGCGAGATCCGGCAGGTCGTGAGGAAGCGCCCGGCCTTCACCCGGCCGCACTTCGGGACCGCCAGCAGCAGGTCGAACACCTTCGCCGTCAGCACCCACTCGGGCGGGTCGCCGAGAAGGGTCGAGATCGACGCAGCGCCCGACTTGAGGTCGCGCTTCAGCTGCGCGCGGGCGATCCGGATGACGTTCGCGCGCTGCAGCGCCTCCATGCGCTGGTCGAGGCTCCGTGCTGGGGTCTGGGAGGCGAGCTTCTGCGCGGTCGACATGGGACGCGGATCATGGCCGATCTAGGACGTCGCCGCAAGGCGGAACCGCCTGTTTTCTTGCGGGAATCGGCCACTTCGGGTGATGTAAACGGACATGTCTTTCAAATCACTCGTGAAGGCACGGATAAGGCCCATTTCGGGACCGTCACGATGCCTGCCGAAAGGGAGAAACGGACGCGGCGTCCGCCACTTGGGCCACCCTCGGGACCATTGGGCGGGCGCATCCTGGATCCGCCGCCGGGACGAACCCCTCGCTGATCGGTTGTAGCCGGTTTGCGGTGACCCTCCGCGCGCGGTGCGTGACACAACACACGCGGTCCGCGTTCCGTCGCCCGATCCGTGCGCCTCCCGCGCGAAAGTTCTGGGGTCAGACCCCACGGAAGCCGTTTTCGGGGTCAGACCCCGAACATGAGAGGCGCACGAGAGCGCGCGGGAGCGTGACTAGACGGCCAGGCCGTCTCGGACACGGCGGGGGGCGCGCGGGTCGACGAAGATCGCCGTTCCGACCGCCACCGCCGTTGCGCCGACCGCCAGGAAGTCTCTCGCGTCGTCCACCGTCTCGATGCCGCCCAGACCGACCAGGGCGATGGCGACCGCCGCTCGCGCCGCCGCCACCGCCGCCAGCGCCTGCGGGCGCAGCGCCGGGCCCGAGACGCCGCCCGTACCCGCGCCCAGCAGCGGGGCGCCGGTGAAGCGGTTCAGCACCATGCCGCGCGCGGTGTTGGTCAGCGTCAGGGCGTCGGCACCGCCGGCCTCGGCGGCGCGCGCCAGCTCGGCCACGTCGGCGACGCTCGGCGACAGCTTCACCAGCAGCGGCCGCGTCGTCCGCGCCCGCACCTGCGCGGTCAGCGTCTCCGTCTCACGCGCGTCGGTGCCGATCGAGATGCAGCCCGACTTGACGTTGGGACAGCTCAGGTTCAGCTCCAGGGCGGCCACCGTGTCGAGCCCGGTCAGCCGCTCGACCAGCCGGACGTAGTCGTCGTGTGAGAAGCCGCCCACCGAGACGATGATCGGCACGTCGACGAGCGCGGCCGTCGCCGGGAGCACCTCGGCGATGAAGCGGTCGATCCCCGGCCCCGGCAGGCCGATCGAGTTGATCATGCCGCCCGGCACCTCGGCGATGCGCGGTGCGGCGTTGCCGGCGCGGGACTCGGGCGTGATCGTCTTCGTGACGTGCGCCGCGCAGCCCAGGGTCGCGTCGCCCAGCACCGCGTGGGCGGAGCAGGCGTCGAGGGTGCCCGACGCGTTCAGCACGGGATGCGCAAGCTGGAGTCCGCCGAGGTCGATCACGCGATCCGCTCCGCGGCCACGACCGGACCCTCGATGCAGAGACGCTTCCACACGCCGTCGAGCTCGACCGCGCAGCCATAGCAGGCGCCGAAGCCACACGCCATCGGCGCCTCGAGCGCCACCTGGCACGGGATCCCCGCCGCGGCGGCCAGCGCCGCGACGGCGCGCACCATCGCGCCCGGCCCCGAGGCCAGCACGAGCTCGATACCGGCCAGGTCGACCAGCTCGGTCACCAGCCGCGGCGCCACCACCGCCTCGCCGAGCGCCGCCGGAGCGATCAGGTCGAGCAGCGCCGTCTGCGACTCCTCGCGGAAGCCGCATACGACCCGCACCGGACCGCCCAGCGCCGCGGGCACGCCGAAGAACACCGTCGCGCCGATGCCGGCGCCGACGAGCAGGGTCGACTCGGCCCGGGCGCCGTGGAGGGAGAACCCGGAGCCCAGCGGCGACAGCACATCGAGCGTGCGCGCGTGCGCGAGCGCGCCGACCGTGTAAGCCGGATCGACCAGGAAGGCAGGCGTGCCGTCCAGCCGCCGGAACAGCCCGACCGGCCGCGGCAGGAACGCCGCCCCGACCGGGTCGCGCACCATCGCGAAGGTGCCGGGCGGGCCGACCTCGACGTCGCCGTCGAGCTCGACTACCACGTAGCTGCCGACCGCCACCGTGCGGCGGACGGCGAGGGAGACGGGTTCGATCACGCCGGCGCGCGCGCGTCGACCGCCTGACCCAGGTGCAGCTCCTGCAGCGGCTTCGGGTCGACCTTCCAGGCCCGGGCCATCGCCTGGATCGCCGCGCTCGCGCCCGAGAGCGTCGTGATGCACGGCACCTTGGCCTGTGTGCAGGCGCGGCGGATCTCGTAGCCGTCGCCGCGCGCGCCCCGGCCGAGCGGCGTGTTGACCACCAGGTCGACGTCGCCGCTGACGATCAGGTCGGGGATGGTCGCGACGCCGGGCGCGTGCACCTTCGAGACCTCGTCGACCGGCGTGCCCAGCCGGCGGATCGCCCGCGCCGTGCCGCCGGTGGCGTAGATGCGGAACCCGATGTCGTGGAACCGCTGGGCGAGCAGCGTGGCGGCGGGCTTGTCGCGGTCGTTGACCGTGATCGCGACGGCCGACTGGCGGTCGGGTCGCGTCCCGGGCAGTGGCTGGCCGGCGGCACGCGACGCCTTCGCGAAGGCCGTGGCGAAGTCGGGCCCGATGCCCATCACCTCGCCGGTCGCCCGCATCTCCGGGCCGAGCAGAGCATCGGCGCCGGGGAAGCGCGCGAACGGGAGCACGGCCTCCTTCACCGACACCACGGTGGGCGTCGTCTCGCGCAGGCCCAGGTCGGCGATGCGGTCGCCGAGTGCGACGCGGCACGCGGCCTCGACCAGCGGCATGCCGGTGGCCTTCGCGACGAACGGCACCGTGCGCGAGGCGCGCGGGTTGGCCTCGATCACGAACACCTCCCCGTCGCGGACGGCGAACTGCACGTTGACCAGGCCGACCACGCCGAGCGCGCGGGCCAGTTCGCGGGTCTGGCGGCGCACCTCGGCCTCGACGTCGTCGCCGATGGCCAGCGCCGGAATCACGCAGGCGGAGTCGCCGGAGTGGATGCCGGCCTCCTCGACGTGCTCCATGACGGCGCCGATCAGCACGTCGTCGCCGTCGGAGACCGCGTCGACGTCGATCTCGATCGCGTCCTCGACGAACGAGTCGACCAGCGTGCTCGTGGCGATCGTCCCCGAGCGCAGCATCTCCTCGTCGTAGCAGATGCGCATCGCGCGGCCACCGAGCACGTAGCTCGGCCGCACCAGCACCGGGTAGCCGATCTTCGCGGCCGCCGCGGCCGCCTCGTCGGCGGTGCTCGCGATCGCCCAGGCGGGGGCCTTCAGGCCGATCGAGTCGAGCAGCGAGCCGAACCGCTGGCGGTCCTCGGCCAGGTCGATCGCGTGGAACGGCGTGCCGAGGATCGGGACGCCGGCGTCGATGAGGCGCTTCGCGAGCCGCAGCGGCGTCTGGCCGCCGAACTGGATCACGACCCCGGCCGGCTGCTCGACCTCGACGATCTCGAGCACGTCCTCGATGGTGAGCGGCTCGAAGTACAGCCGGTCCGACGTGTCGTAGTCGGTCGAGACCGTCTCCGGGTTGCAGTTCACCATGATCGCCGCGTAGCCCAGCGCGCGGAACGTCATGGCGGCGTGCACGCAGCAGTAGTCGAACTCGAGGCCCTGGCCGATGCGGTTCGGTCCCGACCCGAGGATCAGCACGCTGGGCCGGTCGTCGTCGACCGGCTCGTGCTCGTCCTCGTAGGTCGAGTAGCGGTAGCTGGTGCGCGCCTCGACCTCGGCGGCGCACGAGTCGACCGCCTTGTAGACCGGACGGACGCCGGCGGCGAGGCGCGCCGCGCGCACCTCGGTCTCGGGTGCGCCGAGCCGCTTCGCGAGCCACGAGTCGCCGAGGCCGTGCCGCTTCGCGCGGCGCCACAGCGCCGGCGTGGCACCGGCGAGGCCGGCCGCGACCAGCTCCTCCTCGACCGCGACCATGCGGGCCAGCTCGTGCAGGAACCAGAGGTGCACGTCCGCCTCGGCGGCGAGCGCCTCGGGCGTCTCGCCCGCGCGCAGCCGCGCCAGGATGGTGTCGTAGCGATCCCAGACCGGCACGTCGACCGGGCCGGTCAGGCGTGGGGACGTGTCGAGCTCGCGCGAGCGCAGCGCCTTGCCGAACGCCTCGGTGAACGTCCGGCCGATCGACATCGCCTCGCCGACCGACTTCATCTGCGTCGTCAGCCGTTCGTCGGCGCCCGGGAACTTCTCGAACGCGAACCGCGGCATCTTCACGACGACGTAGTCGAGCGTCGGCTCGAAGCTGGCCGGGGTGGTGCCCGTCAGGTCGTTCGGGATCTCGTCCAGCGTGTAGCCGATCGCCAGCTTCGTCGCGACCTTCGCGATCGGGTAGCCGGTAGCCTTCGACGCGAGCGCCGACGACCTCGAGACGCGCGGGTTCATCTCGATCACGACGATCTCGCCGGTCTCGCGATTGACCGCGAACTGCACGTTCGAGCCGCCCGTCTCGACGCCGACTGCGCGGATGACGGTCACGGCCGCGTCGCGCAGGGCCTGGTACTCGCGGTCGGACAGCGTCATCGCGGGGGCGACGCACACCGAGTCGCCGGTGTGGACGCCCATCGGATCGAGGTTCTCGATCGAGCAGACGATGATCACGTTGTCGAGGCGGTCGCGGATCACCTCGAGCTCGAACTCGTCCCAGCCGAGCAGCGACTCCTCGAGCAGCACCTGGCCGATCGGCGACTCGGCGACGCCGCGCTCCACGTGGTAGCGCAGCTCTTCGAGGTCGTTGGCGAAACCGCCGCCCTGGCCGCCGAGCGTGAATGCCGGGCGGATCACGAGCGGCAGCGGCAGCGTGCCGGCGGCGACGGCCGCCTCCGCCTCGGCCACCGAGTGGATGATCACCGAGTGAGCGCAGCGCAGCCCGCAGGCGGCCATCGCCCGGGCGAACAGCTCGCGGTCCTCGGCCGTCTCGATGGCGTGGATCGACGCGCCGATCAGCTCGATGCCGAGCTCGTCCAGCACGCCCGCGCCCTGCAGCTCCATCGCCGCGTTGAGCGCCGTCTGACCGCCCAGCGTGGGCAGCAGCGCGTCGGGCCGCTCGCGCCGCAGCACGGTGGCGATGCCCTCCAGATCGAGCGGCTCGATGTACGTCCGGTCGGCCCAGCCCGGGTCGGTCATGATCGTCGCCGGATTGGAGTTGATCAGGACCGTCTCGTAGCCCTCCTGGCGCAGCACCCGGAGGCCCTGCACGCCGGAGTAGTCGAACTCGCAGGCCTGGCCGATCACGATCGGGCCGGACCCGATCACGCAGATCTTCTTCAGGTCGTCTCGCCGGGGCATCAGCGGGTCTCCTTCGCGTGCTCGGCGGCGATCTCGACGAACCGCACGAGCGCGTCGCGCGCGTCGTGCGGCCCCGGTGAGGCCTCGGGATGGAACTGCATCGACCAGACGTCGCGGTCGGCGACCCGGAGGCCCTCGATCGTGCCGTCGTAGAGCGAGACGTGCGTGACGACCACGTCGGCGTCCTCGCCGTCGGGTGCGGCGACCGCGAAGCCGTGGTTCTGGCTCGTCACCAGCACACGGCCGGTGGCCTGCTCGAGCACCGGATGGTTGGCGCCGCGGTGGCCGAAGCGCAGCTTGAACGTCTCCAGGCCGAGCGCCCGCGCGAGCAGCTGGTGTCCGAGGCAGATGCCGAACAGCGGCCGGTCCTCGTCGAGCATCGCGCGCACGTTGGCGACGTGCTCGTCCATGACGCCGGGGTCGCCGGGGCCGTTGGCGAGCAGCACGCCGTCGGGATCGGTGGCGGCCACCTCGGCCGCGGTCGAGTCATGCGGGACGACGGTGACGTCGGCGCCGGCCTCGGCCAGCAGCCGGGCGATGGAGTCCTTGGCGCCGTAGTCGAGCACCGTCACGCGGGCGCGCGGCGTCGTGGCACCCAGCGTCCGCACCGGACGGGAGACGGCGGCGGCGAGGTCCTGGCCGGCCATCGGCGGCAGGGCCGCGATGCGCTCGGCCGCCTCGGCCGGCGGCGTGCCGTCGGTGACGACGGCGCCGCGCATGGCGCCGCGCTCGCGCAGGTGACGCACCAGCGCGCGGGTGTCGATGCCGGTCAGCACGGGCACGCCGGCCGCGTCGAGCCAGTCGATCAGCCCCTCGCGACCGGGCGGCTGCGCGTTGCGGGCCTCGCGGCAGATCATCGCGCGCACCTGGACGCCGTCGGACTCGCCGACATCGCCCTCGACGCCGTAGTTGCCGATCATCGGCGCCGTGAAGGTCAGGATCTGCCCGGCGAAGCTGGGGTCGGTGAGGCTCTCCTGGTAGCCGGTCATGCCGGTCGTGAAGACGACCTCGCCCAGCGCCGCGCCGGGATTGGACGCGGCCTCACCGTCGAACCGGCGCCCGTCCTCGAGCAGGACGTACGCGCCCGTCATGCGGGCGCTCCGACGTCGACGAGCCGGAAGGCGACCTGGCCGCCGGCGATGGTCAGCTGGCAGCGGCCGCGCAGGCGGCGGCCGAGGAACGCGTTGTTTTTGCTCCGGGAATGGAACGTGTCGGCGCGGACCGTCCACTCGGCCGACAGATCCCAGAGCGCCAGGTCGGCGGGCGCACCCACCTCGAGGCGCGGCTCGGTCAGCGCGAAGGCCCGGGCCGGGGCGACCGTCATCGCCGTGACGACCGTGGCGAGCGGCAGCACGCCGGGCCCGACGAGGCCGGTGTGGATGGAGGCGAACGCCGTCTCCAGCCCGGTGACGCCGTTCGGCGCCTGCTCGAACGGCTGCTCCTTCTCCTCGGCCGCATGCGGCGCGTGGTCGGTGGCGATGCAGTCGACGACGCCCGAGCGGACCGCCTCGATCAACGCCTGGCGGTCGGCCTCGGCGGCCAGGGGCGGGTTCATCTTGACGTTCGCGTCGAGCGAGCGGACGGCCTCGTCGGTGAGCAGCAGGTGGTGCGGCGACGCCTCGGCCGACACCCGGACACCGACCGATCGCGCCCAGGCCACCTCGTCGATCGACTCGTGCGTCGAGAGGTGCTGCAGGTGGATGCGGCCCTGCTCGTAGCGGGCGATGCGCAGGTCGCGCGCCACCATCGCCGACTCCGCGATCGACGGGTAGCCGCCGATGCCGAGCTCGGCCGAGACGGTGCCCTCGTGCATGGAGCCGCCGCGCGAGAGGGACAGATCCTCTTCGTGCAGCGCCAGCGGCAGGCCGAGCGGCGCGACGTACTGGAAGGCGCGGCGCAGCAGGCCGGCGCGTTCGACCGGACGACCGTCGTCGGTGAAGCCCGCGGCGCCGCGCTCGGCCAGCGCGTGCATCTCGGTCAGCTGCCCGCCCTTGAGGTCGACCGAGATGGCCGGCAGGAATCCGGTCGGGATCGCGCAGTCCTCCGCCCCGCGCTCGAACAGCGATTCGAGCACCGGCAGGCTGTCGAGCACCGGCGAGGTGTTCGGCATGCCGAGGATCGCGCAGTAGCCGCCGGCGGCCGCCGCCGCCGTGCCCGTCGCGAGGTCCTCCTTGTACTCCTGCCCCGGCGTGCGCAGGTGCACGTGCGGGTCGACGAAGGCCGGCAGCACGGTCAGGCCGTCGGCCTCGACCACCTCGGCGCCGCCGGCGTCGAGGTCGGCGCCGATCGCGGCGATGACGCCGTTCGAGACGTGCAGGTCGGCGACGGTGTCGATGCCGACCGTGGGGTCGTACAGGCGCGCGCCGCGGATCAGGATCTCGGCTGGTGCGCCGGAGCGCTGGACGAGCCGCACCATCAGGCCACCGCCGACGTCGTGACGGGGCTGGCGGCGGTCGCGGCGTGCGGTCGCGTGACGAGGTCGTAGAGCACGGCCATGCGCGTCACCAGGCCGGCCTCGACCTGGCGCAGGATCAGCGACTGGGGCGCGTCGGCCAGGTCGCTGCCGATCTCGACGCCGCGGTTCATCGGGCCCGGGTGCATCACGAACTGGCTCGGCCGAACGCGGTCGCGGGTGACGCCCCAGCGGGCCGTGTACTCACGCAGGGTGGGCACGAAGTTGGCGCCCTCCTGCATGCGCTCGTGCTGCATCCGCAGGACGTAGACCACGTCGGCGTCGGCGATGTCGGCGATGTCGTGCGAGACCCGCGCGCCGGTCGCCTCGATGCCGCGCGGGATCAGCGTCGGCGGGCCGACCAGCAGCACGTCGGCGCCCATCATCGAGAAGCCCTGGATGTTCGAGCGCGCGACTCGCGAGTGCAGCACGTCGCCGACGATCGCGACCTGCAGGCCGTCGAGCCGGCCGAGCGCCTCGCGCATCGTGTAGAGGTCGAGCAGGCACTGCGTCGGGTGCTGGTGCTTGCCGTCGCCGGCGTTCACCACGTGCGCCGAGGTGTAGCGGGTGACGAGGCCCGGCGCACCGATGCCGGCGTGGCGGATCACGACCACGTCGGGGCCGTAGGCGGAGATCGTCTGGATGGTGTCCTTGAGCGACTCGCCCTTGTCGACCGACGACCCGGAGGCCTTCAGCGACATGGTGTCGGCCGAGAGCCGCTTTGCGGCCAGCTCGAAGCTCGACGAGGTGCGCGTGGACGACTCGAAGAAGACGTTCACGACCGTCCGGCCGCGCAGCGTCGGCACCTTCTTCACCTCGCGCGCCAGCACCGCCTCGAACGAGGCGGCGGTGTCGAGGATGCGCTCCACGTCCTCGCGGCCGAGGTCGGACATCGAGATCAGATGGCGTTTGGCCCGGCCATCGGCCGGCGGGTACCGGAGCTCACTCATCGGATCGTCACCTCGTCGACCTCGTCGATCTCGACCAGACGCACGAAGACCCGCTCGCCGGCGCTGGTCGGAAGGTTCTTGCCCACGTAGTCCGCGCGGATCGGCAGCTCCCGGTGACCACGGTCGGCCAGCACGGCGAGCCGGATGCGGGACGGGCGCCCGTAGTCGAACAGCGCGTCGATGGCCGCGCGGATGGTGCGGCCGGTGTACAGCACGTCGTCCACCAGCACGACCGTGCGTCCGTCGATGGGGAAATCGAGGCGCGTCGAGTGGACGACGGGTTGCCGCGAGGTGACGTCGTCGCGGTAGAAGGAGATGTCGAGGGCGCCGACGTCGGGCTCGAACCCGGTCGCCTGTGCGATCTCGCGGCGCAGCCGCTGCGCGATCGCGACGCCTCGCGTGTAGATGCCGACGAGGCACACGTCGGACAGCTCGGGATTCTTCTCGACGATCTCGTGCGCGATCCGGACAAGCGTCCGGCGCAGCGCGTCGTCGTCCATTACGACCTTGTCGGTCGCAGTCGTCATGCCGGGCTCCTTTCCGGCCTCTCAGGGCGCGGACTTAAAGGGACCTTGGTGCTGCGGGCATGCTAGCGGTCCGGGCCCCGGTGCGCCCTCCGGCCCGCCTACTTCCGGAGAGCGGCGCGCTGCCAGCCCGTCTGCGCCGCCTCGAGCGGTGAGCCGGGACCGGGCAGGAACCGCACGCGGTAGGTCGCGCGGCGCGGCAGGCCGCGTGACGTGCAGTGCGCGGCGTAGGCGCCGTCGAGCACGATCGGCTGCTCGTCCACCCGGCAGATGAGGCCCACCACGCGGCCCTTCGGGGTGCGTCCCTCGAGCAGCAGCCGGAACTTCGAGACGGGCACGCGCGGCGCGACGCGGCCGGTCACCCGCAGGTCGCGCACGGTGCCGTACCGGTCGCGCCGCACCGTGAACCGGGCGGTCATCCGCGGCACGACCCGCACCTCGCCGGCATCGAGCACGAGCGCGTCGCCGCGGCCGGCGATCGTGACGCTGACCGCCACGCGCTCCGACAGCGCGGGCACGAACGTCAGGGCGAAGCCGCCGCCCGCATCGACGGCTGCCAGCTGGGTGCGGCCGGCGCGGACGACGGTGACGCGGTCCGGCCGGGGCAGGTCGCCGGCGGTCGTGACGCGCCCGGCGACGACGACCAGCTGGCCGGCGGCGGCTCGGGTGCGATCGAGCCTCGCCTCGAGGGTGATGCGCGACGAGGCGCCGACGCAGGCCGTGATCGTGCCCGGCGCGACCAGCAGGCACTCGTTGCGGCCCAGCACCTGCTCGGTCGGGGCCGACCAGGAGAGCATCGAGCCGCCGGCGCTGCGCACGTCGGCTCGGACCCGCAGGTGCAGGCCGCGCTCGGCCTCCGCGATCAGGTGCGTGGCGCCCGGTCCGGCCGCGCCGGTGCAGGAGGCCACGCCGGTGTCGCGGCAGGTGAACCACGCGATCGCGACGGTCACGGGGGCGCCGTGGCCGGTGGCCACGGCGGGCAGCGCCGACAGGGTCTCGCCGACGCGGGCCGGCCCTGAGATGACCGGTGCGCTGACGAGCGTCGGCGGCCCGGCCGTGACGACGCCGGTGGGCGCGGTCGAACCGGTGGCGGTGCCGGCGGCGTTGACGACGTCGACCTCGGCCGACAGCCGGCGACCGACGTCGGCGACGCCCGGCAGGTACGTAGCGCTATGGCCGACGAGCGAGCACGCCGTGCCGCACGAGTACCAGCGCACGGCGGTGACGGTGGGCCGGCCGGGCGCGCCGCCGTTGTCCCACGTGCCCGGCACGACGGCCAGCTGGCGGTCGACGACCCCGGGCAGGCCGTCGATCACCGGCGCGCCGCCGGACGGAAGGCCCGGCAGCACGATCGCCGACGCCGGGCTGTCGACCAGGGCCGAGCCGGCCCCGTTCGAGCCCGTGATGCGACCGACGATCGTGCTGCCGTAGTCGGCCCGGCCGACGACGTAGCTCCGGCTCGCGCCGGCCGTCTGCACCGGCGTCAGGATCCCGCCTGCGAGCCGGTAGAAGCCGTACGTGACGACCGTCGGCCCGTTGCCGAACGTGCCGCCGGCGAGCGTCAGCGTCTGGCCGACCTGGGCGAAGCCGCCGATGGTCGGCGCCGCCGCCACGGTCGGGGCGGCGACACGCTCCATGTCCAGCGTGCGCACGGCGACGTTGCCGGCGCCGTCGGTGACCGTGGTGGCCGCCGTGAAGGTGCCGGTGACGGCCGGCAGGGTGATTGCGGCGGCGCCGGAGACGGTGGTCTGGCAGCCGGACAGGTACTGGCCGGCGATGCAGGCGCGGTTGGGCGCGGCCGGGCCCGTCCAGCCGGGCGGCGCGAGGACGTACCCGTTCGGGCCCGTGACGCGGAGGGTGACGCTGCGCGGCCCCGCCTGGCCGTCGGCGGCCGACCACGTGACGACCCGCGCGGAGCCGGTGGTGGTGCCGGTGACGGCCATGGCGGTCACCGTCGGCACCGTCACGTCCTCGATCGTGCCCGTGATCTGGTTGATCAGCAGCGACGTGCCGGCGGCGTGGCTGGAGTCGGTCCTCGTCGAGCCGAGCTTGAAGCGGATCCGGTCGGGCCGGGCGATGGTGGCCGAGCCGGGATGCTCCGCCGCGACCTCGGCGCAGCCGTCGAACGGCGGCAGCGTGCGGCGGGTGCCGAGCGCCTCCGACTGGCCGACGATGGCCGAGGCCTCGACCCAGAAGCCGCCGTCGGCCTCCTTCGAGCAGCCGCGGTAGCGCACGACGACCGACGACTGGACGAACTTCGCGGGCGACGGCGCGAGCAGGTCGAGCATCGCGAACGAGCCGGCCGTGTGCCCGCCGGCCGTGGTGCGCACGCGCGGGCCGTGCCAGCCGGCGACCGCCACCGAGGTGTCGCGCAGCGCCGCGAAGGTGCCGTGCACCGCAGGCCCCGCCAGCCGGTCGTCGACGATCGACTCCTGGAAGGAGAAGGTGTAGGTGCCGGCTCGCGCCGGTCCCACTGCGATCGCCGCCAGCGCCACGACGGCACCCACGGTCACGAGCCTTGCTGCCGAACGATGCCTTTGGGCCATGCCACCGACGCTACGGCCTGGCGGTGCGCTGGCGCATCCGGCCGTCGCCCTACCCCGCCAAGATCACCCGGTCTCGCCTGGATCGGTCGACGGTCCCAGGCTCAGTGCAAGCCGAAGTGGCTCTCGACCAGCTCGGCGGCGCGGGCGTGATCCTCCGGCCGGACGAACACCTCGCGCGGCCCGCCGGCCAGGAAGTCGGGCACGTCGAACGCGGCGGTGCGCTGGATCAGCGCGCGAATGCCGGCGTTCTGGAGCAGGCCGGTGATCATCTCGGCCTCGGGTCCGCTCGATGCGCTGGTGAGCCGGACGAGCTCACCAGGCATTGTCGGCGCCCTCGCCGTCGTCCTCGGCCTCCGCGGCGGCCTGGAGCGCGGCGAGCGCCGACTCGTGCTGGTCGGCCGGGACGAGGACGCGGAGCGGTCCATCCCCGGTGCCGACGGTTCCCTCGACGTCGACGCGTTCCAGCGTCGAGTCGATGCCGGCGGCGGCGAGCAGGCGTTGCACCTCATCGGCCTCGGTGATGTCCGCGGCCACGAGGATCGAGATCGTCATGGCGTCACTTCCTCCTCGGCGGCGCGCTGTGCGCCACCGCCATGGACGATACGCGGTTCGCCGCGCTCGCGGAAGGGCAGCTCGACCGAGTCGAGGTCGCGCGGCACGTGCGCGTTGGCGAAGGAGGCCCGGGCCTCGTCCTTCACGGCGCGCGGCGCGTACCGCGTCGAGAGGTGCGTCAGCACGAGCATCGTCACGTCGGCCTCAGCCGCCAGCTCGGCGGCCTCCTGCGCGGTCGAGTGCCGGGTCTCGCGGGCGCGCTCCCACTCGTCGACCAGGAAGGTCGCCTCGTGCACGAGCAGGTCGGCGCCGATCGAGGCGGCCAGCACGCCGTCGCACGGGCGCGTGTCGCCGGAGATGACGATGCGCCGGCCGATCCGGTCCTCGCCGACGATGTCGGCCGCGCGCACGGCGGTGCCGTCGGCCAGCATCACGTCCTCCCCGCGCTGCAGCTGCCCGAACAGCGGGCCCTCCGGCACGCCGCGGCGGCGCGCCTCGTCCACGTCGAACCGGCCGGGGCGATCGTCCTCGACCAGCGACCAGCCGCAGGAGGGGCCGCGGTGCACGGTCGGCACCGAGATCAGGCGGTAGCCGTCGCAGGCCACCTCCTCCCCCGCGCCGAGGTCGACCACGACGAACGGGAACGAGAGCCGGCCGATGATCGGCGCCAGCGAGGCGACCAGGGCCCGCGTGCCGGGCGGACCGTACAGCGCCAGCGGCGCGGTGCGCTCGCGCAGGTCGAAGGTCTTCAGCAGCCCCGGCAGCCCGAGATAGTGGTCGGTGTGCGCGTGCGTGAGCAGGATCAGCTCGATGTCGGCGAGCCCGGCCGTCGATTGCATCAGGCGACGCTGCGCTCCCTCGCCGCAGTCGACGAGGATGCGCTCGCCGCCCCGCCGGATCAGCGTGGCCGAGGTGATGCGCGAGGCGGTCGGCACGGAGCCGGCCGTGCCGAGGAAGATGACGTCGAGATCCAAGCCGCGTTGAGGGTACCGGAGGCGGTGCGCGTCGACGGCGCTACGGCCGCGGCGCGAGACCGAGGATGTCACGCACCAGCTGCCGCGCGGCGGGACCGGCCCGAGACCCACGGTACGGCGTCGGCGCTGCGCTCAGCCGTGCGGCGGCGAGCCGGCTTCCGTGAGCATCCGGTCGAGGCGCCGGTACCGGAAGGTCTCGGAGAAGTGCATGACGCCGACGGTGACGACCGCGTACATCGCGATCAGCAGCACCTCGTCCGACGGGCTCATCTGGCTGGACGTGAACAGGAAGTGGACGATCACCCACATCACCGGCAGGAAGATCGCGGTGCGGATCAGCGTGCGGCGCCAGGTGGGCGGCGGGACGCGCTGCCGGCCGTTCACGATCGTGGCGCCGTCGCGGTACAGCTTCCGCCCGCGCGGGCCGGTGGCGGCGCCCTTGCCGCCGGACGGCTTGGCCGACGACTTCGCGGCAGCGGGCTTGCCGGCGCGCTGCGGGGGCGTGCGCACCTTCCGGAAGCCGCGCCGGACCTCGGGCTCGGGCTCGGCGACCGTGCTCTCGAGCGGCTCGGTCTCGTAGCCGTGGACGCGCCGCTTGCGCTCGCGCGCCTCCTGCTTCTTTGTCGTCATCGCCTCCAGTCTACCCTTGTGCCGTGCATCCCGGGAACGCGTGTCGGACGCTCGAGGAGTGGCGCGAGCGACTCGCGCCGTGCCGCCTGTGCCCCGACGCCCGGTCGCGACCGATCAGCAACGTGCGGGAAGGCCATCGCGCGCTGATCATCGGACAGGCGCCGGGCATCCACGAGGAGTCGGTCGGGCGCCCGTTCGGCGCCGACGCCGGCCGCCGGCTGCGCCGCTGGTTCGCGGACTACGACCTGGAGGACGAGACGCGGTTCCGCGCCACGTTCGCGATGACGGCCGTCATGAAGTGCTATCCGGGTCGCGTGCCGGGCGGTCGCGGCGACCGCCGTCCGGCACTCGCCGAGCTGCGCAACTGCGCCCCGTGGACGGACGCGGTGCTGCGGCTGCTCGATCCACCGCTCGTGATCCCGATCGGCGGCCTCGCGATCGAACGCCTGCTCGGCCCCGCCCGGCTGGTCGACATCATCGGCCACCGCATCGAGGTCGACGGCCGCGTGTTCGTGCCGCTGCCCCACCCGAGCGGCGCCTCGGCCTGGCTCAACACCCCGGCGCACCGCGTGCTGGTCGAGCGTGCGATCGCGCTGATCGCAGACGAGCTCGGAGCCGCCCGCGTCTCTGCGTGACGGACCCGCGGGCCTGCGCGCACTTCACGGCACGCGCGCCTCGCGGAGCGTGCCTGCATGCACAGGAGCAGCGGTCAGGCGAGCCTCGAGTTCGCCCTTCTCATGGGCCTCGCGGCCCTCATCACCGTCGGGGTCGGGGTCGCGCTCGCGGGCGGCGCAGCGGGCTCGACGGCCGACGCGCTCCGGGGCGCGCTGCGGCCGCCGAGCCCCGTCCACGACGACACGTGGGCGATCGGCAGCGCCACCTGGGGACCGCTGATCCGCCGCTATGCACCGCGCGTCGTGCTGGAGCGCGACGTCTACCGCGAGGATGCGAGCGTGCCGGTCGACTTCGCCCGCTGCCGGCTGAAGGCGTGCGCGCGGTTCGGCGTCGGTCGCGCGGTGGCGTTCGTCCATCTCGTGCGCCGGGCCGAATCGGCATATATCCACTACTGGCTCTACTACCCGGACTCGCGCACGACGCATCTGCCCGACGCCGGTCTCGGCGCGCACCGCGACGACTGGGAGGGCGTGATCGTCCGGCTCGCCGCCGACGGCGCCGCTGCGCGGGCCACGGCACACGGCGGGCTGGCCGGGACCGGCCCGTGGTGGGCGACCGCGCCCGGGTGGCGGCCGATCGGCCCGCGGCCGTTGGTCTACCGCGCGTCGGGATCCCACGCCAACGGCTTCGCGCCAGCCGACATCGACCTTGCCGGCGACCGCTGGAACGGCACGCTGGGCACGGTCGACCCGACGTTCGTCGCCGCCGACCTGGCCCGTTCGCGGCGGTTCCGCTTCGATGCGGCCGCCTCCCCACCGTGGATGAAGCGCCTCTGGCGCGATCCGGACGCGGCCGGCACGGGTGCCGACGGCACGCGGGGCCGCGAGGTCGCGGCGGCCCGGACGTGGGCGGCGGGCTGGGAAGGGCTCGGTAGCCTGCCACGTTGACTTCTGAGGTGGCAACGACGCTTCTCCCTTCCGACCGGCCGCTCGAGAAGGGCCAGTTCCTCGGCACGCTGCGGCGGCTGATGGGCTTTGCACGGCCGTATCGCGGTGCGCTGTGGCTGTCGATCATCCTCGCGCTCTGCGCCCAGGCGTTCGAGCTCGCGGTGCCGTGGCTGACCGGCGACGTGATCGACAACGCCATCCAGCCGCGGGACACGGCCAAGCTGAAGTTCCTGATCGGGCTGATGCTCGGCGCCGCCGTGCTGCGGTTCGTCCTCATGACCGTGCGCCGGCTCGTCTCCGGGACGATGGCCGTGTCGATCGAGTACGACCTGCGCAACCGGACATACTCGCACCTGCAGCGGCTCTCGTTCTCGTTCTACGACCGCAACCAGACCGGACAGCTGATGAGCCGCGCGACGGCCGACGTCGGCACGGTCCGCATCTTCCTCTCCTACGGGCTGCTGTTCTTCACGCAGTACCTGTTCACGATCGTCGGCGTGCTGATCGTGCTCGTGATCACCGACCCGCTGCTGTCGCTCGTGGCGGTCGCGATCGCGCCGCCCATCGTCTACATCGCCCTGCGCTACTCGCGCGTCTCGCACCCGGTGCTGAGCGAGGCGCAGCAGACGCTCGCCGACGTCACTACGCAGGCCGAGGAGAACGTCGTCGGCGTCCGCGTCGTGAAGGCGTTCGGCCAGGAGCAGCGCGAGACGCAGCGGTTCCGCGCGAAGTCGGAGCGCATTTTCGACGTGAACGTGCGGGCCAACGCGCTGCGAGCCGTCTACGTGCCGCTGCTCGCGTTTGTGCCCGCCCTCGCCGTCGCCGGGGTGCTGGCGCTGGGCGGCTGGATGGTCGTCGACGGCCGCACCACGCTCGGCGAATTCGTGCGCTTCACCCTCCTGCTCGCCATGCTGGTGCTGCCGCTGCGCGCGCTCGGCATGTGGGTGGGCCAGGCGCAGCGCGCCGTCGCCAGCGGTGTTCGCGTGCTGGAGCTGCTCGACCTGGAGCCCGAGCTGGCCGATCCGCCGGCGCCGCAGCCGCTGCCGGCCGACGGCGGCGGCGCGATCCGGTTCGAGGGCGTCCGGTTCGGCTACGACCCGGACCGGCCGATCGTCTGCGACGTCGACCTCGACATCCCGGCCGGCTCGACGGTCGCGCTGATCGGCCCGACCGGCTGTGGCAAGACCACGCTCACGACCCTGGTGCCGCGCTTCTACGACGTCAGCGCCGGCCGCGTCCTGGTCGACGGCGTCGACGTGCGCGAGCTGGCGCTGACCGACCTGCGCCGGAACATCGGCGTCGTCACCGAGGACACGTTCCTGTTCTCGGCGTCGGTGCGCGAGAACATCGCGTTCGGCGCGCCGTGGGCGACCGACGACGACGTCCGGCAGGCGGCCGACCGGGCGCAGGCGACCGAGTTCATCGAGTCGCTGCCAGACGGCTACACCACGCAGATCGGCGAGCGCGGCCTGACCCTGTCGGGCGGCCAGCGCCAGCGCATCGCGATCGCCCGGGCGCTGCTGGTCAACCCGCGCATCCTGATCCTCGACGACGCCACCGCGGCCGTCGACGCAACCACGGAGGCGAAGATCAAGCGCGCGCTGCAGGAGCTGATGCGCGACCGGACGACGATCATCATCGCCCACCGGCTGTCCACCATCTCGCTGGCCGAGCGGGTGGTCGTGATGGACGGCGGGCGCATCGTCGCCGACGGCTCCCACGAGGAGCTGGCCGAGACGAGCGAGCTGTACAGCCGCATCCGCACGCACGGCCTGCTCGACCGCACCTTCGTCGACCTCGACGGCGACCGGTACGTGCCGCCCAAGGAGGGCGAGCCCGTGACGACCACCCGCGAGCGCGGGAGCCGGCTTGGCTAGGCACGGCTCCATGAATGCGGTGCCGGTGCCCGACGAGGCCGCCTCGATGCGCCGCGGCCTGCGTCGCCTGCAGCGGCTCGCCCGCTACGTGCGGCCCTACTGGCGGCGCGCCAGCGTCGGCATCGTGGCGATGCTGGTCGCCACCGGCGCCGGCCTCGCCGGCCCCTACCTCGCGAAGCTCGCGATCGACGACGCCATCGTGCCGCGCGACCTGACGGTGCTGACCTGGATCGTCGTCGGCTTCCTGATCATCTCGATGATCGGCTTCGCCGCCCAGGGCGTGCAGACGTACCAGATCGGGTACGCCGGCGAGCGCGTGCTGACCGACCTGCGCGGCGACCTGTTCGGCCACCTGCAGACCCTCGAGCTCGGCTACTACGAGCGCAATCGCGCGGGCGTGCTGATCTCCCGCCTCACCAACGACGTCGAGGCGCTGCAGCAGCTCGTCACCGACGGGCTCACCTCGACCGTGTCGAGCACCCTCGCGCTGGTCGGCTCGACGGTGATCCTGTTCTTCCTCGACTGGCGCCTCGCGCTCGCCACCATCATCGTCTTCCCGCTGATGGCGGTCGCGACTGCCATGTTCCGCGTCTACTCGGCCCGTGCGTACCGGCGCATGCGCGAGCGGCTCGGGCTGGTCACGGCGACGTTGCAGGAGGACCTGTCCGGCGTCCGTGTGATGCAGGCGTACGGACGCGAGGAGACCAACCTCGCGAACTTCCGCACCGTCAACGGCTCCTACCGCGACGCCAACCAGCAGACCGTGGCGGCGAACGCGTACTACTTCCCGGCCGTCGGCCTGCTGTCCAACGTCGGCACGGCGATCGTGTTCGGCTACGGCGGCTGGCTCTACATCCAGGGCGACCTCGGCCTCGGCACGCTGGTCGCGTTCACCGGCTACCTGTCGAACTTCTTCGACCCCGTGCAGCAGCTGTCGCAGCTGTACAACACGTTCCTGGCGGCCAGCGCGGCGCTCGACAAGATCTTCGACGTGATGGACGTGGAGCCGCAGCTGGTCGACGGCCCCGACGCGATCGACATCGACATCGACGGGGCGGTCGACTTCGACGACGTCCACTTCGGCTACCGCGCCGATCGCGAGGTGCTGCACGGCCTGACGCTGCACGCCGATCCGGGGCAGACGGTGGCGCTGGTCGGCCACACCGGCGCCGGCAAGTCGACCATCGTGAAGCTGCTCTCGCGGTTCTACGACCCCACCTCGGGCGCCATCAAGATGGACGGCCACGACCTGCGCCACGTCAAGCAGGCATCGCTGCGGCGGCAGATCGGCATCGTCCCGCAGGAGGGCTTCCTGTTCGCGACGACCATTCGCGAGAACATCGCCTACGGGCGGCCTGACGCCAGTGACGAGGACGTGCGCGCGGCGGCCACCGCCGTCGGCGCGGCGCCGTTCATCGAGGCGCTGCCGCTGGGCTACGACACGCCGGTGCAGGAGCGCGGCGTGCGGCTGTCGATCGGACAGCGCCAGCTGGTCGCGCTCGCCCGGGCGCTGCTGCACGACCCACGCCTGCTGATCCTGGACGAGGCCACCTCCTCGGTCGACCTGGCCACGGAGGAGCGCATCGAGGAGGCGATCGCAACCGTGCTGGCCGGCCGCACCTCGTTCGTGGTGGCCCACCGCCTGTCGACGATCCGCCGCGCCGACCTGATCCTCGTGCTCGAGAACGGCCGGGTCGTCGAGAGCGGCAACCACGACGAGCTGCTCGTGCGCGCGGGCCGCTACCGGGCGCTCTACGGCGACTGGCTGCAGGCCGCGAGCGCCTGACGAGCCGCCAGGCCACTACCATGTGGCCCGTGAGCGCGATCCTCCCGTTCCTCCATCGGTTCCTGCCCATCGGCGCGGTCGTGATGATCACGATCCTCGCGCACCGGCTGGTGCCCCCGAGCGTCGGGATCCTGCCGCGCATCTTCATCATCACGGGCATCGTGGTCGTGGCCCTGTGGATCGTCTCGCGCGGGCTCAAGTACTGGTCGGCCCGCCAGGCCACCGCTCCCCCCCGCCGCTAGATGGCCGCCGTCTCCGTCCTGGGGCTCGGCAACATGGGCGCCGCGCTGGCCCGGGCGTTCACCGCGGCCGGTCACACGACGACCGGGTGGACGCGCAGCGGCGCGACCGGATCGCCCGCCGCCGCGTGCGAGGCGTCCGATCTGGTCGTCGGCTGCGTGCTCGACTACGACGCGACGTACGAGGTGCTGGCGGCGCCCGGCGTCACCGCGGCGCTGCGGGGCAAGACCTTCGTGCAACTGGCGACGGGCGACCCGGCCGACGCACGGGGGATGGCCGAGTGGGCGACCGGTGCGGGCGTGGCGTACCTCGACGGCTCGATCGCGACGTATCCCGCTCGCATCGGCGACGAGCCGACGATCGTCTTCTACTCCGGTGACCGCGCCGCCTTCGACCGGCATCGCGCGACGCTGGCGGCGCTGGGCGGCCGGCCGACGTTCGTCGGCGAGGCCGTGGGCGGTGCCGCCGCCGCCGATCTCGCGTGGCTGTCGTTCCTGTACGGCACCATGATCGGGCTGTTCCAGGGCGCTGCGTTTCTGGAGGCGGAGGGCGTCGACCCGTCGGTCGTGTTCGACGCGGTGCCGTCGTTCGGCATCGAGATCGCGGCCGAGGCAACGCTCGCCCGCGACCTGATCGCCCGCAACGACTTCAGCGGCGACCAGGCCGCGCTCTCGACGCACCTGGCGGGCATGAAGGGCATCCTCGGCGCGGCCGAGGGGGCCGGCGTCAACAGCGAGTTCCCGCGCCTCGTGCGCGACCTGACGGCGCGGGCGGTCGAGACCGGCCACGGCGAGCGCGAGATCGCCGCACTGATCGAGATCCTGCGGCGCAGCTGAGGGATGCGTGACCGACGACGCCGAGACCGCTCGAGGTTCGCGTCGCCGGTGGGTGCACTCGGCGGCGCCGACACGCTGTCGCGCGCCCGCGTCGCGATTCCGGCCCGATCCGCGCGGTCCCCGTCCGCACCACCCGCGAGCCCGCGAGCGTGTCCGACGCGGATGACGTCGCGCAGGCCGGCAAACCGGTGCGCCGGCGATTGCCGGCTTGACGGCGACCGGCAGGACGCGAAGGTGTCGACGAGCTCCTCACGTCGTCGCCGTCGTGTCGGCCTGGCACAACGGGCAGCCGGAGATCGGGCTTGCGCGCGCTCCGCCACCCGACATACGATCGCCACATGGCGCTGGTGACATCGCTCGGGGGACGATGCCTGCTGCCCGCGCTCGCGCTGGCGGCGAGCCTGGTCGCCGTCGCGCCCGCCGCCGGCGCCGCAACCGCGAAGCCCGACGCCGCGAGCATGCGGCCGCCGGCGACCGTCGGCCCCACGGCGCCGGCCACGCGCACGCAGCGGATCATCGGCGGCACGGTGGTGCCGGACGGCGGGTGGCCGTGGATCGTCTCCATCCGCCGGTCGGGCGACAGCGCGAACCGGTGCGGCGGCACGGTGATCGCCGCCGATCTCATCCTCACCGCTGCGCACTGCGTCTACGAAAACGGCGGCCTGATGCCCGCCGGCGCCCTCTACGTGGTCGCCAAGCAGCGCCTCCTGCAGCCGATCACCGGCGAGGTGCTGCAGGTCGCAAAGGTCGTCCCGCACGCGAGCTTCGAAACGGTCACCTACGGCGGTGACGCTGCCCTGTTGTTCCTGCAGACCGCGACGACGGCACCGGCGATCCGGATGGCCGACCTGACGGCCGAGACAACGGCGCTGAACAGCAACGCCATCGACTGGGCTGCCGGCTGGGGGTCGACGGCGGTCTGGCGGGCGGTCGGCGACCAGGCCCCGATCATCTCCCCGGTGTACCCGAACGAGCTGATGCAGGCGCAGCTGCACCTGTTCACGCCGCAGGCGTGCAACACGCTGTTCGGAGCCACGAACTTCTGGACGAACTGGCATCTCTGCGCCGGCTCGCCGCCGACGACGACCTGCAACGGCGACTCCGGCGGACCGCACATCGTGCAGAGCAGCACCGGAGAGTGGCTGCAGGTCGGCATCACGTCGATCGGCCGGCTCGTCGCCGGGCCGGGCGGTTCCACCGATTACTGCACGACGTACGACGGCATCACGCGCGTGGCGACCATCGCCGACTGGGCGATCGCCACCTGGACGGCCTACCACGCGACGCCGCCGCCGGCGTCGAAGCCGCGCGACGTCCAGGCGCCGGTGCTGACGCTGAGGTCGCAGAGGGCGCCGAAGCGGCGCGCGTTCCGCGTCTACTACCGGGTGCGCGACAACCTGGGCGAGACCGCCGATCAGCTGCTGATCAAGCTGCACGGCCGGGTCGTCGTCCGCAAGTCGACCGCGTTCGGCGATGCGAAGGGCAAGCTCTACTTCTTCCGCGTCGGCTCGAAGCTGCGCAAGGGCACCTACCGGCTCGAACTGCGCTCACGGGATCGGGCGGGGAACGTCTCGAGGGCCGCGGTCGCGAAGCTGCGGGTGCGCTGAACGGCCCTGCGGGCCGAGTCGGACGCACTCCAGCCACGCGTCGGTGCGCGTCGCACCCGGTGACGTGCGCTCGGTGAGCCCCGGCGCCGACCGCCCCATCTCCACCTGCTCGTCGACCCGGAACCCGGCGCCGGCCAGGGCCGCGCCGAGCGCCTGCCACGACCGCGCATCGCGGGACGCGAACGTGACCGTCATCCGTCCGCCCGGCACCAGCGCCCGGTGGACGGCGCGGAAGCCATCCAGCAGCCCCGTTGCGAACGCCTCTCGATCACGGCCGCGATACGGGTTCTCACCGATCTCCGACTCGTGCGCGGGCTCGAGCGGCGGGTCGAGCCAGGCGCACCACAAGGCGGATAGCTCGGCGTACTGGATGCCCTCGCCGCCGTACGGCGGGTCGGCGAACGCGTAGGCGACCGAACCGGCGGGCACGTGAGCCGTGAGGCCGCGCGCGTCGGCGCAGACGAACCGCGGCGGCTCGGCACCGGCCAGCAGCGTCGCGGTGTCTCGCTTGGCCGCCACGACGCGCTGCAGGCGGTTCGCGAAGCAGCGGAACGGATCCAGCTCGAGGCTGCGCTCCGGCAGCCAGTAGATGTTCAGCTTCCACGAGGCGCCACCGCCGTCGCGGCCGTGGTCGGCCATCATCCGCGAGCCCTGCGCCAGCGCGCCGGTGAGAGCGAGCAGCAGGCAGTCGCGGATGGCGTTGTCGGGCTCGGCCAGGATCGCGGCCCGGATGGTGGCGAGCGCGCGCAGGTTGCGCCTGGTGAACAGCTCGCCGAAATCGGTCAGGCCGGCGCGCACCAGCTTGCGCGTCTGCCAGCCGGCGAACACGGGTGGCCGCGGTGCATTGCCGTCCCCCGCGGCGTCCGCACCGGTGGCGAGCCGAAGGTCGGCGCGCAACGGCTCCTCGCGGCGCGTGCCGCCGCACCGTGGGCAGCGCACGTGCACGGCGACGAGCTCGGCGCCCCGCCGGGCCGTACCGGCCAGCGCCGCGTCTGCTCCGCAGCGCCGGCAGGGCGTGCGGTGCCAGGCGCCCTCCGCTGCCTGCGCCGCCTGCAGCACCCGCGCGCCCGCAGCCGCCAGCGCTTCGGGATCGCACGGTGCCGCGGTGGTGCGCGCGAGGAAGACCGCGAACGGGTTGACGTCGATGCCGATCGCCCGCCGCCCCAGCGCCGCGGCCTCGATCGGGGCGACGCCGGAGCCGCAGAACGGGTCGAGCACGAGGTCGCCCGGAACGGTCGCCGCGGCGATGCGCGCCGCCACCAGGTCGGGCGGCTTGCGCGACCAGTACTTGTGCAGCCGGTACCGCGCGGGCCACGTCCGGGGCGTCGTCAGCACCTGGTGTACGGTATGCGGCATGGCGGACGACGAGCAGATCGAGCCGCCGCCCACCGGCCAGCGCGGCGTGTCCGTCGAGGCCGAGCGCGGCGCGGCCATGGGGCCGGCGGAGGCCGTAGCGGCGATGCGCATCAACATCCCGGCGCGCCGCAACAAGGTCCTCCGCGAGGTCGTCGCCCGCGCCAACGCCGACGTCTCGCTGCGCGCCTGGTGGCACGTCGCGAACGTGAACGCCGTCCGCCGCATGCGCATCAACGACCACTCCTGGGTGCACATCCAGGTGGTCGCCAACATCGCCCTGAAGCTGCTGCGCGACCTCACCCGCAAGGGCGCCAAGGCGGGAATGGTGGACGACTACGGCATGACCAACGAGGACGCCGAGGTGGTCGTCGTCCTCGGCGCGCTCTGGCACTGCGTCGGCATGGCCGTCCACCGTCGCGGACACGAGGACTGGAGCCTGTTCATGGCGGCCGACCGGCTGCCTGAGATGCTCGACGGCCTGTACGAGGAGCCGATGAAGACGGTCGTGATCGCCGAGGTGCTGCAGTGCATCACCTCGCATCGCTCCGACGGCGAGCCGCTGTCGCTGGAGGCCGGCGTCGTGCGCGTCGCCGACGCGCTCGACATGGCGAAGGGCCGCTCGCGCATCCCGTTCGCGGAGGGCCGCACCTCGATCCACTCGCTGTCGGCGGCCGCGATCGAGACGGTCACCATCCGCGACGGCGTCGAGCGCCCGATCATGGTCGAGATCGAGATGAACAACTCGGCCGGCGTGTACCAGATCGACGAGCTGCTGCGCAAGAAGCTGCGCGGGTCGGGACTGGAGGACTGGATCGAGGTGTTCGCCCACATCGACGGCGAGTCGGAGAAGCTGCTCGTCCCGGTCGTCCGTCTGTAGGCCGCGCCGTGAAGTCCGTCGCACCGGCCCGCCACCTGCTCCGCGCCAAGGACCTCATGGACGCGCGGTACTCCGAACCGCTCGACGTGGCGGCCACCGCGGCGGCCGCGCGGCTCTCCCCCGCGCACTTCAGCCGCGAGTTCCGGCGCGAGTTCGGCGAGACGCCGCACCAGTACCTGCTGACGCGCCGCCTGGAGCGCGCAGCGGCGCTGCTGCGCCAGACCGACCGGTCGGTGGCCGAGGTCTGCCTGATGGTCGGCCTGCGCAGTGTCGGGTCGTTCACGACCAGCTTCGGCCGGATCTACGGCATGTCGCCCACGGCGTACCGCGCCACCTACCCGCCGGCCGCGCACCGGGCGATGATCCCGACCTGCGTGCTGCTCGCGCGGGGGCGTCCCCAGTCCAGCACGTTTCGAGAAGACAGCCGCACGCAATCGTCCTAACGTGACCCTCGTAGCTCGGAACGACCGACCAGGAGGCATAGCATGTTGGACAGGCTGACGACCGTGAACGTCTGGGTCACCGACCAGGACGAGGCACTCGCGTTCTACACCGAGAAGCTCGGTATGGAGGTCCGTGACGACGTCACCGTGCCGGAGCTGGGCAACTTCCGGTGGCTCACCGTCGCCCCGCCGAAATCCGAGGTGGCGCTGGTGCTGATGACGGTGCCCGGCCCGCCCATGTTCGACCAGGAGACCTCCGACCAGCTCAGGTCGCTCCTCGCGAAGGGCGCCGCCGGCGGCCTGTTCTTCGCGACCGACGACTGCCGCGGCACGTACGAGGAGCTGAAGGCCAAGGGCGTCGAGTTCAGCCAGGAGCCGACCGAGCAGCCCTACGGCCTCGACGCCGGCTTCCGCGACTCGTCCGGCAACTCGATGCGGATGATTCAGATGTAGGACGGCGTGGCGGAGGGCCGGGAGCGCGCGTCGCTCCCAGCCCTCCGCGGGTCCTACGTCCCCTCGGCCGCCCAGACCTGCTCGGCGCCGGCACCGTCGGGGCCGATCACGATCAGCGCGCCGTCGCAAACGAGGTAGCGGCACTCGCGCGGCAGGATCGCCGGATCGGTGCCACCGCGCACCAGCAGGAACCGGTCGTCGCCGGCCAGCGAGCCGCGCTCGTCCTCCGCGCGGGCGAGCAGGTCGGCGAACGTCGTGCAGCCGGCCACGGGCAGCAGGCGGGCGGCGAGGTCGCCGTAGAACGCCGCGTTCGCGGCGTCGGCCGGCAGCAGCGAGGGGTACGACGAGCGCAGGGGCGGCTGTGCCGCCCGCGGCAGCAGGCGCGCATCGCCACCGTCCACGAGGGCGGCTCCGGCTGCGCACGTCGGGCACGAGATCCGGGTCAGCTGCCGCCGGGCCGCGGCACCGATGTCCACCCCGCAGCGGGCGAGATGCTCGGCCACCAGCGCAACGGCGGTGGCCCCTTCGCCGTCCTCGTACAGCAGGGCCGCCTCGGCATCGACGGCCAGCTCGACCGCGGCCAGCAGGGCGGCGTCGACCGGATCGACCCACGAGACGTTTCCGTGCGCCGCGACGTCCGCCCGGAAGGCCGCTCGCAACTCGTCCGCCTGCTCGGCGGAGAGGGTCTCGCCAGCCTGGTCACGGAGCCGCTGCCACGTGCTGCGGGCGACCGTGCGGGCGACGAGCTGGGCAGCGCGGCCGGCTCGGCCGGTCGTATCGACGGGTTGCATGCGCCGCACGCTAGCGCCGAGCCAGCTCTCCGCCCAGCCCCCTTACGCGGGATCCCGGACGAGCTCCATCGTCGAGCAGTGGATGCCGCCACCACCCTTCTGGATCTCGTCGTACGGGATCGTGATGACCTCGATGCCGCGCGACTCCAGCAGCTCGCGCGTGCGCGGATAGCCCTCGCACATCACCATCACGCCGGGCCGGATGCAGAGCGAGTTGATCGCCCACTCCTCGCCCGGCGGACAGATCAGCTGTTCGATCCCGAGGTCGGTGAGGCGGTCTCCGAACCACCACGGCAGGCCGAGCGGGTCGACCAGCGCCTTGTCGACGTCGACCATGCCGAAGTGCCCGTCCAGGTGGATCGACCAGCCGCCCATCGGCACGACGATCAGCTCGATGCCAAGCCACGCCAGCGTCTCGGCCAGCTGCCGGGCGCCCGACTCGTTGCAGCGGATCGAGGTGGAGTAGGCGGCGACGGTCGGCGTCAGCTTCGCGAACGAGCCGCCCTCGAGCATGCCCGTCCCGTGGATGGTGCGGAGGATCGGCACGCCGAGCGCGCCGAGCGCACGGTGGATGTGCAGCTCCTCGCCCTTGCGCATCGTCGGCGCGAGGCGGCCGAGGATCGCGCCGCCCGGCACCGTCACCAGCGGATCGCGCGTGTAGATGCCGCGGACGTGGTCCGGGTCGTATCCCTCGACGAGATGCACCTCGACGCCCTGCGCCTCGAGCGTGTCGATGAGCCCCTGCTGCTGCGCCTGGGCGCGAGCGATGTCAGGCGCCTTGCGGTCGTCCCAGTACCACTTGCCGGCCGGATCCATCAGCGCCTGTGCGCGCTCGTCCCAGCAGTCGTCGCGCACCACCTTCCACTCGTCGCGCAGCTTGCGCATCAGCACGGCGCGCAACGGCCCGACCTCGTCCCGGGCGCCCCACTCCCGGCCCCAGTACGTCGTCTGCTCGTGCGCCGACTCGAACGGCGGCTCGGCGGCGTGCTCGACGAGCGCGAGGTAGTACGCGGGCGGGTACGGGTAGTTCGGCTCCGGCGACATGGCGCGGGAGCCTACCGTGACCGCCGTTTCCGGTCGAGCATCGCCAGCACGAGCAGGCCCGTCGCGATGGCGAACACCGACACGATCTGGTTGAAGCGCACGCCGCCCAGCTCGGGCGTGTCGTCGATGCGCACGGTCTCGACGGCGACCCGGCCGACGGCGTACAGGATCACGTAGACGGCCGCCACCGAGCCAGGCCGAAACCGCTCCCAGAGCCGCGGCCAGAGGGCGAGCAGCAGGAAGAAGACCGTCACGTCCCACATCGCCTCGTAGAGGAAGACGGGGTGAAACGCCGTCTCGTCCAGGTAGCCGAGCGGGCGGTACGCCGGGTCGACGCGGAGGCCCCACGGCAACGAGGTGGGCGCGCCGTACAGCTCCTGGTTGAAGTAGTTGCCGAACCGGCCGACCGCCTGGCCGAGGGCGAGCCCCGGCACGGCGCAGTCGAGGAAGGTGCCGACCGGCCAGCCGCGCACGCGCGCCGAGACGACGATCGCGGCGAAGCCGGCGAGGACCGCGCCATAGATGCCGAGGCCGCCCTGCGAGAAGTCGAGCGGTGGTGAGTTGATGCCCTGCAGCGCATCGGTGGCCGACGAGTAGAAGCGGGCGCCGACGAGCGCCATCGGGCCCGCCAGGATGCACACCCACATCGCGTCGACGGGGTCGCCCCCGCCGCGTTCCCAGATGCGCGCCGTGACGAGCATCCAGATCACGAATCCGGCCAGGACGCAGACCGGATACAGCCGCAGATCGATGGGCCCCAAATCGAGGCTGGAGGCTGGTGGCGGCGGCACGTCCGTATGCTACGGTGAGCGAGCCGATGCGGGATCGTCTAACGGCAGGACAACGGACTCTGACTCCGTTTATCTAGGTTCGAATCCTAGTCCCGCAGCCTTCTTCAACCGCATGGTTGAGCCAAAACACCGGCAACCGCGGAACCTACGCACCACCTTCGTGTCGCCGCCGCGTCCGCTCGCGTCAGCGGGCCTTCTCCCACGCCGACCTCACCGTGAAGGCGCCCGCTCCGACCCGTGGACGACCGCGTGCGCTGCGCCGCCGCCGAGCGTGAGACGGTGGCGGAGCTCGGCGGCGTTCACGCCGCGCACGGCACGTACCGCGCGGGCGGCCGTGCGAGGTGCCTCTCCCCGGCGTCGATTCGGTACAATCAGCTCTCGGCTCGTGGCGCATTCGTCTAGGGGCCTAGGACGCTGGCCTCTCACGCCGGTAACACGGGTTCGAATCCCGTATGCGCTACCTTCGAAAACCCCTGCTTTTGCGGGGGTTTTCGTGTTTCGGCCGACGCTTCCGGCGGCACCGGACGATGAACGCGACGCGCATTCGGGCGCCGAACCACCCGGTTCATTTGCGTTCGCCCGCGTTCAGGGTGGGTCTGAGAGGTCGAGGCTCTCCGCCACGCGCGGCAGCGGCACGCCCTGCACGAGCAGCGACGCGAAGACGACGACCGCGGTGAGCGCGAGGATGGTGTTCCCCTCTGCCAGGCCGGCGGCGACCGGCAGGCTGGCGAGCAGGATCGGCACGGCGCCGCGCAGACCCGCCAGCGACCCGAACAGCGACTCGGCCCGCGAGTAGCCGAACAGCTGCAGCGTCGGATACGTGAGCACGGGCCGGAGGACGAGCATGATCACGGCCGCCAGCACCAGCCCGTCGACGGCGACGTCGCCGAGGTCGACCTTCGTGACGGCGACGCCGAGCAGCACGAACATCGCCACCTCACCGAGGTGCGCCATCTCGGAGTGGAGCGCGACCACGTCGTCCCGGTCGGGGACATCCCGGTCGCCCGCCACCAGGCCGAACAGGTAGACCGCCACGAAGCCCGAGCCATGCAGCAGGGCGGCGCCGCCGAACGTCACCGCGGCGCCGGCCAGGATCGCCAGCGCGGGCGCCGCCGGAATCGTCGGCCGCAACGGCCCGATCACTCGCGTCAGCGCCAGCGCCACCACCACGCCGACGGCGACGCCGATGACTCCCTCGCGCACCATCGCCACCGCGAGCTCGCTCGCCGAAGCCGTCTCGCCCTTCGCAGCCACATCCACCAAGCCGACCGCGAGCGCGATCGCGATCGGATCGTTGAGTCCCGCCTCGCCCTCCAGCACCCGGCCGATGCGGCCGATGCGAGCCGCTTGCCCGGCGAGCGCCGAGAACACCGCGGCCGGATCGGTCGGGGCCAGCACGGCGCCGATGATGAGCGCGGCGGACCACGGCAGGCTCGTCAGCTCGTGCGCCAGCACGGCGATCGCGGCGAACGACAGCAGCGTCCCCACCACGCCCAGCGCCAGCACCGGCCCGAGGACGGCGCGAAACGCCCGGAAGCCGCAGCGCAGCCCGCCGTCGGCGAGGATGATCACGAGCGCCACGGTGCCGACGATCTGCAGAATGTCGCCGGTGATCGCGTCCTGCGCCTCGGACGAGCCGCCGATCACGACGCCGAGCGCGAGGAACAGCAGCGGGTCGGGCAGCCGCAGCCGTGTGGCGGGCGGCTGCAGCAGCAGCGCGGCCAGGCCGATGGCGCCAACGACGGCGACCAGCTCGGCGATATCGCGGGCGGACATCGCCGGGAATCGTACTCGTGGGCCCCGTCACTCCTGCGGTGGCGAGGTCAGCGAAGGTTCAGCCGGGTCGCCGACCCGCTATCTCGAACAGCGCCGCGCCATCCGTCGCGTCACCGACGTCGCGGTAGAGGTAGACCTCGCCGGCCTTCTCGTCGTCGAACTCGTCCACGGCAGGGGTCGACTCGCCGGTCTTCACCACGAACGCGGGACGGTCCGCACGCTCCTCCGTCTGGCCGTCCCACGGGCCGCCGACGAAGCGCGCGATCACGAGCGGCCGCCGGCAGTGCCGACGAGGTGGACGGGCGTCGTGCGCATCAACTCACTCCCTCCGGGGACGCCCGCACCTTACCGCTGATCGGCCTCCAGGACGACGGAGCGCGAGCCGCCGTTCGTCGGCCAACCGGTCGCCGTCCACCGGCGAAACTCACGAGCGGTGCGCGTCGATCCAGGCCCGCGCGAACCGCACCAGGTCGCGCTGCGGCATCAGCCGGGCCTCGCCGTGCCCCGCGGCGCCGACCCGTTCGAGACCCGTCTCGGCCGCGAATGCCGCACCGATGGCGGGGAAGTCGTCCTCGTCGTACGCGACGTCCTGCCACCGCACCCAGCGGCGCTCGCCGTCGACGAGCGCCGGCGCGGTCGCCTCGACGACGTTGCGGTCACCCCACCCGCCGCCGACCTCGGCCACGTGCAGCGAGGTGTTCGACTCGTGTCCCACGCCGAGCAGCAGCACCTGCCCGTCATGGCGGGCGACTCGGCCGAGCGGCGAGTCCGGGCCGATGCTCCAGTCGAGCGGATGGGTGCCGCAGAGCTCCTCCGCCAGCGGCCCGATGGCGGCGAACGAGTAGTGCGGATGCGGGCTCCGGACTGCGTCGCGCCGGCACAGCACGGTGGCGGCCAGCGCGCCCATCCACGGTGCCGGCGTCTCGTCGGCGCGATAGGCCGGCAGCGCGTCCCGGATCTGATCCCACCAGGCCTCCGGGACGGGCGGGTTCTTCCAGCCCGACGGATCGGAGAGGTGGTTCGAGTGAGCGGGCACCACCAGGGTGCCGGCGGGGCCGAGCACGTCGAGCAGCGCGTGCAGGACGGCCGGCGCACCGCCCGCCACCCAGCCGAGCTTCGACAGCGACGCGTGCACGACCAGCACGCCGCCCGATCGCACGCCGAGCGCGCGCAGATCGGCCGCCAGCGACACCGTGGTGACCGGCGACGCGGCGCGCGAGATCAGGTCGCCTTCGGGCACCGCGACAGTCTCGCACCCGCCGCCGGCGAGTGCCTCAGGCGCTCGCCTCGCGCTCCAGCAGGGTGTACGGCGCCCAGCCGGCGTGCTTGCCGGCGTCGTGGTCGAACCGCACACGGGCGCCGAGCGTCTCCATGATGCCCTCGGTCGCGCCGTACGTGGTGACGTCGATCTCGGTGATCTCCCCCGCGGTGCCGGCCTCGTAGAACCGCTCGCCGAAGGTGTAGTCGTGATTCAGCCGGACACGATCGCCGGGCGCGTAGGTGTGCTCGTCGCCGGCCACGTCGACGATCTGGCCGGCGGCCTTCGTCGCATCCGGTTCGCCATGCGCGCGATCTCCACGCTCCATCTCGTTTCCTCTCGTCGGTACCCGGACCCTTCCCGGCATCGGCCTCGTTCGAAACCCCCGGGCCGGCGGAAGCGATCAGGCGGGGTCGGATTCGAGCGTGGCGCTGCGCTCGTCGAAGCGCCACGGCAGGTCGGCCGTCAGCAGGCCATCGACCTCCGCACGCGTCAGCGGCCGTGCGAAGTAGTAGCCCTGCGCGAACTCACAGCCGATCGCCTGCAGCGACGCCAGCTGCTCGCGCGTCTCGACCCCCTCCGCGACCACGACCAGCCCGAGCGCGCGGGCCAGCTGACGGGTCGCCACGACGATCGCCGTATCGGTCTCGTCGCGCCCCATGCCGGCGACGAACGAGCGGTCGAGCTTCAGGACGTCGAGCGGCAACCGGCGCAGGTGGCCGAGCGAGGAGTAGCCGGTCCCGAAGTCGTCCAGCAGCAACCGCACCCCGAGGCGCTTGATCTGCAGCAGGCGAGCGACGTGCTCCGGGTTGTCGTCGAACACGACGGTCTCGGTGATCTCGAGCCCGAGCTGGCCGGGCGGGATGCCCGAGGCGGCGAGGCTCGTCGCGATGAAGTCGGGCAGCCCGCCATCGGCGAGCTGGAGCGCCGACAGGTTCACGTTCACCGAGATCGGCGAGTCGGGTGCCATCGCGTTCCAGCGAGCCGCATCGGCGCAGGCTTGGGCGATCACGAACCGCCCCAGCTCGATGATCGCGCCGGTCTCCTCGGCGATCGCGATGAACGCCACCGGCGGCACCAGCCCGCGGGTCGGGTGCTGCCAGCGGATCAGGCCCTCGACCGACGCCACCGAGCCGTCGGTGAGCGCCACGATCGGCTGGTAGTACAGGTCGAACTCGCGGCGCTCGAGCGCGCCGCGCAGGTCGGCCTCGGTCTGCAGGCGGTCGAGCATTCGCGCGCGCATCTCGTTGTCGAACAGCTCGGCCCGGCCCCGCCCGGCGGCCTTCGCGCGGTACAGCGCCGTGTCGGCGTCACGCATCGCCTCCTCGACGGAGGCGCCGCCGCGACGCACCACGATGCCGATGCTGGCGCCCGGCATCGAGCGCTCCGGATCGGCCAGCGCGCGCAGCAGGCGCTCGGCCAGCGCGAGGGCCTCCTCCGGGCTGGACAGCGCCTCGGCGATGACCGCGAACTCGTCGCCACCCACGCGGGCCACGGTATCGCCGGGACGCAGCGCCGCGGTGAGCCGCTCGGCGGCGGCGACCAGCAGCGCATCGCCTGTCGAGCGGCCGTACGAGTCGTTCACGTCCTTGAAGCGGTCGAGGTCGACGTAGAGCACGCCGACGAGGGTGTCGTCCCGTCCGGCCCGGTCGAGCGCCAGCTGCAGCCGGTCGTGCAGCAGCGCGCGGTTGGGGATGCCGGTGAGGGCGTCGTGCATCGCCTGGTGGCGGATCGTCTGCTCGGACTCGGCGCGTTCGATGGCGCCGCCGATGACGTTTGCGACGGACTCCAGGAACAGCAGATCGTCCGGCGTGAAGACGCGCCGTCGCGCCTGCAGCACGCAGATGATGCCCCAGACCCGGTCGGGCAACCTGATCACGAAGCACGCGCCGCCCAGCATGCCGGTCGCGGTCATCGACGCCGACGTGGCGCCGAAGCGCTCGTCGGAGGCGAAGTCGTCGACTACGACCGAGACGCCGTCGGCGATCGCCACGCCGGTCATGGTGTCGGGCGAGGCGGGGAACCGCACGCCGACGTGCCCCTCGGGACTGCCGGCGGCCGCACGGGCGACGGCCTGGCCGTCGCCGAGCGCCTCGACCACGTACGCGGTCGACGTGTCGAGGATCTCCGCAACGCGGCCGATGGCGGCGTCGAGCAGGTTGTCGAGACCGCTGCCGGCGAGCGCGATCGCGCTCAGCTCGTTGACCGCGGTCTGCTGCAGGATGCGCCGCTGCAGCGCCTCCCGGGCCTCGGTCTCGGAGATCGCGAGGGCGACCAGGTCGGCGAACCGCGCGAGCCGCGCCTCGGCCGTCGCCGGGATCCCGCCGGGCTGGGCGGAGTTGATGGATAGCGCCCCCCACAGGTGGCCGCCCACGTGCACCGGCACGGCGACGCGCTCGACCAGATCGGACACGAGCGCGTCGGGCACCTCCGGCCTGCGGATCCGCGCCGCGAGACCGGTGCGGTAGACAGCCGACGAGACGTGCGGCCCGGAGAGGTCGAGCTTCGACCCCACCTCGAGGCCGGACATCGGCACCTTCGACCACAGCCCGGCGACCAGCCCGTCGCCGTCGTCCTCGAACCGCACGACGGCGCCGGTGTCGACGTCGAACAGCAGCGCGACCTCGTGTGAGACGACGTCGGCCACGGCGGCGATGTCCGGGCGCGCGGCGACGAACACGGCGACGCGATGCAGGGCATCCTGCTTCGCGCCGAGGCGCAGGGTCTCGTCCCTGGCCTCGGCCCGAGCCGTGACGTCCTCCGTGAAACCGACGTAGACGGCGGACTCGGCGCAGTCGATGCGAACGACGCGGTCGGCCACGTGCCGGATCGCGCCCGTCTCGGCATGGATGATGCGGTACTCGTGCGCGCCGGAGCGGATCTCCGTGCCCGCAAATTCCTTCCAGCCGGCGGTGACGCGTTCACGGTCGTCGGGATGCACCACGGCCGACCAGCCATCCTCCCACCACTCGTCGATGGTCTGCCCGGTCAGCTTCGTCCAGCGGCTCGAGATCGCCACCGCGCGGCCATTGGCCGCGTACAGCCACGCCGCCATGGGCAGCGCGTCGATCGCAGCCGCGAGCTCCGCCTCCTTCGGCAGGCCGAACGGCCACGAGCCGCTCAGCAACGCTCGCAGCAGCACGTCCATGCCGCCTGGATCGCCGCTGAGCCCTGCCACCTCTTCCCATCATAGTGTCGCCCCGGGACGGCCTCGCGATCGTGGGCGACAGTCTCGCCCTGCCGTTCGCCGCAGGACGGATCCGACGCTAGGCTGCGGCGCGGAGCGCGCCGACGACCTCGTCGACGGCACCCGAGCGGATACACCGGATCAGCGCCGCCACGACGGCCGGATCGAACTGCGTGCCGGCGTTGCTCTCCAGCTCGCCGATCGCCACCGGCAGCGGCAGCGCCTTGCGGTACGAGCGATCGGTGGTCATGGCATTGAACGCGTCGCAGCAGGCCACGATGCGCGCCACCAGCGGCGCCTCCTCGCCGACGCTTCCGTCGGGGTAGCCCTTGCCGTCCCAGCGCTCGTGGCAGGCGCGGACGATGTCGCCGATCTCGCTGAGCGCTCCACCGACCCGGTGCAGGAGCCGCTGCCCCTCGACGGTGTGCGTCTCGATCAGCTCGCGCTCCTCCGGCGTCAGCTTGCCGGGCTTCGTGATGATCTCGTTCGGGATCGCGATCTTGCCGACGTCGTGCAGCAGCGCCGCCAGCTCGGCCTGCTGCCGCGTCCGCTGCGGCACGCCCATCTCGTCGCAGACGGCGCAGGTCAGGTCGACGACGTCGCGGCTGTGGGAGCCGGTGTAGGAGTCGTCGGCCTCGATCACGTCACCCAGCAGCAGGGCGGTGCCACGGTACGCGGTCGACAGCTCGAGCACGTTCGAGATGCGCGCGCTGCGCTCGCGCGCGAAGACCACGATCAGCAGCATCAACGGCAGCACCAGCAGCACCGCGCCGGGGCTGCCCACATCGGTGGCGACGATGGCGGCCAGCAGGCCGATCGGCGCCAGCAGGCAGTCGACCAGGAACACCCAGGCCATGGGGCGCAGCAGCTCGCGGGCCGAGACGTCGCGGGCGATGCGCTGGCCGAGCAGCGTCGAGCCGAGGTCGCCGGCGAACTGCGCGACCAGGATCGCGCCGAGCAGCGGCACGCTCCCCATGCCGGGCCGCGGTTCGCCGGCGACGAGGACGACGATCGCCGGCGGCACCGAGTACCAGGCGTAGGCGACCGTGGTCGCGGCGCGCTCGAAGTGCAGCCGGCCGCGCATGAACGCGGGCAGGTCGCCGATCAGCAGGGCTGCCGCGACCGTGAGCGGCACCAGCGGCACAGGCAGCAGGAAGAGCGCAGGCACCAGGGCCAGCTCGGCGGGAACGGCGCTGCCACTCCCGACCTCGAACTCGATGCCCGTCGACACCACGTACACGACACCGACCGCGACCAGCGCGCCCCACGTGAGGGGCCGATCGGACCCCGCGACGAGCGGCAGCAGCGCCGCGGACACGAGCAGCCCGATCGCGAACGTCCACGCGTGCAGGCGTTCGCGGCCGCTCAGCCCCTTGCTCAGCCGACCTCTCCGCTCCTGGACGAGACCCTCCTGGATCTCGTCCGCACTGCCGTCGAGCAGGCGTTGCTGCATCAAGCCCCCTATCGGCTTGGATCACCACCGCCTTGACTGCCGGGTCCGCGCCCCCGGAAGCGCAGATCGCGTTTCCGGGGGCGCGCCGCGCTCAGTGCCCCTTGAAGGGGTCGACGTAGAAGTCGTCGAGCTGCCAGCGGGCGGCCGCCGCGCCGCCGCCGACGGCCTTGAACCGGAACGTGACCGGCAGCGCGCCGTCCGCGGACGTGAGGGCGAACAGGTTCACCACCACCGGGATGATCGGCGTCGGATGCCACGAGGATCCGGCCGTCAGGGTCGCGACGGGCAGCTCGGTGACCCTGCCGTTGCCGTCCCGGGTCAGCACGGTGACCTGGAGCTTCGAGGCGGCGGCACCGGTATTGCGGGCGAACAGACGAATCGTCGGGTGGCCCGCGCTCAGGCAGGTGACGGGCGAGACGGCCTCGCCGCCGTTGGCCAGGGACAGCACCCGGCCGGTGCCGCGCGGCGACGGCGCGGTCACGAGCCGCGCCTCGTCGTTCAGGTCCCAGTCACCCTTGGCGGCGAAGTCGCCGTTCGGCGCCAGCACGTACAAGGCGGGATCGCCCCAGGGCCGGAACACGGCGGACATGTCCTGGTCGCCGCACGTGCCGAGCACGTTCAGGTTCTCGACGTTCGTCACCGTGGCGCCGAGATCGATGGGGCCGAGCGACAGGGCCGCCGACGCGGAGGCCGTGACGCCGAGCGAGGCGGCGGCGGCGGCTGCGAAGACTCCGAGAACGAAGCGAGGGGCGACGCGCATTGAGACTCCTTGGAGGATTGACCTGCCCCCGTATGAAACAGGTTATAAACCTCCATTTCCTACCGAAAACGGGTGATTTTGACAGCGCGACTCGTCGATCGTCCGGCCTGCTCAGCGAGCGCGAACGTCGGCGAACGCCGACGTCAGGGCGCCGCCGACCACCGAGGCGTCGCCGAGCGCGATCACGTCGAATCCCATCGCCAGCAGGCGGCGGGCGTCGGCGGCGTCGTTGGCGAGCGATCCGACGGGCTTGCCGACGGCGGCGGCCGCGGCGAGTACTCGCTGCACGGCGGCGGTGTGCGTCTCGTTCCAGAAGGCGCCGGGCGTGCCGAGCGACGTGGTCAGATCGTAGTGCCCGATCCACAGCACGTCGACGCCGTCGACGGCCGCGATCTCCTCGGCGTGCTCGACCCCGGCCACCGTCTCGATCTGCGGCATCAGCACGACCTCGCGGTTGGCCTTCGCGAGCGTCGCCGGCAGCCCCTCGGGCTCGATGTCGTCGGCGTAGTAGACCGCTACGCCCCGCGATCCGATCGGGGCGTAGCGGGCGTAGTCGACGATCTGCCGTGCCTGCCCGGCGCTCTCCACCATCGGGATCATCAGCCCCAGCGCGCCCAGGTCGAGCGTCAGCGACACCGAGTTGCGCTGACTGTCGCGGCAGCGCGCGAACGGCGTGATGCCGGCGGCGCGGGCGGTCTCGAACAGCACCTTCATGGTCTCGGGCGACCAGCCGCTGTGCTCCATGTCGTAGAGGACGAAGTCGGCACCCGCCGACCGCGCCATGCGGGCGAGGCCGGTCGTGCCGAACTCGAAGATCATCAGGCCGGTCGGAGATTCGCCGGCCTCGAGGGCCCGGCGCACGCCGTTCTCGCGCATCGGCGGGAGCATGGCACTTCACGGTCGCCGCCGCTGCCGGCGGTCGGGCCAGCGGATGTCGCGGCGCTGCAGCGGGCGGCGGCGCCGTCGCCTCCATCCGGATGACGGTCCTGCGGTCGATCCGGGCGACAGCGCCGGGCTGCACGCGTGACGTCCCGGTCCGAAACGGGCCCGATCGCCCCGATCCCGTCACCGAACACGCCGTTCGTGGCCGTTTTCGCACCGCGTGCGAAAACGGCCACCGCAGCGTCGTCCGCGTCCCCGCGCCGGCCCCGGCCGTCGTTCAGTCCGGGCGACTACCACGGCGGCGGTGCACGACGAGCGCGCGGACCGTGCCGAATCTTGCGATTCGGGTCACGCGACACGCGTACCGTGGCCGTTTTCGCACGCGGTGCGGAACGGCCACCGCCTGATGTCGGCCGCGATCCCCCGGGCCCGCGGCCGGCTACTCCTCGAAGCGGTCGCCCCAGGAGAGCTTGCGGGCCGTTCGATAGCCGGGGTCGCTGCGGGCGACCGTCTGCTCGCGCAGGTCGCCCGACGGATCGCACAGCTGGAACCGGACGTGCCCCGGACGCACCAGGGGATGACGGAGGATGCGCGGCGCGGTGCGATCCGGATCCTCCTCCCGGATCGCGACGACGTAGGTGAACTTCTCATCCTCGAAGCCGCGCTTCGCACCCTTCGCCGCCCGGTGCGCGGCCGAGCGCGGCAGCCGCACCGCGAAGTGGCACCAGTCGTCGCGCATCGGACACGCGAGATCGTGCGGACAGGGCGCGAGGATGGTCGCGCCGAGCCCGATCAGGTGCCCGCGGAACACCATCATCCGCTCGTAGTCGGCGGGCGTCCCCGGCTCGACCAGGACCAGTGCGGCCGTCGTCTGCGACCAGACCCGCGACAGCAGCGCGAGCGCCGCCACCGGTGCCAGCTCGTTCAGCACGTACGACGCCGTCACCAGGTCGAACGGGCCGTCCGGCGTCGCCCGCGACGCATCGGCGCGCCGCCACTCGGCGTGTCGCACCGCGGCCGACTGCGACGTCGCCGCGGCCGCCGCCGCCATCTGCAGCATCCCGTCCACCGCATCGACGGCCGTGACGCGCTGCAGCGAGCCGCCGAACGCCGTTCCGGCCGCCCACACGGCCGATCCCAGCCCGGTGCCGAGATCGAGCTGCGACGCCGGCGCGAACCCCGCCCGCAGCAGCTCGTCCAGCGCCACGGAGACCGCGGCGTAGGTGGCCGGCAGCCGCGTCGCCGCATACGCCGCGATGTCGTCGGCACTGCGCGCCGCCGGCCCCGAGGCCGTCGCCGCCCGGTACCGCGCGCTCAGCTCGCCGGCCGAGCGCCGCAGGTCGGTCGCCGTCCGGTCCTCGAGCCGCTCGTCGACGAACCGCTGCAGCTCGTCCGGCAGAGAGGCCGATCGCACGTCTCAGAGGATGACGACGTCGGTGACGTCGTCGCGCAATCGCAGACGCACCGGTGCGTCCACCGTCAGGTCGGCCGCGTCGGACGACAGCAGATCGGTGATCACCTCGCCCTCCACCTCGTCCTCCACCCGCACCCGCGTGATCGGCCCCAGGAACGAGAGGTCGAGCACCCGCGCCTTGCCCTCGATCGTCCGGTCGAGCGCGAGCTGCTCCGGCCGCACGGCGGCGTGCGTGGCAGCCTCGGTCGACGCTGCGACGGTGCCGCGGACGGAGCGCCCCAGCACCTCCCAGCCGTCGTGCACGGAGCGGGCGCCGATGCGGTTGACCGTGCCGATGAAGTCCGCCACGAACGGCGTGCGCGGGTTGACGTAGAGCATGCGCGGCGGATCGAGCTGCTCGAGCCGACCGTTCGACATCACGCCCACCCGGTCGGCCACGGCGAGCGCCTCGTGCTGGTCGTGCGTGACGAACACCGTCGTCACGCCGAACTCGCGCTGCACGCGGCGGATCTCGTCGCGCAGCGACTCGCGCACCTTCGCGTCGAGGGCCGAGAGCGGCTCGTCGAGCAGCAGCAGCCGCGGCTGGGTGGCGAGCGCGCGGGCCAGGGCGACACGCTGCTTCTGGCCGCCGGAGAGCTGATGCGGGTACTTCTTCTCGTGCTGCGTGAGGCCCGTCACCTCGAGCAGGCCGTCGACCGTCGACGCGCGCTCGGACGATGCGATCTTCCGCACCCGCAGGCCGAACTCGATGTTCGCGCGCGCCGTCATGTTCGGGAACAGCGAGTACTCCTGGAACACCATCCCGAAGCCGCGCCGCTCGGTCGGCGTGCCGGTGATGTCGGCCCCGGCGACGTGCACGACGCCGGCGTCGGGACGCTCGAAGCCGGCCAGGATCCGCAGCGCGGTCGTCTTGCCGCAGCCGGACGGGCCGAGCAGGCAGACGAGCTCGCCCGTCTCGATCTCCAGGTCGAGCGACTCCAGCGCCACCGTCGAACCGAACGTCTTGCGCACGCCGCGCATCGACACCGCAGTCATCAGCCCACCCCGCCCAGTGTTGTCTCGAGCCCGCGCCGCCGCATCAGTCGCACGACGAACCACAGCAGGATCGCCGTCAGGACCATCACGGCCAGCGCCAGGGCGATGCCGGCCCGCGCCTCGCCGCGCTGGTAGTTGACCATGTATGTCGGCAGCGTGTTCTTGAGCAACAACGCGGCGAACGTGAACTCGCCCAGCACCAGGGCGATCGTCAGCACCGACGACGCGATCAGCGACGCGCCGAGGTTGGGGATCAGCACCTTGAAGAGGATCGTCGTGGTGCGCGCGCCGAGGCTGCGCGCCGCCTCGTTGAGCGTCCGCGCGCCGATCGACTGCAGGCCGCTGTCGAGCGCGCGATACGTGAACGGCATCGCCGTCAGCGCGTAGAACGGCACCAGGCTGAAGGTGCTGGACAAGAACCAGGGCGCGAGCGTCCGGAAGGTCGCAGCGATGCCGACGACGAGCGCGATCGGCGGGATCACCCAGGGCAGCAGCGTGATGATGGTCAGCGGGCCTTTGAGACGCGGCATGTACAGCTCGACGGCGATCGCCATCGGCAGCAGCAGCGCGAGGTTGACCAGCACGGCCAGCAGGGCGAGCTGCAGGCTCACCCACGCCGCGTGCTGGAACGCGGACTCGCCGAGCGCGTCGGTGAGGCCCTTGATCGACCACCCCTCGAACAGGCGGTCGGGCGTCAGCAGGGCGACCGGGATCCGCTGGAAGGCGAACCGCGCCATCGTCAGCATGGGGATGGCGAAGTAGAGGGCGACTCCGCCGATCAGGAGCACCCGGAAGGCGCTGCCCCGGGTCATCCACGGGTCCAGATCGCGGCGCGCCGATTGGCGAAGCCCATCACGAGCACCGCCACCAACAGCAGCAGCACCGTCCACGTCACGATCGAGTACGCGAGGTCCTGCTCACCGGTGATGACGTTGCCCTGCAGCAGGAAGCGGATCTGCAGCGGCACGATCTGCGTCGACGGGCTCAGCACGTACGCGGTCGCGTAGGCCGAGAACGCGTTCACGAACAGCAGCAGGAAGCCACCGATGAACCCCGGCGTCAGGATCGGTACCGCCACCGACCGCCAGTAGCGCGAAGGTGGCGCGCCGAGCACCGCCGCCGCCTCCCGCCAGGTCTTCTTCAGGCCGGCGACGGCCGGCAGGATGATCAGGAACATGAGCGGGATCTGGAAGTACAGGTACACCGTCACCAGTCCCCAGAACCCGGCGGGGCCGATGCCGTGGTCGACCAGGTCGAACCCCAACGTCTCCTTCAGCACCTTCGTCACGACGCCCTGCGTGCCGATCGCGGTGACGAAGGCGAACGCCAGCGCCACGCCGCCGAGCTGCGACGCGACCGCCGACCACGACTCGAGCAGCGGTCGCAGCCAGCGCGGCCGCTGCAGGTCATAGACGGCGAGCGCCAGCAGCGTGCCGATCACGGCGCCGATCAGGCCGCTCGCGAGCGACAGGTTGATCGAGTTGATGAAGGTCGACCGGTACGGGTCGGAGATCGCGCGCTCGAGGGATGCCGTGCCCGGCGTGCCGCCGGGCGTCACCGATCGCCACAGCACGATGACGGTCGGATAGACGAGGAACAGGCCGACGAACGCCAGGAACGGCAGCCCTGCGAGCGCGCGAGTCCGCATCGATCAGGCGTCCGCCACCATCGGGCCCCACTGGTCGGCGAGGATCGCCTTCGCCGCGTCGGTCTGCTCCTGCGTCGGGAAGCTGACCTTCGCGATCACGTCGGCCGCCGGCAGGTTCTTCTTCAGGTCGTCGGTGATCTTGCCGGACGCCTCGAGCGCGGCGAAGCGGGCCGGAATGGCGCCGCCCTGCAGGTAGCCCAGCGCGCCGTCGTCACCGACGAGGTTCTCGAGGAACAGCCGTGCGGCGCACGGGTGCTTCGCCTCGGTGACGACCGACTGCGCGTAGTAGCCGCCGTAGACGCCATCCGGCGGGACGACGACCTGCATCGCGAAGCCGGCCTCGTCGAGCGCCGGCTTCAGCGCCGGGAAGTTGTACGTCCAGTCGAGCGCGATCGGCACGTCGCCGGAGATCACGGCCGCCTCGGTGACGTCGAGCTGCTGCAGGTTCCCGGCCTTCTTCAGATCGGCGAAGAACTGGATGCCCGGCATGATGTCGTCGAACGAGCCGCCGTTGGCGAGCGACGCGGCCATGACGGCCGCGAACGCCGCACCGGCCTCGCGCGGATCGCCGTTGATGGTGACCTGGCCCTTGTAGTCGGGCTTCTTCAGGTCGGCCCACGTCTGCGGCGGGTTCTTCACCAGCGTCGTGTTGGATCCGATCGAGATCACGCCGTAGTACGCGGCAACCCACTTGCCGGCCGCGTCCTTGAGGTTGTCCGGGATCTCGTCCCAGACGGTCGGCTTGTACGTCTCGGCGTAGCCCTTGTCGATCATCTGCGAGGTGAACGACGGTCCGACGTCGACGACCTCGGGCATGTCGGGCTGGCCACGCAGCGTCTCGATGGCGGTCAGCTCCTCGGCCGAGGACGCGTCCGGGGTGGCCACGGGCGCCTTGATGCCGTACTTCGACTTGAAGCTGTCGAGGATGCCCTTGTAGTTGGCCCACGTGTCGGGCAGCGCGATCAGGTTGACCTGACCTTCCTCCTTGGCCTTGGCCGCAATCTCGTCGACCGTCGTGCCGCAGCCCGCGCTGTCGGCGCCAGTGGCGGCGCCCGAAGCGGCCGGTGCCACCGCGCTGGTCGCCGGCGCTGCCGCCGGCGCCGTCGAATCCGTGCTGCTGTCCGAGCCGCCGCACGCGGCGACCGCGATCGCGACCACAAACAGCGCGACGAAAGAACTCGGCGCCTTTCGCATCTGCATTCTCCTCCTCATGACCGGGGCCGGTCGGGAGCCGATAGTACACTCGTCCGGGGTCGGAAACGAGTCTCGCCGGTGATCATGTGGAGACGGTTTCGTCAGCCGATGATGCTGCGCGCGAGCGCCGGCACGTCGGTCGTGATGATCGCGATGTCGGGGTCGCCGGCCAGCTCGGCGATGGTCGGCGCGTCGTTGACCGTCCACACCGACAGCCCGCGGCCGAGCGCGTGCGCCGCGCGCCGCGCCTCGGGACCCAGCAGCGCGATGTCGGGCGCGAGGAAGTCGGCGCCGCAGTCCCGCGCCGCGGCGAGCAGCCCGGTCACCGGCCGGCCCGGCACCTCCTCCACCAGCAGCCCGAGGTCGAGCGTCTCGTCCAGCCGCCGGAACTCGGCGATCACCGCGGGCAGGAACGAGGTCACGATCAGCCCCTCGCGGTGCGCGGGTTCGAGCAGCGCCAGCACGTCGCGCTCGAGGCCGGCCTCCTTCAGCTCCAGGTCGAGGCCGACCCGGCCGCGTGCCAGGTCGAGCAGGGCGAGCAGCGACATGGGCTCCTCGTCCTCGCCGATCGGGTCGTGCGCCAGCGCCAGGCCGCCGTCGCGGCCGCGGCGGATGTCGGTCTCGACCAGGTCGGCGCCGGCCGCGATGGCCGCCGCGAACGCGGCGGCCGAGTTGTCGGCGTGGTCGGCGCTCGCACCCCGGTGCGCGCAGACGAGCGGCTTGCTCACGGCGGCTCCTCCAGCAGTGTCGCGATGCGTGCCCGCGCCGCGTCGTCGTCGGCGCCGCGCGGCCCGAGCCCGGTGCGGCGCACGACGTCGTCGACCGTCACGGCCCACTCCCGGTGGCGGGCGTGCAGCACCTGCGCGCCGATGTCGGGCGCGCTGGGCGAGAGCGGCCGCAGCAGGGTCTCGTCGTCCACGGTGCGCTGCAGGATGACGCCTGCGGCGGCGCCATGGTCGTGCACCAGGTGCGCGATGACGGCATCGTCCACGCGCGGGAACCGCGCGCGGAGCTCGGCGCCGGCGATCGCCGGGTCGACGGCCGAGGGCAGCGGCACCGGCCGGTAGCCCGGCGCCGGATGCCCGAGCGCGGCGCAGGCGAGGCCCGCCGCCTGCAGCCCGATCCGGCGCCAGGTGGTGAGCTTGCCGCCGGCGATCGAGACCATGCCGCCCGGCCCCGTCGTCAGCACCACCTCGCGCGGCGCCTCGCTGGTCGGCCCGGCCGCGACCGGCAGCACGCGCAGACCCGCGAACCGGTGCCGGATACGGCCCGGTTCGATCGACTCCGCCGTCAGCGACAGCCCCGCCTCGGCCAGGATCTGCCGCTCGTCGGCGGCGTCGGGCACGACGTCGGCCGGATCGCCCTCGTACGGGTGGTCGGTCGTGCCCAGCAGCAGGCCGTCCTGCCACGGGATCGCAAACGCCACGCGGCCGTCGCCGAGCATCGCCGTGACCGCCGCCCCGGATCCGGCGTCGGCCGAGAGCACCAGGTGCGAGCCGCGGGAGAGCTGCACCGTCGTCCCCGCGCCGGGCCGCTCCAGCTGCCGGACGCGGTCGATCCAGGGGCCGCTCGCGTTGACCACCACCCGCGCGCGGATGTCGAGCGACGCGCCGCCCAGGCGATCGACCGCGTCGGCACCGGTGACGCGGCCGCCGAGCGCCTGGAGGCCGACGACCTCGACGTGGTTCAGCACCAGCGCACCGGCCTCGGCGGCGCCGTCCAGCGCCGCGAGCGTGAGCCGTGCGTCGTGGGTGAGGTGGTCGTGGTACAGCACGGCCCCGCGCACCCGGTCGGCGGCTAGACCCGGCACGAGCGCCCGCGCAGCCGCGGTCGACAGCCGTCGCGGGCGGCCGTCGCGGAACCCCGACAGGGCGCCGTACAGCGCCGTGCCGGCCAGCAGCGCGGCGGGGCCGTACGACGTCTCGGACGTGAGCGGGACGAGAAACGGGAGCGGCCGTACCAGGTGCGGGGCGACGACGGTCGCGTTCGCCCGGCGCTCGGCGTGCGCCTCGCGCACCAGCCGCACGTCGCGCATCGCGAGGTAGCGGAGGCCGCCGTGGATCAGCTTGGACGAGGCGCTCGACGTCGCGCCGGCCAGGTCGCGCGCGTCGACCAACGCGACGCGCAGGCCCACGCGCGCGAGCGGCCACGCGACGCCGGCACCGACCACTCCGCCGCCGATCACGAGCACGTCGAAAGGCTCGGCCGCCAGCTGCGCCAGCGCCTCGGCGCGGTTGCGGGTGGCGGGGCCGCCGGTCACGGTTCGTCGAGGATACGGTCGTCGCGGGTGTCGCGGACGAGCGTCAGCCAGCGGCGGCAGCCGAGCTCGTGGTACCAGCGCTCGCGACAGGGGCCCTCGGGGTTGTCGCGGCGCCAGACGTCGAGCCAGTCGACCGGGATCTCGCCGCCGTAGCGGAACTCGGTCGACGAGCGCCGGCCGCACGTGGGGCAGTCGATGCGGAAGCTCAATGCGTGCCCGCCGATCCACGGTCGGCCTTGGTGCGGTCGCGCTCGAAGCGATCCAGCGCGAACGGCGCGATCAGCTCGGTCGGCCGGCCCTGCGCGATGGTGGCCGCCATCTGCTCGCCGCCGACGGGGATCGCCTTGAAACCCCAGGTGCCCCAGCCGGTCGTGATCAGGAAGCCCTCCGCCCCGGTCTCGCCCATGATCGGCGAGTAGTCGGGGCTCATGTCGCAGACGCCGACCCACTGCCGCAGCAACCGCATGCGGCGCATGAACGGCAGCAGCGTGATGGCTCGCAGTGCGCAGTTCTGCAGGAAGTCGTGGCCCGAGCGGTACGAGTAACCGGCCTGGCGGTCGATCTCGGCGCCGAACAGGAACTCGCCGCGCGGCGTCTGGGACACGTACACCAGCAGGTCGGACGAGATCACGATCGGACCGAGCGACTGCGGGTAGTGGTTCGTGACGGCGGCCTGCAGCGGGTGCGTGCGGATCGGCAGGCGCACGCCGGCCATCGAGGCGAGCGTCGTCACGTGGCCGCCGACGGCGCCCAGCACCACGCCGGCGTTGATGCGCCCCGCGGTCGTCTCGACGCCCGTCACGCGCGCGCCGTGGCGGACGAGGCCCGTCACCCCCACGCCCTGGTGTACGTGCACGCCACGTGCCATCGCGCCCTCGGCGTAGCCCCAGACGACACGGTCGTGCCGCGCCGTGGCGCCGCGCGGGTGGTAGGAGGCACCGAGGACCGGGAACGTGCCGTCGCCGGTCAGGTCGAGCTGCGGGCACAGCCGCGCGATCTCGGCCGGCTCGACGAAGTCGGTGTCGGCGCCGCACGCCGTGTTCAGCACCGCGCGCGCCTTCTCGGTGCGCAGGGTCGCCTCGGAGTGCGCCAGCCACAACAGGCCCTTGGTGGAGTGCATGACGGGACGGTCGAGCTCCGCCTCGAGGCCCTCGTACAGCTCCAGGCTGCGCTGGTAGAAGGCGACGGCGTCGGGGATGCCGTAGTTGGCGCGGATCACGGTCGTGTTGCGCCCCGTGTTGCCGGAGCCGATGTACGAGCGCTCCAGCACCGCCACGTTCGTGATGCCGTGCCGCGCTGCCAGGTAGTACGCCGTGGCCAGCCCGTGGCCGCCGCCGCCGACGATCACGACGTCGTACGACGAGCGGGGCGCGGCGGCTCCCAGCAGCGAGATGCGGCGCTCGACGAACTCGTTCACGCCAGCCGCTCCACGAGCTCGGCCCGAAACGCCGCCGGCACCAGCAGCAGCGTGCGGCCGGCGCCGACGAGCACCTTCACCGGCACGCCCGCGGCGGCACCCTGCGCCAGGCCGGTTGCGGGCAGCGGCCAGTCGGCGTGGCGCGCCAGCAGCTCGGCGGCGATGGCGGGATCGAGCCAGGCGCCGGCCCAGCCGGCGTCGGGCACGACGATCGCATCGGGGTCGTCCACCGCCGGCGATACGTTGGCCAGCACCAGCAGGTCGTCGGGCGCGAGCCGCAGCGTCACGGTGCCGGTGCCCAGCTCGAGCGCGTCGAGCGCCGCCGGCGCTGCCGCGATCCGCGTCGCGACGACCGGCTCAGGCGCGAACACGGAGGCCCTCCCGGTCGTAGAACGGCAGCTCGACCACCCGTGCGGGCCGGCCGTCGACCTGGAACGCCGCCGGCAGCGCGCCGTCGACCAGGTCGGCGAAGGCCAGCAGGACGCTGTGCCCGAGCGACGCGGAGAACCACGCGGAGGTGACGTTGCCGCGCAGCGCCGCGCCCGCGAAGATCGGCGAGCCGTCGACCGGCGCCGGTCCGTCCATCTCCAGCGCCACGAGGCGGCGGTCGAGCGGGAACGCGTCGATGCGCGTCAGGGCGTCGCCGCCGACGAAGTCGCGGACGCCGTCGGAGCGCACCGCCCACTCCATGCCGAGGCGCCGCGGCGTCGAGTCGAAGTCGGTGTCCATGCCGACGATCACGTGGCCCTTCTCGAGCCGCAGCGCCAGCAGCGCCTGCAGGCCGTGCGGCCGTACGCCGAGGTCCGCCCCGGCCTCCAGCAGGGCCTGCCACAGCTCAGCCGAGCGGTCGGCCGGATGGTGCAGCTCCCACGACGGCTCGCCGGTGAAGCCGAGGCGCATCACGTCGCACGGCACGCCCGCCACGACGCCGGCGGCGGCGCGCATGAACGCCGGCGGCTCGGTCAGGCCGCAGCGGGCCAGCAGGTCGGCGGCGCGCGGGCCGGTGACGTTGATGGCGGCAACCGCGACGGTGCGGTCGACGATGCGCACGTTGCACTGAAAGCCCTCGGCCCAGTCGCGCAGCCAGGCCTCGGCGCCGGCCGCGCCGCCGGTGGTGAACGTGAGCGTGAACCGGCGCTCCGAGTCGCGCACGATGACGCCGTCGTCGAACACGTAGCCGCGCTCGTCCAGCAGCAGGGCGTAGCGGATGCGGCCGGGCACCAGGTCGCCGACGCGGCACGGATAGATGCGCTCCAGGAACCGCACGGCGTCGGGGCCGCTGACGAGCACCTTGCCGAGGGTCGAGACATCGCCGATCGAGACGCCCTCCCGCACGGCGGCGTACTCGCCGGCGGTGTCGCCGTACGTCCACGGGCGCCACCAGCCGCCGAACCGCTCCATGCGGGCGCCCAGCCCGCGGTGCTCGCCGTCCAGGGCGGTGCGCCGGACGGGCGGGAAGAAGACGCCGCCGGCGGCCTCCTCCATCGTCAGCTGCCGCGTCATCGGCCGAGCGGTGAACGGCGCCGGCGTCTCCCCCGTGCGCGCCGCCAGGTAGGCGCGCAGGTGCGGCAGGCAGGCGCCGCCCTGGCAGGTGCCGGTGCCGGCGAGCGTGGCGCGCTTGACGAGCTCCATCTCGCGGAAGCCGCGGTCCCACACCGAGTCGAGGTCGGCCACGGTGGTGCCCGTGCAGCGGCACACCACCGCGTCGGGCGGCGGCGGTGGCGGCAGGCGGCCGGCGACGGCCGCGTCGCCCACGACGCGGACGGCGAGTCCAGCTCCCTGGCGGGCGAGCCCGTCGCGGGGATGCAGGCCGCGATCGACCACCACGCCGTCGAAGGCTGCGCGGTGCTCGGCGTCGCCGGCGCGGACGACGATCGCCCGCACGCGCGTGTCGCCCTCGATGCGCACGACGTCGGTGTCCGGTCCGATCGTGGCGACGCTGTCCGGCAGCAGGCCCGCGCGCTCCAGCTCGGCGGCGGCGCGGGCGGTGTAGAACCCTTCGAGCTCGCTGCCCGGCCAGACCGGCTGCTCCTCGGCGGCACCGGTCGCGATCACGACTTCGCCGGCATGGACGTGCAGCATCCCGTCCGCGAGCCGGACGACGAGGCGCGGGCCGTCGTAGATGCCGACGACCTCCTGGCCGTCGCGAGCGTCGAGCTCGACGACCGTCCGGCCGGCGGCGCGTGCCTCGGCCGCCGCCTCGAGCCCGCTCGGCCCGCGCCCGACGACGGCGACGTCGCAGTGCACGTGTCCGAGCCGCACCGGCGCGCCCGGGCCGGGCTCCGGCACCGGCGCGACGCCGCGCGCGCCCTGGCGCTCGACGACCGCGCCGTCCCGGGCCGGCACCTGACAGGCGCGGACGTACGAGACGCCGTCGACGACGCAGAGGCAGTTCGGGCAGTCGCCCGCCAGGCAGATCGTGCCGCCGCGGCCGGGATGGATACCGCCGCGGAGCAATGCGAGCGCGACCGTGTCGCCCGGCTCGAACGCCAGGGGTGCACCGTCGACGGTCAGCACCGGCGGCTCAGCCACCCCAGATATCTCCAAGCGTGTACCCCTCCGGGAACGGATCGGTCGGGTCGAGCACGTACTGCGCGAAGCCGGTGATCCACGCCTGGCCGGCGATGGTTGGCACCACGGCCGTCTTGTCGCCGACCGTCGTCTCCTCCAGCAGGCGCCCCGTGAACACCGTGCCGAGGATGCCCTCGTGCAGGAACGTCTCGCCCACCTGCAGCTCGCCCTTGGCGTGCAGGCAGGCCATCGCGGCGCAGGTGCCGGTGCCGCACGGCGAGCGGTCGATCGCGCCCGTCCAGGTCGCGGGCCGGTCCCAGTCCAGCTGGCCGGTCGACACCGTCACGACGTTGCGCCGCGACACGCCGGGGTTCGGCGACGGCGCGTACAGCTGGCCGATCGTGATGTCGTGGATGCCGGGGTTCTCGGGATGCACGACGGGCAGCTGCTCGGTCGCCGCGGCCTTGATCATCTCGGTCGCGCGCACGATCTCGCCGCCGTTCTGCGGCACCAGCTCGAGGCCGAGCTGACGCGCATCGGCGATCACGTAGAACATGCCACCCCAGCCCACGTCGACCGTGACCGTGCCGAGGTGCGGCACCTCCACCTGCCGGTCGAGGTATGCGGCGAACGCCGGCACGTTGCGGAACTCGACCGCCGTCACCTTGCCGTCGTCGCACGTCGCCCTCACGCCGACGAGACCGGCGGGCGTCTCGAGCGTCAGCTCGGTGACGGGCTCCCGCATCTCGATGATGCCGGTCTCGAGCAGGGCCGTGACGACGCAGATCGTGTTGGTACCGCTCATCGGCGGGTACTCGACCTGCTCCATGATCACGTAGCCGGCGTCGGCCTCCGGCACCGTCGGCGGCAGCAGCAGGTTGACGTTCGCCGCCGGGTAGCCGCGCGGCTCGCGCAGCATCATCAGGCGCACCCAGTCCTTCGAGTCGCGCAGGTAGGTCATCTTCTCGAACATCGACGCGCCCGGCACGTCGGCGACGCCACCGACGATCACCCTGCCGTGTTCGCCGCAGGCGTGGAGGTCGACCGCGTGGATCATCTTCGAGAAACGCATGGCCCCGATTGTGGCCGATCAGCAGACCGCGCCGCGCTCCACGCGCAGCGTCCGGCCGGCAGGCAGGCTGACGCGGGCCCGCAGCACCGCGGTGCGGTACCGGTCGGAGCCCGCCTCGACGCGCGTCGTGAGGCGCGTGAACGGCGAGCCGATGCGGAAGAAGCCACCCTGCGAGCGCCAGCCGGTCGCCGTCGAGACCGCGCTCTCGCCCTTCTCCAGCGGCACGCGGCCGCCGACGACGATGCTGCGCGAGCTCGCCACCTTCAGCAGCTCGACCACGGTGCAGCCGTCGAGGCGGATGCGCAGCTGGTAGCCCGGGCCGGTCGCGAGCACCGCCGCGCCCTCGAGGGTGACGCGGGTGGCCGACGGCAGGTCGAGGTCGGCGGCGCTCGACGGCGTCATCGCCGGCAGCAGCGGCACGCGGCCCTGCTCGGCGCGGTGCACGCCGAGGCTCGAGCGTCCGTCGAGCGACGCCGGAGCCTGCCGCACCGAGATGGCGAGGAACCCGCGCCCGTTGCGCAGCGTCACGAGGCCCGGGCCGCCGGCCGCCGCGAGCGGCGTCTGCGCGAGCACGATCCCCGCCGGCGGCGGGGCGGCGGGCACCAGCGGCGGCGGCGCCATCGCGAGCAGCGCCAGCGTCAGCCCGTTGTAGACCTCGAGCTGCGCGTAGTTGTCGGTGCCGTCCCGCGCGATGGTCTGCGCGAACCGCATTCGTGGCACGATCGCGAGCGGCCCCAGGATGGTCGGGTGCTCGCGGCGCAGCATCGCCAGCGCCGCCTCGGCGGTCCGCTCGTAGCGGCCGGCGTTGGGGCGGCTCCAGCGCTCGCAGCGACGCAGGGCGTAGACGGCCGCGGCCTGCGCGAACGACTCCTCGTACGACCGGCCGTACCAGGCGACGCGGCCCATCGGGCTGGTCATGCGAACGAGGATGCGGCAGCCGTTCACGCTCGCGCTGCGCAGCTGCGCGTCGCCGGTCGCCGCCGCCACGTGAGTCAGCCAGGCGAGGCCGAACGCGTGGTACGCGAGCGGCCACGAGCCCGGGTCGCCGCCGTAGCCGCCGCGGAGCCTGGGCAGGTACCCGGTCTTCAGGAAGCGCAGCGTCCTCGTGCGGTACCTGCCGATGCCGGCGCGGTCGGCCTCGATCGCCGCCGCCGCGGCGACGAGCGACCAGTTGTTGACGTACGTGCCGGTCAGCCAAAAGCTCGCCACGTGGTCCATGCGCCGCTTCAGCACCGGATCCCACCTGCGCGGCGCCGCCGCTCCCAGCGCCCGCCGCGTGCGCAGCGCCGCGAAGGCGTTGAACGGCGGGTGCGGCGCCATGGCGGGCGGGTGCGAGATCCAGTGCTGGACGGCGCCCACCGCGGAGCGGTCGTGGCTCCGGAGCGCCATCGCCAGCGCCATCATGGTGTTGCCGTAGTGCGGCGCCGGCGTTGACTCGGGGATGGCGGGGAACGCGCCCGACCGCAGCTGCTTCGCGAGCCAGTAGCCGACGGCGCGCTGCCCGTACGGCGCGGCGACCGCCGGTGCCGGCGCGAGCAGGGCGACGGCGACCGCGCCCGGGATGATCCATGTCCGACTCACGCCCCATGCGAAGTATGCTCCTTCGCGGCATGGCGACGGAGCCGATCACCGAGCGGGCGCAGCGGCTGTTCGCCGGCCTCGGGTCCGACTACGACCGCTGGTCGTCGTGGCTGTCCTTCGGCCAGGATCCCCGCTGGCGGCGGTTCATGGTCGACCACGTGCCCGTCCCTCGCGATGCGAGCGTGCTCGACGTTGCCTGCGGCACCGGCCTCGTGATCCGCGAGCTGCACCGGCGTTACGGCTGCCGGATCACGGCGCTCGACCAGTCGGCGGGGATGCTCGCCGGCGCCCGCGAGCGCACGGCCGAGCTCAGCTCCGACGTGACGTTCGTGGCGGGGCGGGCCGAGGAGCTGCCGTTCGCCGACACCACCTTCGACGCGCTCACGTTCACCTACCTGCTGCGGTACGTCGACGACGTGCACGCGACCCTGACCGAGCTCGCGCGGGTGCTGAAGCCCGGCGCGCCGTTCGGCTACCTCGAGTTCTCGGTACCGCCGCGCGGGCCGCTGCGCTGGCTCTGGCATCTCTACACCGGCGTCGGCCTCCCGCTCGCGGGCCTCCTGATCGCACCTGCCTGGCACGACGTCGGCACGTTCCTGCGACCCAGCATCCTGCGCTTCCACGACCGGTACCCCACACCGCTGCTCGCAGCCGCCTTCGAGCGCGCCGGCTTCGTCGACGTCCAGTACCGGCGCATGTCGTTCGGCGGTGGCATCGTCGTGTGGGGCCGCCGCCGTGCGGACTGAGCCGCGCTCGCCCGCGTTCTATGCGCTGCGCGCCGGGGGCTGGCGCGACTACGTCACGCTGCTGCACCTGCCGTACACGGCCTGGCACCTCGCCTACGTGGCGATCGGCGCCGGTCTCGCGCCCGAGCTCGACCTGGGCCGGCTGCTCGCCACCATGGCGGCGTTCGGCCTGGCCGTCGGCGTCGCGGCGCACTGCATGGACGAGCTCCACGGCCGGCCGCTGCGCACCACCATCCCGCGCGGTGCGCTGCGTGGCCTGGCGATCGCGGGCCTCGCGGCTGCGATCGCGCTCGGCATCGCCGGCGTCGGCGAGCTCGGGCCTGGCCTGCTGGTGTTCATCGCCGTCGGCGCGCTGGCGGTGCCGGTGTACAACCTCGAACTGTTTGGCGGACGCCTGCACGGCGACCACGCGTTCGCCCTGCTGTGGGGCGCGTTCCCGGTGCTGACGGGCTACTACGCGCAGGCCGAGACGCTGGCGCCGGCCGCGGTCTGCGGCGCCGCCGCGGCGTACGCCTTCTCGCTCGCCCAGCGGCGGCTCTCGAACGAGGCCCGCGACATCCGCCGCCGGGCGACGGCCGTCCAGGGGCGCATCACCTGGAGCGACGGCCGCGAGGAGGAGCTGGACACGACGCGTCTCCTGGCACCCCACGAGGCGGCGCTCCGCGCGCTGGCTGCCGGGCACGTCCTGATCGCCGCCGCCCTGGTTCTGACCGGGGTGGCGTAGAGGCTTCCAGGAGGTGTTCCGACACCGAGGCAGAAGCCCTGGACTGCATGCGACGCCCCCTCGTCCTCGCACTCCCCCTCGCGCTCCTGCTTGCCGCCCCAGCGGGCGCTGCCTCGTTCTCGTCCGGCGTCGCCGCGGGTGACGTCACCGACACCTCGGCGGTCGTGTGGACGCGTGCGCCCAGCCGCGGGATCGTGCGGGTGATCGTGATCGACCGGGACGCGCGCGTACCGACCGGGCGCTTCAAGAAGGTCGGCGCCCGCAGTGCCGGGCACGTCGTCAAGTTCACCATCAAGGGCCTCGCGCCCGGTCACCACCACGCCTTCCGGTTCATCCAGGGCGGCAAGGTCTCGGGCGAGGGCAAGTTCGAGACCGCGCCCCGGCCGACCTCGGATCGCCAGGTGAAGTTCGTCGTGCACGGTGGTGCGACCAGCGACGCGCGGCCCGCAAACAGCGCGGCGGGCCTGGCCGGCGCCGACTTCCGCATCGATCTCGGCGCGACCGGCGCCGCCACCACCACCACCGAGCAGCGCCGCGTCAACATCACGAAGCCGCTGCGCGCGGCGACCTCCGGCTACTACCTGTGGAACGGCGATGGCGCCGGGGCCGGCCGCGACGCCTTCCTGCTCCGCAACCCGGCCGTGGCCAACAGGCTGGGGCTGTTCCGCAAGGCCCGCTGGGGCCGCAACCTCGAGCTGTTCATGCTCGACGCGCGCTCGTTCCGCTCCGGCACCGTCCAGGCGGCGTGTCCGGCGCCGGACGGCGTCGACCGTGCCCCGACCATGCCCGACGTTGCGCGCGGCACGTCCGGCATCCCGTCGCTCGCGAACCCGGTCGCCGCCGGTTGTCGCGACGCGATCGACGACCCCAACCGCCGCCTCCTGGGCACCGCCCAGTACGACGCCCTGCTCGACGCGCTCGAACAGTCGACGGCGCGGTTCAAGGTCCTCGTCTCCCCCGTGCCGCTCGGCCAGTACTACGTCGATCCGTACGATCGCGCCGAGGGTTTCGGCAGCGAGCGCCGGCGGCTCGTCGACGCGCTGCGCGATCCGGCCAACGGCCTGCACAACGTCGTCGTCCTGGCCGGCGCCGCCGGTGGCACGCTGGCCGGCGAGCTGCGCCTGCAGACGCTCGAGGACGGCGGCGCGATCGGCTCCGGCGTCCGTGAGATCGCCACCGGCACCGGCCGCAGCGGGCTGCTCGCCGCCCGTCCCGACGCCGCCCGCTGGCGCCTGATCCTGCACGGCGCCCTGCCCACCGGCGCCGGGCTCGGCTGCACCGCCCTCGCCACCACCGCCTACCTGCGGGTGGTCGTCACGAAGGTCGCGCTCACCGTCACGCTCCGCGACGGCCGGCGCAAGCCCGTGCTGGACGAGGGCTCCGGCGCCCCGTGCGCGGCCGTCGCCGTGCCGTTCACTCCCTGACGGGTTCCGGCTCCGGCATCACCGGCGCCCGCACGTGCAGGCGCCGGTACAGACCCACCCCGCCCAGCAGCAGCGCCTCGATACCGGTCAGCAGGAGGCGGTTCAGGGCGACGACGACCAGCGCCGTGGACGAGTCCATGTACGCGAGCAGCAGGGCGTAGACGGCGCCCTCTCGCACGCCGAGACCGGACGGCGCGAACACCACCAGCACCGCGACGATGGCGCCGAGCGCGCTGGCGCCACCCAGGTAGGCGATCGCCGACAGCGGCACGTCCGCGCCGAACGCGAGCGCCATCTGCCGCAGCGTCAGGCCACCCAGCAGCCAGGTGACGCCGTAGAACACCAGCACGCCCAGGGTGCTGCGCAACGGCAGGCGCGGGATCGGCTCGTCGCCGAGGCGCTTCAGAAGCTTGTCGGCCGCCGGCCCGTAGATGCGCGGGTGGAGCAGCACGACGAGCAGCGCGGCGAACGCGATGATCGTCCACAGCGGCACGGGCAGATCGACGACGGGCGCGAACGGCAGGGCGAGCGCGAACACGATCACGCCGGAGATGGCCGACAGGCCGGCCTCGTACCCGACCGACGCCAGCACCGGGCCGGCCGGCATGCCGATCCGCTTGGTCGCGACGACGCGCGCGGCCGGCGTCCACACGCCGCCGGGAATGTACTTCGCGAGCATCGACAGCATCTCGGCGCCGAGCGCGTCGGCGTAGCCGATCCGCATGTCCAGCGCGCGCAGGATCAGCATCCAGCCGATCACGAAGATCAGGTAGTAGCTGGCGAGGATCGCGGCCGCTGCCAGGACGTGCGTGTAGTCCATCTGCTCGAGGCGCGGCTTCAGCTCGCCCCAGGACGACTTCACCTCGATCGTCAGGAACACGACCATCGCCGTCAGCAGGACGATCTGCAGCAGCAGGATGAGGCGTTTGCGGCTCACGCCGTTGCCTCGTTCCGAGTTTCGCACGGCGTTCGCCACCGCACGCAAGGCCGATCGGTCCGCTCTCGACGTTGCATGCTCACCTCCGGACTATCGCAGCCAGAACGAGCGAGACACGAGCACCAGCGCCGGTAGCAGCTCCAGCCGCCCGGTCCACATCAGCCAGATCATCACCGTCTTGCCGGGCGTGCCGTAGGCGGCGAACGACCCCATCGGGCCGCTGTCCCCGAATCCGGGCCCGACGTTGCCGAGTGCCGTCGCGGACGCCGCCAGCGCCTCCTCGACCGACACCGGCAGGCCGCGGGCCGCAGCATCGGAGGCGAGGAGGATGGCACCGACGGCGAAGACGAAGATGTACAGGACGATGAAGCCGATCACGGCGCGGACGGCCCGTTCGTCGATCGGCCGGCCACCGACGCGCAGCGGCTGGACGAGGTCCGGGTGGGCGGCTGCACGTACCTCCCGGCGCATCACCCGCGCCGCCAGCCGGACTCGGACGATCTTGATGGCACCGCCGGTCGATCCCGAACAGCCGCCCGGGAACATCAGCAGCAGCAACAGCAGCAGTGCCGGCGCCGACCAGACGGCAAAGTCGGTCGATGCGTATCCGGTCGTCGTGATCGTCGACACGGCCTGGAACAGCCCGTGGCGGATGCCGTCGGCCACGTCGTAGCGGCCCTCGGACACGAGGACGACGGCGAACATCGTCGCCGCGACGACGATCAGCGCGATGTAGCCGCGAAGCTCGTCGTTGCGCAGGAACGCGCGGCGCGACCGGAACAGGCCGCGATACCAGAGGCCGAAGTTGACTCCCGCGACCGCCATCAGCGCGATGGCGATCCACTGCGCCGTGGCGCCGAACGCCTGGAACGACTGCGGCTCCGGCGAGAAGCCGCCGGTGGCCATCGCCGCGAAGGAGTGGCAGACCGCCGAGTAGAGCCCGATCCTCGGTTCGAGGCCGGCCGCGCCGGCCGACCAGAAGGCGGCGATGCCGAGCGCGGTGAAGCCGACGTAGAGGCCCCACAGCCGCGCTGCGGTGTCGCGGATTCGCGGCACCAGCTTGTCGAAGTCCGGCCCCGGCGACTCCCGCTCCATCAGCGCGCGACCGCCGCCCGACAACCGCGGCAGCACGGCCAACGCGAGCACGATGATGCCCATCCCGCCGAGCCACTGGGTCATCGACCGCCAGAACAGGATCGCGTGACCGTGGCTCGAGATATCCGCCATCACGCTCGAGCCGGTGGTCGTGAACCCCGACATCGACTCGAAGTAGGCGTTGATCGGGCTCCTGATGTCGCCGCCCTCGAAGATGTACGGCAGGCAACCGACGGCCGCGATCGCGAGCCAGCCGATACCGACCACCAGGAAGCCCTCCCGGAGACCGATGTCGCGCGCCGGTCCGAGCCGCTCCAGTGCGGTGCCGACGACGAATCCGATCAGCATCGTCCACCAGAACGGCGCGGTCGGATCGCCGTAGATCAGCGCGACACCCACGGGCACGATCAGCGTCAGCGAGAACCACCGCACGATCGAGCCGATCGTGCGGAAGGTCGTACGGATGTCGACGGGCGTGAGCACGGGCGCGACCGGGATCGTACGGTCAGCGTCGCCAGTAGGCGCGGCTGAGGATGACGATGACCGGCAGCAACTCGAGGCGCCCGGCCCACATCAGCAGCGCCATGATCACCTTGCCCGCGTCGCCGTACCCGGCGAACGACCCCATCGGGCCCGCGGCCCCGAACGCCGGCCCGACGTTGCCGAGCGTGGCGGACGAGGCCGAGATGGCCTCGTCCAGGCCGACCGGCGTGCCGCGCAGCGCGGCGTCGGCGGCCAGCGCGATCGAGCCGACCGCGAACAGGCCGAGGTAGAGCACGACGTAGACGACGATCGCCCGCAGCACCGGCTCGGAGACCGTGCGGCCCGAGAGGCGGACGGGGACCTGCTGCTGGCGATGCACCGTCAGCCGGACCTCGCGGCTCACCAGCCGGCCGACCAGGAGGACGCGGGCGATCTTGATGCCGCCCGCGACCGAGCCGGCGCAACCGCCCGCGAACATCAGCAGCAGCAGCACGGCCAGCGCGACGCTCGACCAGCCTGCGAAGTCGACCGAGGCGTACCCGGTGCCGGTGATCGCCGACGCCGACTGGAACAGCCCGTGGCGGATGCTGGCGGCGGCGTCATAACGGCCCTCGGCGTAGAGGATGGTCGCGAGCAACGCGCCGCCGACGGCGAGCAGCGTGACGTAGAGCCGCAACTCCTCGTCCCGCAGCAGCGCCCGGTGGCTGCGGAAGAGGGCGCGGTACCAGAGGACGAAGCTGACGCCGACGAGCGACATGAACACGATCGCGACCCACTGGGCGGCGGCGCCGTACGCCTCGAACGAGCGCGCCTCGGTGGAGAATCCGCCTGCCGCGACCGTGGTCATCGCGGTCGTGACGGCGTCGTAGACGCCCAGGCGGGGCTCGACGCCCGTCACCCCGAGCAGCCAGTACGCGACGAACGCCACCAGCGAGAGGGCGATGTAGAGCAGCCAGAGCCGGGCCGCCGAGCTGCGCGCACGCGGCATCAGCTTCTGGTAGTCGTGCCCGCTCGTCTCGCGCTCCGCGAGGCCGCGGCCACCCATCGACGCGCCGGGCAGGATCGCGATCGCGAGCACGACGATCCCCATGCCGCCGATCCACTGCGTGAGTGCGCGCCAGAAGAGCAGCGCCCGGTCGTGGCCGGGGATGTCGGTGAGGACGCTGGAACCGGTCGCGGTGATGCCGGACATGCCCTCGAAGAACGCGTCGACCGGCCACGACGCATCGCCGCCGTCGAGGATGTACGGCACCGATGCGATCCCGGCCACCAGCAGCCAGCCCAGAGCCACGACCGCGAAGCCCTCCCGGACGCCGACGACGCCCGCGCTGCCGTGCAGGCGCTCGAGCGCGAGGCCGAGCACGGTGCCGCCGACGAGCGGGACGAGGAAGGGAAGCGTCGGCTCGCCGTAGCCGATGGCGACGACCACGGGGATGACGAGCGTCAGCGAGAACCACCGCACCAGCGTGCCGATGGCACGGGCGACGCTGCGGCCGTCCACCGCGGAGCGGATGCTCAGAGAGCATCCTCCAGCTTCCGCACGCCGCGCGTGTCGGCGACGATGATCGCGCGGTCGCCGGCCTGCAGGCTGTCGTCACCACGCGGGAAGATCACCTTGTCGCCGCGCACGATCGCCCCGACGATCGCGTCGGCCAGCGGACGATCGGCGAACCGCTGGCCCAGCAGCGAGCTCGACTGCCGCACCTCGAGCTCGAGCACCTCCACGCGGTCGTTCTCGAGCATCGCGAACGCGCTGGTGCGCGGGTCGTGCGTGAACCGGACGATCTCCTCGGCGGTCACCTGGCGCTCGTTGACGGCCAGTGCGACGCCGGCGTCATGGAACACCGGGATGAACTCGGGGTTGCCGACGACGGCGAGCACGGTGCCGACACCGATCCGGCGCGCGATCAGGGCCAGCAACAGATCCGAACCGTCGTCGTCGGTACAGCAGACGGCGGCATCCGCCCGGCCGACGGCCTCCCGTTCCAGAAAGCCGCCGTCCGTGGCGTCGGCGTGGAAGACACGGACGTTCGGGAGGCGTTCCGCCACCTGGCGCGCGCGCGACTCGGACCGTTCGACGAGGCTGACGTCGAGCTCGAGGGCGGCGAGCACGCCGGCGATGCTGGTACCGGTCTCGCCGCCTCCGAAGACGAATACCTCGCTGATCTCCCGGCCCGCGGGCGCCAGACGCCGGGCCCACTCCCGGGCGGCCGCCGGCGACGCGATCAGCACGAGCCGGTCGCCCACCTCGATCGTGTCACCGCCGCGGGGGATGATCACCCGGTCGGGCCGGATGATCGACGCGACCACGCTGCCGTCCGGGATCCTGGCCTGCGCCAGCGTCCGCCCGACCAGCCCGCCGGCATCGGCGGAGTCGATGGCGAACTCGACCATCTCCACCCTACCGCCGGCGAAGACGTCGGTCTGGAGGGCGTTCGGATAGCCGATCGCACGGGCCACGGCCTGCGCTGTCTCCTGCTCGGACGACACGATGAAGTCGACATCGAGATGGCCGGCCCGCCACGCGTCGAAGTACTCCGACGACCGCGTCCGGACGACGATCTTGCCGTCGCAGATCGACCGGATCAGCATCGCGGCGACGATGTTCGTCTCGTCGCGGTCGGTGGCCGCGATGACGAGGTCGGTGACCCGCGCGCCCGCCCGGAGCAGGTCGGCGCGCGCGGTGCCGCTCCCCTGCACCGGCAGCACGTCGAAGCGGTACGAGATCGAGGAGAGGCGGTCCGGGTCGAGCTCGAGAACGGTGACGTCGTGCGCGCCGTGGAGCGCCGCGACGACGGCCGTGCCGACCTGGCCGGCGCCGATGACGAGTACCTTCACGGGGCGCGAGCGTACCGTACCCGGAGGCGGGCGGTATGCTCTACGTGACCCGTCCATGCAGCCTTCAGCTCACCACCATGCCCCGTATCCGCCCTCGCAGGCACCGCGCAGTGACCGTCACGGCTCCACGCCCGTCGGAGCCGCGCATTGCCGTGCTCGAGGAAGCCGGACTGCGGTGGATCCAGATCGAGTCGCCCGGCGCCGCTGAGGTCGCCTGGCTCGACACCGAGTTCCCGTTCCACGAGCTCGACCTGGAGGACGTCCGGTCGCGCCGCCAGCGGCCGAAGGTGGACGACTACGACGACTACCTGTTCGTCGTGCTGCACTTCCCGTGGTACGACGCCGGCACGCAGCGCCTGTACGCGGCCGAGCTGAACGCGTTCATCGGGCGCGACTACCTGATCACGCTCCCGAACGTCCCGCTGAAGCCGATCTCGGCGCTCTTCCGGCGCTACGAGAAGGACGACGACGAGCGCGCCGAGCACTTCGCCAAGGGCGCCGGATACGTGTTCTACGAGGTGCTGGACGCGATGTACGCCTACTGCTTCCCGATCCTCGACTCGATCGGCCGCAAGCTCGACGACATCGAGGACGAGCTGTTCGACGAGGGCCAGTCCGTCGTCCAGGAGATCTCCAACGCCAAGCAGGAGATCATCTCGTACCGCAAGATCATGAAGCCGCAGCGTCCCGCATTGCGGCTCCTGGAGCGCGACACGACGCGCTTTCTGGCCGGCGACCTCGAGATCTACTACGACGACCTGGTGGACGCCTCCGAGCGCATCTGGGATGTGCTCGACAACTACAAGGAAGTCGCCGAGGCCCTGGAGCGCACGAACGAGTCGATCATCGACCAGCGCCAGAGCCGCATCCTGCGGATCCTGACGGTGCTGACGGTGCTGTTCCTGCCGCTGACGTTCGTGACCGGCCTGTTCGGCATGAACACCGGCGTCCCGTGGGAGGGGCAGGTGCACGGATTCTGGGTGGTCTCGGTCGCGATCGCCGCCCTCGGCGGCGGCATGATCGCGGCGTTCAAGCTCGCGCGCTGGCTGTAATGCTCGCGAACTCCGGCACGTGAGGCGAGCAGCGTCCTACCGCGCGAGCTTGTCGATGCTCTTGGTGGGGCCGGCGACGACGATGATGTCGCTCTTCTCGATGCGCCGGTCGGCGGCCGGGATCACGTCGACCTCGTCGCCCGTCTTCACGCACAGCACGATCACGCCGTAGCGGCCGCGCACGTTGGCCTCTGCCAGGGTGCGGCCGGCGATCTCGAGCGGGCAGCGGATCTCGGCCACGGCGTAGCGCGGGTCGAGCTCCATGTAGTCGATCAGGTTGGTGCCGGCCAGCGAGTTGCCGAGCCGGACACCCATCTCGTGCTCGGGAAAGATCACGCGATGGGCGCCGACCTTCTCGAGGATGCGCGCGTGTGGAAGGGTCATCGCCTTGGCGACGATGTCGCGGCAGCCGAGTTCGGCGAGGTTGGCCGCCGTCAGGATCGACGCCTCGATATCGGCCCCGATCGCGACCACGGCGACGTCGAAGTCGCCGACGCCGATCTGCCGCAGGGCCTCCCGGTCGGTCGAGTCGAGCTGCATCGCCTGCGTCACCTGCGGCGCCATCCGCTGGACGCGGCGCTCGTCGGTATCGAGGCACGCCACCTCGCAGCCGAGCTCGGCCAGCGTCGCGGCCACAGCGGAGCCGAACCGGCCCAGGCCGAGGATGAGGATCTGTCGTTTTCTAGCCAATGATGGGAGCCTCCGCTGCGTACCGGAACTTGACGGGGCGCTGGCGCAGCGCGAACGCCGCCGCCAGCGTGTAGGGACCGACGCGCCCGAGGTACATGAGCGCGACGAGGACGTACTTCGAGACGTCGGGCAAGCCGAACGTGATCCCGGTCGAGAGCCCGACCGTGCCGAACGCCGAGATGGCCTCGAACAGGACGCGCATGAACCGGTCGTCACCGTCGATCAGCATCACCAGCGTGCCGAGGACGACGGCGTTCATGGCGATGAACGCGATCGAGAAGCCCTGCCGGATGGCCTCGACCGGAATTCTTCGCCCGAAGGCGACCGTGTCCGGCACGCCGCGAGCCTCCGCGATGATGAACAGGAACAGCACCAGCATGGTCGTCAGCTTGATGCCGCCGGCCGTGGAGGCCGGGCCGGCCCCGACGAACATCAGCATCATCTGCGTCAGCCACGTCTCCTCGTTCATCTGCGCGTAGTCGAGGGTGTTGAAGCCGGCCGTGCGCGGCGTCACCGACTGGAACAGGCTGGGCAGCAGCTTGTGTGCGGTGTCGTACTGCCCCAGCGTCGCCGGGTTCCCCCACTCGAGCGCGAGGACCGAGACCGTGCCGAGCACCAGCAGGGCGGCCGTGCCGACGAGCATCAGCTTCGTGTGGATCGACAGGTGGCGCAGGTCGCGGAAGCGATGCTCGTACAGCTCGAGCCAGACCGGGAAACCCAGGCCGCCGGCGATGACCAGCACCATCACGGCGACGTTCACGGGCCAGTCCTCCACGAACGGCGCGAGGTTGCTCGCGAGCAGCCCGAACCCGGCGTTGTTGAAGGCCGAGATGGCGTGGAAGAGACCGTACCAGGCGGCCTTGCCGACCGGGTAGTCGTAGGCGGTCGCGAACCGGACCGAGAGCGCGAGGGCACCCGCGGTCTCGAACGTCACCGTCAGCGCGGCCACCAGGAACGCGAGGCGCTTCACCATCGCAACGCCGGTCTGGCCCTTGTCGGCGGCTCCCAGCACCCGTCGCCGCAGCCCAAGCCGGCGTCCGAGCAGCACCAGGCCGATCGAGGCGAGCGTCATGATGCCCAGGCCGCCGACCTGAATCAGGAGCATGATCACCACCTGGCCGAACGGGCTCCAGTACGTGCCTGTATCGACGACGGTGAGCCCGGTCACGCAGACGGCGGATGTGCTCGTGAACAGCGCGGTCAGAAACGGCGCGCCGTCGCCGGCGGGCACCGCGAGCGGCAGCATCAGGAAGCCGGCTCCGGCGAGGATGACGACGGCGAAGGCGTACGCGATCAGCCGTTCCGGGTGCCGCGCCCCCCGCCGCCTGGCAGGGTCGACCGGCCGAAGGGGTGCCGCGACGTCCACGGCGCGGGAGCATACTCCGAGACGCCGCTACTTCGGCTCGTCCAGCGAGAGCACCGCGAGGAATGCCTCCTGCGGCACCTCCACGATGCCCAGCTGTTTCATGCGCTTCTTACCCTTCTTCTGCTTCTCGATCAGCTTGCGCTTGCGTGAGATGTCGCCGCCGTAGCACTTCGAGAGCACGTCCTTGCGCTTCGCCTTGATCGTCTCGCGGGCGATCACGCGCGACCCGATCGCGGCCTGCACGGGCACGTCGAACATCTGGCGCGGGATGATCGCGCGCAGGCGTTCGACCAGCGCGCGACCCGCGTAGTAGGCCTTGTCGCGGTGGACGATCAGGGACAGCGCGTCGACGACGTCGCCGTTCAGCAGGATGTCGACCTTCACGAGGTTGGAGCTCGTCCAGCCGGAGATCTCGTAGTCGAACGAGGCGTAGCCCTTGGTGCGGGACTTCAGCTGGTCGTAGAAGTCGAGCACGATCTCGGCCAGCGGCAGCTTGTAGATCAGCGCCACGCGCGTCGGCGTCAGGTACTCCATGTGGTCGAACTCGCCGCGGCGGTCCTGGCACAGCTCCATGACGACGCCGACGTACTCCTTCGGCACGATCGCCGAGCTCTTCACGTACGGCTCGGAGATCTCCTCGATGGCGTTCGCGTCGGGCATCTGCGACGGGTTGCTGACCGACACCTCCTCGCCGGTGACGGTGGTGACGCGGTACTCGACGTTGGGCGTGGTCGCGATCAGCTCGAGATCGAACTCGCGCTCCAGCCGCTCACGGATCACCTCCATGTGCAGGAGGCCGAGGAAGCCGACGCGGAAGCCGAAGCCGAGGGCCTGGCTGGTCTCGGGCACGTAGTGCAGCGAGGCGTCGTTGAGCTTCAGCTTCTCGAGGGCGTCGCGCAGGTCGGAGTACTGCTCGCCGTCGGACGGGAACAGGCCCGCGAACACCATCGGCTTGACGTCGAGATAGCCCGGCAACGGCTCGGAGGCACGGTTCGCGGGCGTGGTCAGCGTGTCGCCGACCTTCAGCTCGGACACGTCCTTGAGCCCCGTGATGATGTAGCCGACCTCGCCCGCCTCGAGCCCGTCGATGGGTGTGCGGGTGGGCGACATGACGCCGATCTCCTCGACGTCGAAGCGCGTGGCGGAGGCCATCGCGACGATGCCGTCGGCCTGACGGAAGACGCCGTCGACGACGCGGACGAACGCGATCACGCCGCGGTACTGGTCGTACACCGAGTCGAACACCAGCGCGCGCGGGGGCGCCGAGCGGTCGCCGTCGGGCGGCGGGATGCGCTCGACCACCGCGTCGAGCAGCTCGGCGACGCCGACGCCGGACTTGGCGGAGATGCGCAGCACGTGCTCCGGCTTGTCGCCGAGCAGGTCGGACACCTCGGCCGCGACCGCGTCGGGATCGGCAGCCGGCAGGTCGATCTTGTTCAGCAGCGGCACGATCTCGAGGTTGTTGTCGATCGCCAGGTGCGCGTTCGCGACCGTCTGCGCCTCGACGCCCTGGGCGGCGTCCACCACCAGCAGCGCGCCCTCGCACGCGGCGAGCGAGCGCGACACCTCGTAGGTGAAGTCGACGTGGCCCGGCGTGTCGATCAGATTGAGCTGGAACGTCTCGCCCTCGAACTCCCACAGCACGCGGACGGCCTGGGCCTTGATCGTGATGCCGCGCTCGCGCTCGATGTCCATCGAATCGAGCAGCTGGTCACGCATCTCGCGCTCCGTGACGGAGTGCGTGACCTCGAGGATGCGATCCGCCAGCGTCGACTTGCCATGGTCGATGTGGGCGATGATCGAGAAGTTGCGGATGAGTCGCTGATCCACCGATCACAGCGTAGCCGTGGGTATCGGAGACAGCGCCCGCCCGGCCTCAGCGGCCGAGGCGGCGGCGCAGCAGCCCGGCGACCTGCGCGGCCTCGGGAATCTGCAGGCGGCGCGTCAGCCAGACGTACACGACGATGCCGGCCGCCGAGCCGAGCACCACGCCCGTCAGCTGCGCGCCGAACGACTCCCCCAGCGTGCGGTCGACGACCCACCAGAGGCCGTAGGCCGTCGCGGCCAGCGGCATGCAGCAGCCGAGCATCTGCAGTCCCGCGCGCAGCGTGCGGCTACCCTCGAGCGAACCGATCGACCGTCGCAGCACGTGCCACAGCACGACCAGGAAGACGAGGTTCGAGATCGACGTCGCGAGCGGGATGCCCCAGACGCCGAACGGGCGGTACAGCAGCCAGTCGAGCAGGCCGTTCAGCACCAGGTTGGCCGCCGCGGCGGCGGTCGGCAGCCACGGCCGCTGGAGGCTGAAGAACGCCCGGTTCAGCAGCAGCAGCGCGCCGTTGGCGGCCAGGCCGAGCGAGAAGGCCGCGAGGCACTGGGCGACCAGGTCGCGCTGGCTGGCGTCGAACGCGCCGCGCTCGAACAGCACCTGCACGATCGGCCCGGCGAGCACGGCCGCGATCGCCGCGGAGGGGAGCAGCAGGTAGTGGATCGTCCGGACGCCCTCGCCGACGGTGCGCCGGAAGCCGTCGTGGTCGCCGGCGGCGCTGAACCGCGACAGCGCCGGGAACAGCACGGCGGCGATGGCCACCGCGAAGATGCCCTGCGGCAGCATGTAGACGCGGAACGCGCTCTCGATCGCGCGCGGCGCGTAGTCGGCGTCGACAAACGACGCGAACACCGTGTCGACCAGCGCGTTCACGTTGATCAGCCCGAGGCCGAGCGTGACCGGCATCATCAGCAGGAACACACGCCGCACCGCGCTGTCGCGCCAGTCGAACGCGACCCGCAGCCGGCCCTGCCGGCCACGGAGCCAGGGCAGCGGCACGAGCACCTGCACCACCGTCCCCGCCAGCGTCGCCCAGGCGTAGACCAGCAGCGCGTCGTTGGCATCGTCGATGGTCAGCGCGTAGAGCAGGCCGAAGGCGATCACCACGTTCCACAGCACCGGTGCGACCGCGGGCACGAAGAACTCGCCCAGCGAGTTGAGAATCGCCTGGACGATGCCCGCGAAGCCGAGCAGCACCACCGTGGGCATCAGGACCCAGGTCAGCTGAACCGTCAGGTGCGGGACGGGCCCGTCGTAGAAGACGCCGAGGATGGGCTCGGCGAACACCATCGTCAGTGCCGTGATGGCCGACAGACCGAGAAACGACAGCGTCGCGACGGTCGAGGCGACGCGCCACGCACGGCGCTCCTCCCCGCGCTCCAGCAGCTCGTTGAAGACGGGGATGAACGCCGCCCCGAGCGCCGCGTCGGCGACCAGCGAGCGCACGACGTTCGGGATCTGCGACGCGATCGTGAACTGGTTGATCGCGCCGCGGACGCCGAACACGTACGCGACGAGGACCTCGCGCAGCAGCCCGACGATCCGGGACAGGCCCGTCGCGAGGGAGAACAACGCAGCTGCCCGCGCCATGCGCCGTCCGCCTTGCATCGCGGCCCATGCTACCGGTGGGGGCTCGCGGAGCCCTGTGGTAGCGTTTGCACCTCAGTGGCGAACATCAAGCAGCAGAAGAAGCGCATTCTCGTCGGCCAGCGTCAGCGGCTCGAGAACTTGCAGTACCGGTCTTCGATCAAGACCTATTTCCGGCGTCTCCAGACCGCCGTCGACGCCGGTGACGGCGACGTGGTCGCGGTCGAGCACGTCGCTCTCGTGAAGCTGATCGACAAGGCCGGCGCCAAGCGGATCCTGCATCCGAACACCGCCGCTCGCAAGAAGTCGAACGCCGCCTCGATCGTGTCCCGGGGTCCGCAAGAGGTCAAGGCGAAGCGCAAGAAGGCCGTCAAGAAGTAGCGGCTGCGGTGATCGCCTCGGCGGTCACGGCAATGGCGACGGCTGCGGCCGTCGTACGCGAGTGCGTCATCGACAGGTCGACCCGCACGACGCCGAGCCGTTCGGCCGCTGCGAGCATCGAGCCCGTGAGGCTGACGAGCGGCTTGCCGCGGCCGGCGATCTCGATCTCCGTCCACGTGAACGGCACGCCCCGGCCGAGCGCCTTGCCGACAGCCTCCTTGCCGGCGAAGCGTCCGGCGTAGCTCTGCGCCGGACGTGGCTTGCGCTCGCACTCCGCGATCTCGCGCGGCGTGTAGACACGCTCGCGGAAGCGCTCCGGATGGCGCGCCAGCGCGGCGGTGATCCGGTCGATCTCGATCAGGTCGATGCCGACGTGCACGGGCGGCATCGTACTGGCGGCTACGGTCGAGCGTCCTCCGCACACGCGTCGCAGCGGCCGACGATCGGGAAGTGCGAGAAGCGCGCGACGATGCCGGTCGCGGCGTGGATCGCGTCCCGCGCGGCCTGCAGGTTGGAAGCGCGCACCGACTGATGCCTGCCGCAGGACTCGCACACGGCGTGCTCCAGCTCGGCGAGGCCGCTGCGGGCGTACAGCCCCGGCCCATGGCCGAGGTGCACGTGGCGGACGATGCCGAGCTGCTCGAGCGTCTCGAGGTTGCGGTATGCCGACGCGAGGTCGACGAAGGCCGTGGCGGCGACCTCCTCCGCGGTCCGGAGCTCGTCGCCGGCGAACAGCACGCCGAGCACGGCCCGTCTGGAGCCGGTGATGCGGACGCCCTGCTCGCGCAGCAGCGTCAGCGCGTCGCACAACCGCTCGACACCAACGGGACGCTGGGGGCTCGCCATCGTCATGCGACCTGTTCGCAGCTGGCGCCGGTCCGGTTCGCCCGCCGTGTCGCGATCGTGCCAGGCACGGAAACGCCACCGCGCGTCGGCTTCGTGCCTGGCACGGAAACGACCTGCCGATTCACCTCGACACCTGAGTGGGGTCGCGTCCCGGCGCCGCGACCCCAACCGCGCCCTAGTAGACGTTGACGACGGTGCCGAGACTCGCGAACGAGAACACGACCGAAGCCTCGGGCGTCGGGATGCGAGCGCAGCCGTGTGAGGCCGGAGTGGCCGGCACGTCGGCGTACTCGTGGAAGGCGTAGCCGCCGGTGAAGTAGCTGGCGAACGGCAGCCACACCTGGAAGGCGTACGACCAGTCTCGCGTCGCCTGACGATAGATCTTGTAGCTGCCGGCCGGCGTGCCGAACCCGGGCTTGCCGGTCGAGGTGTGGATCGCCCGCACGACCTTGCCGTCGGAGATCAACAGCACGACGCCCTTCTGGCGGTAGACCTCGATGCGACGGCCGCCGGCGATGGTCGGCTTCGGCACGGCGGCGGTCTCGAGCGCGGTGCGCGTGGCCGGGCCGACGAGCCCGTCGCGCGACAGTCCGTGCCAGGCCTGGAACGCCATCACGGCCTGCTGCGTGCGGTAGTCGTTCTTGCCGGTGGCAGCGCCCGCCGGCAGGTACCTGATCGTGATCAGCTTGCGCTGGATCGCCGTGATGCCGGCGCTCGAGACGACGACGCCCGGGTTGGTCGGCGTCACGACGGTGCCCGGCTTGGCGCCGGTGTCCCGCGTCCAGGACGACGATTCGCCCGAGCCGACCGCGAGCCGCACCGACTTCACGAACGTGAACTGGTCGGCTGTTCGCACCACCTGCGCGATCCGCGCCGCGATCTCGGTCGCGTCCTCGCCGGAGAGGAACTTCGACGACAGCGTGATCGTCGCGATGCCGCCGCGCACCTTCAGGTCGAGCAGCGTCGTGCCCTTCGGGATCGTGGTGCGCAGGTCGAGCTTCGTGCGCTCACCGACGGTCGGGCCCGTCAGCAGCCGGCGGATGGTCGTCTTCACGCCACCCTCGGCCGACAGGCCCGCCTGCAGGTTGCGCTTGCGCGACGTGACGCGACCCTCGCCGCGGATGAAGAACACGCGGACGCTGCGGGCCGACTTGCCCACCGGCGGCGCGCCGCCCGTGGCGACGTCGGCCAGCAGCTCGGGGCGAGCCGTGCCCGCGGCGCCGGCCTCGGCCTGCGTGAGGATGCCGCGCGCGACGAGGAACGCCGCCGCCTCCTTGCGCGCCGAGTGCCGGAGGATGCCGACCTGCTCGTTCAGCGCGCGGATGCGCGGCGTCGTGAGCACGCGCGAGACGCGATCGATCTCGGCCTGCAGGCCGGGGTTCGCATCGGCCGTCGCCTTGCGCAGCGCCACGAAGCCATGCGACGGGGTGCCGGAGAAGGAGCCCCTCGGGTCGTGCAGCACCTTCAGCTCGAGGCGCTGGATCTCGGGGTCGGTCGAGAACGCGTAGACGCACTGGGCGCGACCGGCCCGGATGGCGTCGTAGCGCTGGTTGACCGGCTTGATCTCGAGGCCGCGGAACAGCGCGCCGTAGTCGCGCGCCAGCACGACCAGACCGTCGGGCCGCAGCAGGTGCTCCTGGTTCGCCGCGTAGACGATGCTCCGCGGGTGCCGGCGCAGCGTGTTCAGGTTGCCGAGGTTCAGCCGCTTCACGATCGACGCCGTGCACGCCACCTGGTTTCGATCCTCGAACGGCGTCGGCGTCGTCGCGATCAGCCCGGCCGCCGAGTAGCGGGCGGTGAGCTTCTTCAACAGGCCGTTCAGGTCGGTCGTCGCCGGCTCGTTCATGAGCGTCAGCAGCGCCGTGGAGGTGTACTCCGGGTACAGGTCGATCGTACCCTTGCGCAGGGCCGCGTCGGCCACCGCGCTGGACGGCGCGCGACGGTACACCACGTCATAGCCCTTCGCCTCCAGCGCGAGGCCGTAGATCTGCGTGACGACGGCGCTCTCGGTGAAGCCCTTGTCGGCGATCACGACACGCGTCGCGCCGAACGATGCGGGCGCGGTTGCGAGCACGACCGCCGTCACGGCCGCGCTGATCCAGAGACGCATGGGGGCCAGTGTACGACGGGCACCGCCCGGACGTCACAAGCCCGCCGGCTAGTCCAGCCCGAGCTCCCGCTCGACGGTCGACACGAGCAACAGGCAGAGGCGCTCGCAGTCGCCCTCGTCAGCGGCCTCGATCATCACGCGGACGAGCGGCTCGGTGCCCGATGCCCGCAACACGACGCGGCCATCGCGGCCCAGCTCGGCCTCGATGGTACGGACGACGTCCCAGACCGCCTCGGCGTCACGCAGCCGCGTGCGGTCGGCGCGCACCGAGACGAGGCGCTGGGGGAACTTCGTGACGAGCCGCGCGGCGTCCTGCAGGCCCTCGCCGCTGTGCGCGAGCGCGGCCAGCAGCAGCGCCGCGGTCAGCAGCCCATCGCCGGTCGTGGAGTGCGCCAGCGTGATCACGTGGCCCGACTGCTCGCCGCCCAGCGCGGCGCCGTCACGGCGCATCGCCTCCAGCACGTACCGGTCGCCGACGTCGGTCACAGTCGTCGAGCAACCCATCGTCTCGAGGGCGCGCTGCAGCCCCAGGTTGGCCATCGAGGTGAGGACCACCTGGCTGCCCGGGAGCGTGCCGGCGGCCAGCAGGTCGCGCGCCAGGATCGCGAGGATGTGGTCGCCGTCGACCGTGCTGCCCGCCGCGTCGACGCAGAGCAGGCGGTCGGCGTCGCCGTCGAACGCGAGGCCGAGGTCGTAGCCGCCGGCGGCGACCTTGGCGGCGACGTGCTCGAGGTGGGTGGAGCCGACGCGGACGTTGATGTTGACGCCGTTGGGCGACGCGCCGATCAGGTCGTGGCGTACGCCGAGCCGGTCGAGCAGCCGGCCGGCCAGCGCCGAGGCCGCCCCGTTCGCGCAGTCGACGGCGACCCGCAGGCCGGAGAGGTCGCGGTCGACGACCGACGCCACGTAGCCGATGTACTGCTCGGCCCCGTCGACGAGCTCCTCGCTGGTACCGACCCCGTAGCCCGTGGGCGGATCGAAGGCCTCGCTCAACAGCGCCTCGACGCGGTGCTCCTCGGCGTCGGTCAGCTTGAAACCGTCGCCCGCGAAGAACTTGATGCCGTTGTCGGGATACGGGTTGTGGCTGGCGGAGATGACGGCCCCCAGGTCGGCGTCGCGGTCGCGGACCAGCCAGGCCACCGTCGGCGTCGGGACGACGCCCGCGCGCAGCGCGACACCGCCGGCCGACGCGACACCGGCGCAGAGCGCGTCCTCGAGCATCGGGCCCGAGCGGCGGGTATCGCGGCCGACGACGACGCGCGGGCGATCGACGCCCCGCTCGCCGGCCAGGCGCACGACGGCGCGGCCGAGCGAGAGGGCGAGATCAGGCGTGAGGTCGTCGTTCGCGAGTCCGCGAACGCCGTCCGTGCCGAAGAAGTGCCTGGGCAAGCGCGGCCTGGAGGCCTAGCGCTTGGAGAACTGCGGGCGGCGGCGCGCCTTCTTGAAGCCGGCCTTCTTGCGCTCGACCTCGCGTGCGTCGCGCGTCAGGAAGCCCGCCTTCTTGAGCTCGCCCCGCAAGTTCGGGTCGGCCTGGCAGAGCGCCCGGGCGATGCCGTGGCGCAGCGCGCCGGCCTGGCCCGTGACGCCCCCGCCGTGCAGGCGCACGATGACGTCGAAGTGCTCGTTCTGGCCGCCGAGCACCAGGGAGGAGAGCGCGAGCATGCGGTCGCTCGAGCGCGGGAAGTAGTCCTCGATGGTGCGGCCGTTGCACGTGACCGTGCCCTGACCGGGGGTCAGGCGCACGCGCGCGACCGATGTCTTGCGCTTGCCGGTGCCGTTGTAGACGGCCTTGTCCTCAGCCAACGTCTAGATCCTTCCTGCAATCACGGGAGCGCCGTCGGCTGCTGCGCGTCGTGCGGATGCGCGGTGCCGGCGTACACCTTGAGCTTGCGAAGCTGCGCGCGGCCGATGCGGTTCTTCGGCAGCATGCCGCGAACGGCGTGCCGGATGACCTCTTCGGGACGACGGGCGAGCTGCTCGGCGAGCGTTCGCTGCTTGATGCCGCCCGGATAGCCGGAGTGGCGGTAGTAGATCTTCTGCTCGAGCTTGTTGCCCGTCACGCGGATGCGCTCGCAGTTGACGACGATCACGAAGTCGCCCGTGTCGACGTGCGGCGCGTACTGCGGCTTGCGCTTGCCCCGCAGCGTGTCGGCGATCCGGGTCGCGAGGCGGCCGAGCGTCTCGCCATCGGCGTCGACGACGTACCAGGAACGGTCGATCTCGCCGGGCTTGGGGTTGTAGGTCTTCTGCGGCAACGGCGATCCGTCGGAGTGGTTGGGCAAGGCCCTCGAAAGGGGCGAAAGCGCAGCGCGAATACCGGACCGCGCTGCGGCAACGGCCGGACTATAGCAGGGTGGTCTGGAGCCAGATGCCGGTCACGACGCCGGGCATGACGACCCGCGCGACGGCGACGCAGCCGCCCCGCACCGCGCTGCACACGCGCTCCGGATCCGGGTCGGCGCGCCCCTCGATCCGGCGGCTGCTCCGGCGCCGGAATCCGTGCACCGGTCCGGGCACCGAGCAGTAGACTGGCCCCGTGGACTGCGTCTTCTGCAAGATCGTCGCGGGCGAGCTTACCGCCACGATCGTCCGCTCGGACGAGCGGACGCTGGCGTTCATGGACATCAACCCCGGTACGCGCGGCCACTGCCTCGTGATCCCACGCGCGCACGCCGCCGACCTGACCGAGATCCCGGCCGTCGATCTCGCGGCCTGCGCCGTTGCGGCCCAGGATCTCGCGCGCCGCGCCCTGGAGAGTCTCGGTGCCGAGGGCGTCAACCTGATCAACTCCTGCAAGTCCGCGGCATGGCAGACCGTCTTCCACTTCCACATCCACGTGCTGCCGCGCTACGCCGGCGACGGGCTGCGGCTGCCGTGGACGCCTGCGCCCGCCGACATGGACGAGCTGCAGGCGGCCGCCGAGATCCTGCGCGGCGCGTTCTAGCCCAGCAGCGTCCGCAGACCCGCGACGATGTCGTCGGGCGACGGCGGGCAGCCCGCGATGCGCAGGTCGACCGGCAGCACGTCCTCCAGCGGACCGACCACCTCGGCTGCGTCCCAGACCGCGCAAGCACCGACGGCGCAGTCGCCCAACGCGACCACGCGCCGCGGCTCGGGCATCGCCGCATACGCCTTCAGCAGCGCGTCGTGCATCCGGGTCGTGACCGGTCCGGTGACCAGCAGCACGTCGGCGTGCCGCGGCGATGCCACCACGCCGAGCCCGAAGCGCTGCAGGTCGTGGAACGGCCCCGCGGCGAGGCCCAGCTCGTGCTCGCAGCCGTTGCACGAGCCGGCGTCGACGTGGCGCACGGCCAGCGACCCGCGGACGGGGCGGCCGAGGGCGATCTCGCGGCGCAGGCGCTGCAGGTCGCGCAGCAGGGTGAACATCAGCGGTCCACGCAGGCGTAGCAGAGCTCGAAGCTCTTGTTGATGAGGGGGAAGTCCGGGAGGATGTTGCCCGGCGCGCACCGCGCGAGCACCGGCCAGTTGGCGTAGGAACCCGTGCGCAGCCGCAGCCGGCCGACCCGGTCGCCGTCGCGCTCGACGATGCAGATCGTGGCGCCGCGCGGGCTCTCGACCCGCCCGAAACCGCGGTCGCCGCCCGGCGCTGCGTGCTGCGCGCCGGCGGGCGCGAGCGGCCCATCGAGCAGCCGGTCGAGCAGGTCGAGGCACTGCGCGATCTCGGCGTAGCGCTGCTCGAACCGCGCCTGCACGTCGCCGGCCGCGCGTTCCACGACCACCGGCGCGAAGCTCTCGTACGCGAGGCCCGGACTGGTCGCACGCGCATCGTCGGCCACGCCCGCCGCCCGCAGCGCCGGGCCGGCCGCGCCGCCCTGCAGCGCATCGTCGCGGCTGACGACGCCGACGCCGTCGAGCCGATCCATGAACGAGCGGTTGAACAGCATCGTCCGCCAGGTGGTGGCAGCATCGGCACGGATGCGCTGCAGCGTGGCGCGGGCGGAACCGGCAGCGGCATCGTCGAACGCCAGCGCGGAGCCGCCGATCGCGACGCTGCCGAACGCGAACCGGTGGCCGGTCAGCGCCCCGACGAGCGCCCGGGCCCGCTCGACCAGCGCCAGGAACGACGTGGTGCCGGCCGCCAGCCCGGTGCCGGCACCGGCGGCGGCGAGGTCGTTGAGGTGGCTCCAGAGGCGCTCCAGCTCGAGCAGCAGCGTGCGGGCCCGAGCCACCTCGGGTGCCGGCGCGAGGCCGCGGAGCTGCTCGATCGCCTGGGCGTAGGCGACGCTGTTCGCGACGTGGCACGCGGCGCACGCCCGGCCGGCGACCACGAGCGCGTCGTCCAGCGCCATGCCCTCGGCGACGCGCTCCAGGCCGCGATGCTTGTAGAACAGCCGGGTGTCGACGTGCAGGATGCGGTCGCCGACGACGTGGAACCGGAAGTGTCCTGACTCGATCACGCCCGCGTGGATGGGGCCGACGGCGACCTGGTACGGATCGACCCCGTGCACCGGCACCGTCCACGACCCGAGGTCGGGATCGTGGTGCAGCAGGGGTCGCAACGGCTCGTGCCCGGCGAACACCGCGCCGTCGCGATCGTGCGCCTCGCGCTCGTCCCACTCGGCGGCCGGCGCCAGGTCGACGATGGTCGGCGCGCCGTCCGTCTCGGTCTCGTGCACCGACATCGTGCCGTCGGGCGCGACCAGGGTCGCCCGCACCCGGCCGCGATGGACGTGGAGGTCGCCGAACCGCTCGCCCCGGCCGAGACCGTCGGCGATCTGCCCGCGGTAGTCCGCCGTCATGCCAACGCCGCCACGATCGCATCGGCCACACCCGAGTCCGGCAGGTATGCCGCCGCCACCACCAGCGCGACGGCCAGCGCCGCCGCGACTCCGGCCAGCGGGCCGACCACCGCCAGGGCGGGCCGCGGATCGGACAGTTCCGTGCGCGCCGCGACGATGTCGATCGCCGACCCGGCGAGGCCGATGAACGCCAGCGCCAGCGCGAACAGCAGCGCCGCCGCCACCCACGGCTGGCCGCCCTGCACCGCACCCCACGCGATCAGCAACTCGGAGGCGAACAGCGGCGACGGCGGCAGGCCGGCGAGCGCGATCAGGCACACCGCCAGCAGCGCGCCGAGCCGCGGCCCGGTGCGGCCGATGCCGCCCGGCGGATGGCTGTCGGCGTCGGGCTGCACGGCCAGCAGCGGGATTGCGGCCAGAAAGGCCACGCACTTGATGACGGCGTGCGAGACCACGTGCAGTGCCGCCCCGATCAGCGCCAGCCGGCTGCCGGCCCCGATGCCGATGGCGACCACGCCCATGTGCTCGAGGCTCGAGTACGCGAGCAGCCGCTTCCAGGGCATCGCCCTGGCCAGGAACGGCACGGCCACGACCAGCGACGCCAGGCCGAAGATCAGGAACGGCGCGCGGGCCGCGTGCCCGCCGATGGCCGGCGCGAACGCGACCTCCGTCCGCCATGCGACCAGCAGCACCTCGGGCAGCAGCACGGCCGACAGCAGCGCCGACGCCGGCGCGGGTGCCTGCGAGTGGGCGTCGGGCAGCCAGTTGTGCGCCGGCGCCCATCCCACCTTGGCCGCCAGACCGCCGATGATGAGCACGTAGGCGACCAGGGCCGCGTCGTGGTCGAGCAGCCGCGTCGTGGTTGCGAGCGAATCCCAGTCCAGCGCGGCGAGGCCGACCGAGTCCCCCAGGCCGGCTGACACGATGACGATCCCGAGCAGCGCCAGCGCCAGGCCGATCGTCGTCAGCACGAGGTACTTCCAGGCCGCCTCGAGCGCCCGCGGCGTGCCGCCGAACGCCACCAGCAGGGCCGAGACCGCGGTCGAGGCCTCGACCAGCACCCAGGCCACGCCGATGTTGTCGGCCAGCGGCAGCGCCAGCAGTACCGCCCAGAACGCGAGCAGCTTGACGACGTAGGCCCGCCGGCGCGGCCGGTCGCGGGCGTAGCCCGGCGATGCGATCGCCGCTGCCAGCCCGACCAGCGCCGCGACGCCGGTCATGACGGCGCCGGGCAGGTCGAGCAGCACGGGGCCGGCGACGTCGACGCGGCCCGGATCGAGCAGCGCGCTCACCGCCACGACGGTGGCGACACACGTCGTGACGGCGGCGACGGCGATTCCGATCGCGAGCGCCTGGGTCTCGGGCGCGACCAGCACGATCAGCGCGCCGAGCACCGGCAGCAACGGGAGCAGCAGGGCGAGGCTAGTCACGCAGGCTCCCGAGCTGCGTGGCGTCACTGGTGCCGAACGCCGCAAAGACGCGGTCGTGCAGCACCAGCGCCACCGTCGCCACGAGCACGAGATCGACGGCGGCGCCGAGCTCGATCGCCAGCGAGGCGCCGCCCGGGGCCGCCAGGGCCGCCAGCGCAACGCCGTTCTCCAGCGTCACGATGCCGGCGATCTGATGCAGCGTCGACCGGTGCAGGATGGTCGTCACGAGACCGAAGGCGACGAGCGCCAGCGCCGCGAGCTCGGCGTCGCGGGAGGTGAGGCCGAGCGACGGCACCAGCCACGCCAGCGCGAGCGCGAGCGAGATGCCGACGGACAGCCGCACGAGCGGCGAGGCGGGTGGGATCAGCGGGCGGACCTCCGTCGTCCGGCGCACCGTCAGGAACAGCAGCCCACCGAGCAGCGCCGCCCGGCCGGCCAGGATGGCGGCTGGCAGCGCCTCGCCGCTCGCGACCGCCAGGATGAGGGCCTCGAGCGTCACCAGGGCGATGGCGGTGCGGCGCCGCGCGACGGCGAGGCCGACGAGGCCGAGCCCGGCCACCGCCCAGGCCAGCGTCGGCGTCATTGCGTGCCACCCAGCGCGTGCGCGGCCGTGGCGAGCAGGGCGACCGCGATGCCGATCGCGAGCATGCGCGGCGCACGGTAGATGCGGATCTTCGCGACCAGCGTCTCGGTCACGGCCAGGGCGGCGCAACCGACGACGACCGCGACCGGGAGCAGGGCCAGCGCGCCCCACTCGTCGACCGGGTGCGGCAAGAGGATCGTCGCCAGCAGCACGAGCACCAGCCAGTGGCGCACCGCGGCCGACCACTGCAGCAGCGCCAGGTCGCGCCCGGCGTACTCGAGCAGCGGCCCCTCGTGGATCATCGTCAGCTCGAGGTGCGTGTCGGGGTTGTCGACCGGCTGGCGCCCGGTCTCGGCCACTACCACGAGCGCGAACGCGGCCAGCAGCAGCACCTGCGCGGGGCCCTGCCAGACGTCGCCGCCGGCCGTGGCGCCGGCGAGAACGCGCAGGTCGGTCGATCCGGCCGTGATCGCCAGCGCCCCGAGGGTCGCGGCGAGCACGCCGTCGGCGGCGACCGCGAACAGCAGGTCGCGGCTGACACCCTGCAGCGAGAACCCGCTGCGCGTGTCGAACGCCGCGACGCCGACCGCCAGCCGCGCGGTCGCGAGCAGCGCTGCGAGTACCAGCGCGTCGCGGCCGGCGGGTGCGTCGGGGGCCGCGGCGCCGATCGGCACCACCAGCAGCGCGCACACCAGCGCCGCCCCGGAGATCGCCGGCGCGGCGCGGTACAGCCGCCCGCTGCCGTCCGGGCTGACGACCGTCTTGCCCCAGAGCCGGCGGAGCTCGCGGTACGGCTGCAGCGGCCCGGCCCCGCGACGTCCGGTGAGCAGCGCCTTCAACGACTGGATGGCGCCCACGCAGAGCGGCGCCAGCACCAGACCAGCGGCCTGCACCACGGCGCTGACAGCGCCGGCGCCGGTCATCCGATCCACCCGTTGCGCACCGCCAGCAGCACCGCGATCAGCATCGCCACGACGTACGCCAGGTAGTCGCGCAGGCGTCCGGTCTGCAGGCGCCGCGCGACATCGGCCGAGCGCAGCGCGACGCGGGCGACGGGCCGGTAGACGAGGTCCTCGATGCGGCCCGGCACGTGGCTGCGGTAGCCGATGTGCTGCACGATCGGTCCGTCGCGGACGGTCGTCACCTCGCGCACCGGCGCCAGCGCCGCCTCGGCCACCATCCGCACCGGCTTGGTGAATCCGGCCGCCGACCACTCGAGCGCCGGGTCGGCCTCCTGGCCGCTCACCCACACCGGCGCGGGCGCGGCCGACGGGCCGCGCACGGCGCGCAGCAGCAGGTAGGCGGCGACCAGCACCACCGCCAGCGCGAGCGGCCGCAGTCCGCCGGTGGCCGGCAGGTCGAGCGTGCCCGGCCAGCCGGCGCCCGAGCCGTCGCCCGTCATGCCACGGACGATCGAGTCGGGAAACAGGGACACGACGGCGATCGCCCCCGCGAGCAGCGCCACCGCGCCGCGCACCGCGCCCGGGGCGTCGGTGGCCGCCGCCGCCGCCGGCGCCCGCGGCCGGCCGAGCAGCGCCAGCCCGACCACGGTCACCGCCGCGTAGACCGCGAGCGCCGCGGTGGCGGCCAGCACCGCCACGGCCGCGACGCCGAGCACCGCGTCGCCGACGCCGCCGGTGCGGGCCTCGGCCAGCAACGACTGCGCGACGGCCCACTCGCCCGCGAACCCGGCCAGCGGCGGCAGCCCGGCGAGCGTGACGAGCGCCAGCAGCAGCGCCCAGCCCGTCCAGGGCGCCGTGGTCAGCAGGCCGCCCAGGCCATCCAGCCGGACGCTGCCCGCACCGCGGTCGACGGCGCCGACCGCCAGGAACGCGAGCGCCTTCGCGGCCGCGTGGGCGGTGGCCTGCAGCAGCACGGCGCCGAGCGCGAGCCGCGCCGCGGTGTCGTTGCCGGCGTGCTGCAGCAGGGCCGCCGCACCCAGCGCGAGGGCGATCACGCCGACATTCTCGACCGTCGAGAAGGCCAGCAGGCGCTTCAGGTCGCGCTGGAGGACCGCGTAGACCGCGCCGATGAGTCCCGACGCGGCGCCGATCACGATCAGCGCGATCGCCGCCGCGTCCGAGGCCAGCGGCGTCCACTCCAGCAGCGCGCGGGCGAGCACGTAGAGCGCGACCTTGACCATCACGCCGCTCATCAGCGCCGAGATGTGCGGCGGCGCGATCGGGTGCGCGCGCGGCAACCACACGTGCAGGGGCACGAGCCCGGCCTTGGCGGCACAGCCAACCACCGCAAGGGCGGCCACGACGCTCTGGCGTCCGGCGCCCGCGTCACCCGCGAGCAGCACCGCCAGCCACAGGGCGGCGCCGCCCAGATGCGTGACGGCGAGGTACACGAGCATCGCGCGCCGGGCCTGCGCGTCGGCCCGCTGCACCAGCACGATCACGACCGGCACGAGCGTCATCAGCTCCCACCCGGCCAGCAGCGTGATCGGATCGCGCGCGACCGCCACCAGGATCAGCGCCAGCACGAACGGCCCGGCCAGGATGCCGTCGGCCCGAGTGCCCCAGGCCCGCGCGGCCAGGAACGAGGCGGCGCCCACGAAGCCGATCAGCGCGAGCAGCCAGCCCGACAGGCGGTCGACGCCGACTGCCGGGTCGGGCGCGAACCGCCACGCCTCGCCGAGCGTGTCGCCACCGAGCGCGACCACCGCACCGGCGATGCCGACCAGCGCCGCCCCGGCCGCCTGCACCTCGGCCGCCGGGCCCCTGGTCGCCCAGAGCGCGCTGCCCACCCCGAGCAGCACGCACCCGAGGACCAGCGCGGCGACGGTCATCGCCGACAGCGCTGAAGCGGCGGCGACGCCACTGTCCGGTCTACTCCCACTCGATGGTGCCGGGCGGCTTCGACGTGATGTCGAGCGTCACGCGGTTCACGCCCGCCACCTCGTTGATGATGCGGTTCGAGATGCGCTCCAGCAGGTCGTAGGGCAGGCGTGCCCAGTCGGCCGTCATCGCGTCATCGGAGGTGACGGCGCGGATCACCACCGGGTAGGCGTAGGTGCGGGAGTCGCCCATCACGCCGACCGACTTGATGGCCGGCAGCACCGCGAAGCTCTGCCACAGCTCACCGTACAGGCCGGCGCTGCGGATCTCCTCCTGCAGCACCGCGTCGGCACGGCGCAGGATCGCGAGGCGCTCCTCGGTGACGTCGCCGATGATGCGGATCGCGAGGCCGGGGCCGGGGAACGGCTGGCGCCAGACCATGCGCTCCGGCATGCCGAGCTCTTCGCCGACCCGCCGCACCTCATCCTTGAACAGCAGCCGCAGCGGCTCGACCAGCTCCATGTCCATGTCGTCGGGCAGGCCGCCGACGTTGTGGTGCGACTTGATCTTCGCCGCTGTCTTGGAGCCCGACTCGATGACGTCGGAGTAGAGCGTGCCCTGCACCAGGAAGTGGACGCCGTCGAGCTTCGTGGCCTCGTCCTCGAAGACGCGGATGAACGTCTCACCGATGATCTTGCGCTTCGTCTCGGGGTCGGTGACGCCGGCCAGCAGCGAGATGAACCGCTCCTGCGCCTGCACGTGCACGAGCGGCACCTCGAGATGGCCGCCGAACGCCTCGACGACCTGCTCGGCCTCGCCCTCGCGGAGCAGCCCGTGGTCGACGAAGATGCACGTCAGCTGATCGCCGACCGCCTTGTGGACGATCAGCGCCGCGACGGCCGAGTCGACGCCGCCGGACAGCGCGCAGATGACGCGCTCGGAACCGACCTGCTGGCGGATGCGCGCGACCTGCTCCTCGATCACGTGCGTCGCCGTCCAGGTGGCGGGCGCCTCGCAGCCGCGGTAGAGAAAGTTCTTGAGGATGTCCTGCCCCGCGGGCGTGTGGACGACCTCGGGGTGGAACTGCACGGCGTACAGCCCGCGCTCGGCCGACTCCATCGCCGCGATCGGCGCGTTGCCGGACGAGGCGGTGACGCGGAAGCCGGCCGGCACCCCGGTGACGGAGTCGTTGTGGCTCATCCAGCAGCTCTGCTCGACGGCCAGCTCGCGGAACAGCACCGCGTCGGGCTGCGTCTCGAGCGGGGCCTTCCCGAACTCAGCCTTGCCGGTCCGCCCCACCTCGCCGCCGAGGGCGAGCGCCATCGCCTGCATGCCGTAGCAGATGCCGAGCACCGGGATCCCGAGCCCGAGCACACCCGGGTCGAACGCCGGGGCGCCCTCCTCGTACACCGACGACGGGCCACCGGAGAGGATGATCCCGAGCGGCTCGCGGGCCACGATCTCGGCCAGCGGCGTGTCGTGGGCGATCAGCTCGGAGTAGACGCGGCACTCGCGCACGCGGCGGGCGATCAGGTGGGCGTACTGGCCGCCGAAGTCGACCACCAGGACCGGCCGCTGGTTCTCGAGCGGCCCCGCCTCGATGGGCACCTCGGCGACGTGCGACTCGTTGTCCGGCCAGAAGCTCGACATCAGCGGCTCATCCCGATGCCCTGCTCGTTCTGCAGCTTCTTGCCCTCGGTCTGCAAGGCCGGTGCGAACATGATCTCCGCCTTCTGGAACTCGTGGATCGTCTCGTAGCCGCAGGTTGCCATCGACGTGCGCAGCGCGCCCATGAGGTTCAGCGTGCCGTCGTTCTCACGGGCCGGTCCAAGCACGACCTCCTCCAGCGTGGCGACCTGGCTGGTCTTCACGCGGGCGCCGCGGGGCAGCGTCGGGTGGAAGGTCGCCATGCCCCAGTGGTAGCCCTGGCCGGGTGCCTCGTGGGCCCGGGCGAGCGGCGAGCCGACCATCACGGCGTCGGCGCCGCAGGCGATCGCCTTGGCGATGTCGCCGCCGGTGCGCATGCCGCCGTCGGCGATCACGTTGCAGTACTGGCCGGTCTCGATCAGGTGCTGGACGCGGGCCGCGGCGGCATCGGCGATCGCCGTCGCCTGCGGGACACCGACGCCGAGCACGCCGCGCGTGGTGCACGCGGCTCCCGGGCCGACGCCGACCAGCACGCCGGCGGCGCCGGTGCGCATCAGGTGCAGCGCCGTCTGGTACGAGGCGCAGCCGCCGACGATGACCGGCACCGGCAGCGCGGCGATGAACTCCTTGAGGTTCAGCGGCTCGACCACCGTCGAGACGTGCTCGGCGGAGACGACGGTGCCCTGGATGACCAGGATGTCGAGGCCGGCGTCCAGCACCGCCTCGTAGTTCTCGCGGACGCGCTGCGGCGTCAGCGAGGCGGCGGCCAGGACGCCGGCCGCCTTGATCTCGCGGACGCGCTGTGCCATCAGGTCCGGCTTGATGGGCTCCTGGTAGATCTCCTGCATGCGCCGGGTCGCCTCGGCCTTCTCGAGGCCCGCGATCTCCTCGAGCTGCCTGCCGGCGTCGTCGTAGCGCCCCCAGATGCCTTCGAGGTTGAGCACCCCGATGCCGCCCATGCGACCGAGCGCGATCGCCGTCGCCGGCGACACCACGCCGTCCATGGCCGAGGCGAGCAGCGGCAGCTCGACCAGGTAGGGCCCGAGCTTCCAGCCGATGTCGACGTCCTCGGCGTCTCTCGTGCGCCGTGACGGCACGATCGCGATGTCGTCGAAGCCGTACGCCCGCCGAGCCTTCTTGCCGCGCCCGATCTCTATTTCCACGCCTGCGTCACCATCCCGCGCCTCCACCGCATCTGCCGACGATGAAGGAGCGGACGGCTGGGCGGCGAAAGTCGTTTGCTTTCGAGGATCCTAGCGGCGGTGGCGGACGCCGACGGCAGGCCGGGCCGCGTTGCGAGGCGCCGCGGCGCTCAGACGGCCGAGCCGGTCAGCTCGGTTACCCGAGAGAGTGCGGCAAACCGCGTCGCATCACGCGGGTCGAAACGCCCGGCGCCGACCGAGCGCGTGTTGGCCGTCCCGCACCCGACGGCCTGCCGGAGGCACTCCTCGACCGGCCGCTTGCGCACCCGCGCGGCCAGAAACCCGGCCAGCAGGGCATCGCCGGAGCCGACCGTGGAGACCGGCTCGACCGGGTCGACATCGACCTGGAAGCGGCGCGTCTTCGGCCCCTCGCGCACGAGCGCGTGAACGCCGTTCTCGCGGGTGATGAGCACGTTGCGCGGACCCATCTCGGCGATCTCGTCCAGGGCCAGCGCGAAGTCTGCATCGGTGGAGAACTCGTGCCCGACCATCTCCTCGGCCTCGGCCTGGTTGGGCGCCACCCAGTCGGGGTTGGCGGAGAATGCGTGGCGCAGCGGGTCGCCCTCGGAGTCGACGATCAGCTCGACGTCGCGACGGCGCAGGTCGCGCACCGTCTGGGCGTACCAGTCGGGATCGACCCGGCGGGGCAGCGAGCCGGCCAGCACGATCGCCGTCGCGCTGGCCGCCAGGTAGCGCAGCTTCTCGGTCAGCACGGCCAGTTCGGCTGGCTCGACCTCGGGGCCGTACTCGAAGATCTCGGTCTGCCGCCCGATGGTCGGGTCGGTGACGACGGTCGTCATCCGCGACTCGTCCGCGATGCGCACGAAGTCGTTCAGAATCCCTTCGCGCATCAGGTCCTCGACGATCAGCGTGCCGTTGCGGCCGCCGGCCAGCCCGCACGCCACGACCGGCTCGCCGAGCCGCTTCAGCGCCCGAGCGACGTTGATGCCCTTGCCACCGGCGAGGGACTCTCCGCGCTGGCACCGATGACGCTGGCCGAGCTGGAAGTTCGCGACGTTGAGGGTCTTGTCGATCGCCGCGTTGGGGGTGACGGTGACGATCACCACGCGAGAGGGTAGCCGACGATCAGAGCCCGAAGGGGTCCAGCACGTGTCCGGCCATGAACGAGAGGCGATCGATGATGCCGGGCGCCGCCACGTCGTTGGCGGCGACCAGCGACGTCGTCGCCGCCACCGTGTCGCCGACCAGCACCTCCACCTGGCCGATCGCCTGGCCCTGCCGGAGTGGCGGCGTCGCGCTCGCCAGCCGGTAGCGGAGCCGCACCTGCTCGCCCGGCCGGATCGTGAGTCGCAGCGTCTTTTCGACCCGCGCGTCGACGGTGCCGCCGTACGGCATCGCCAGCCGGCCCCCGACCGCGCCCGCGCGGACCGCCACGGCCGTGTGCAGCTGCGAGAAGCCCCAGTCCAGCAGCCGCGCGATGTCGCGGTCGCGGGTCGTCTGGTCGGGGGCGCCGAGACCCACGACGTAGATGCGCCGCCCGCCCCGCCTGGCCGTCGCGGCGAGGCACCAGCCGGCGTCGTTGGTGTGACCCGTCTTGACGCCGTCGGCGCCCGCGTACACGCCCAGCATCGTGTTGGCGGCGGCGAGGCGCAGCCCGTCGATGACGGCCGAGCGGAGACGGACGATGGACCGCAGGCCTGCCATCGTCATCAGCTGCTGTGCCAGGATCAGCTGATCGGCCGCGGTCGAGTGCTGGCCGTCGGCGTCGAGGCCGTAGGGCGCGCGATAGACGGTGTCGGTCATCCCGAGCTGCCGGGCGGTGCGGTTCATCCGCCGCACGAACGCCGCCTCGGAGCCGTCGATGCCGATCGCGAGCGTCTCGGCCGCGTCGTTGGCGCTCGGCACCATCAGCCCCTCGAGCAGGTCGCGGCCCGACACTCGGCGCCCGGCGCGCAGGCCGGCCGTCGACTCGCCGACGGTGGTCGCCGCCACCGGCACGGTGTAGGTCTTCTCGAGCGCCCCGGCCCGGAGCGCCAGGTAGGCGGTCATCATCTTGGTGATGCTGGCGATCGCCCGCGGCGCGTCGGACTTCCGCTCGGCCAGGATGCGGCCGTCGCGGCCGTCCGCGATCACGTAGCTCGGGAACGTCACGTCGGGTGGCGCAGCCGCCCGGGCCGCCGGCACGGCGCCCCCGAGCAGCAGCGCGATGATCGCAATCGTCCGCCGCACGGCGCGAAGGCTAGCCCACGGACTCGGCGTCACCGTCGTTTCCGGCCCGGCCGCGTAGCCCCCGTATACTGCCCGCCGTGGAGCGCAGCCCTGTCCGAGCGCCGAGCGCGACGGGCGCCTGGCTCCGGCGCGCCGGGCGCATCATGGCGTCCAACCAGCGCCTGTTGTTCTTCCCGATCGCCCTGCAGGTGGGCGGCGCGCTGCTGATGCTGCCGGTCACGCTGGCGTCGCACGACACCGTCACCTTCGACGTGTACGCCCGCGACGTCGCCGACGACCGCGTCACGCTCGACCTGTTCGGCGCCTCGTCGACGTCGACGGGCACGTACGTCGGCCTCGCGGTCGCGATCATCCTGGGTGCGTTGCTGACTGCGTGGCTGGCCGGCGCCTTCATCCGGTCGATCAGCGATGGCGCGCTGCGCTGGTGGCCCGGCACGCCGACCTTCGCGAAGCTCGCCCTCATCTACCTCGTGACGAGCACGATCGCGCTCGGGCTCGGCATCGCGGCCGTTCACGACTACGGCCTGCCGGCGCTGTTCGGCGGCCTCGCGCTGGCCGTGGTGTTCGGCTTCACCGACTACGCGGTCGTGTTCGAGGACCGGTCGATCGGCGACGCGATCCGGCGTAGCCTGCGCATCTGGCGGATCCGCTGGCGCGAGGCGTTGCTCACGTGGATCACGTTCCTGTTCGTCAGCGACATCATCTTCTCGATGTTCGTCGGCACCATCACCGACTCCGACGGCGTCTTCCCCGGCTTCCTCGGCGCGCTGCTGCTGGTGCTCGCACTGGCCGCCTACGCCAGCGACTGCCTGCTGATCGCGCTGCTGCTGGAGACGCCCGACGAGGCGCTTACTGCACCCGGATCCGCGCCCCCGGCGTGAGCTTCAGCGGGTCGACGTTCGGGTTCAGCTCGGTGAGCGCGTCGACCGTGGTCTTGAAGTCGTCGGCGATCGAGGAGAACGACTCGCCGTCCTTGACGCGGTGGAACTTCTTCGCGACCGGCCCGGTCGCGGTGGTGGCGGCGGCAGTGGTCGCGGACGCGGTCGTCTTCGGCTTCTCCTGAGCCTCCTTACGGCGCGCGTCGAGGGTGCTCGTGACGACGGACACCACGATCACGACCGCGACGAGCAGCGCGGCAGGGGCGACGAACGTCCACGCCGAGAAGCGCCGGTAGGAGCGACGGCGCAGCGCGGCCCGGCTGGAATCACGCAAACGCATGCCGCGCGACATTCCACGTCGTGGTGCGATGCTCCTGCGCCGCGGCGGCAACTGCGTGCCGCCAGTCGCCTCCGGTGTGGCGCCACGCCTCGATCACGGAGCGCGCCGCGACGACCAGCCCGGCGGCCGGGTGCGGGGTGAACGCCGGCGCGGCGTCCTCGATGCGCCCGCCCTGGGCGCCGAGCCCGGGAATCAGCAGCGGCGCGGTGGGCATGAGGGCTCGGGCCCGCGCCAGCGCCTCGGGCTGCGTGAGGCCGATCACGGCACCCACCGACGAGAGCCCGCAGGCTCCCACCCGGCCTGCGCCGAGCGCCGCGACGAGACGCGCGGATACCTCCCAGACGGTGCCGTCGGGCGTCGTCAGGGCCTGCAGGTCGGCGGATCCGGGGTTCGACGTGCGCACGAGGACGTAGATACCCCCGCCGGCGCGATCGCACGCATCGGCGAAGGGATCGAGCGAGTCGCCGCCGAGGTACGGGTTCACGGTCAGCGCGTCGGCCAGGGGCGGCTCGCCGCCGGGGCGGGGCTCGAGCCACGCGCCGGCATAGGCGGCGGCCGTCGACGCGATGTCGCCGCGCTTGGCGTCGGCGATCACGGGCACGCCGAGCTCGGTGGCCACGGCGCAGACGCGCTCCAGCGCCGTCAGGCCGTAGCCGCCGAGCGCCTCGAAGAACGCCACCTGGGGCTTGATCGCGGCCGCCGCGGGCGCGGCCGCCTCGACCAGGCCGATGCAGTACCGCTCGACCGCGCGGGCCAGGCCGGAGCGATCGTCGCGGAGGCCCTTGTAGCACGCGGCCGGAAACGGCGGACGCGGATCGATGCCGACGCAGAGCACCGAGGAGACCGCCTCCACCCGCGCTGCAAGGCGGTCGGCGAAGTGGACGGGATCGCGCATCGGTCCTTAGTGTAGACGCCGGGCCGCGACGCTCAGACGCGGGCGCGGGCGGCGCCGACGGCCGCCACCAGGCCGGCGCCGGCGCCGGCCACGGCGACGTGCGTGGAGGCGGGTCGCGCGAAGGCGGCGGCCACGTGCAGCGCCTCGTCGCGACGGTCGGCCGCCACGGCGTGCAACCCCTCGTGGCCCGGGCCGTTCGCGACGGCGCGGGCGACCGCCGTCGCCAGGGCCGAGATCTCGAGCACCGCGTCGCCCGCCCGGGGCAGCGGGCGCTGCTCGACCACCAGGCCGTGGGCGACCGCGAACGCCGCGACCAGGCGCCGGTCGCGGTGCGCGCACAGCACCACGCCATGCAGTGCCCGGGCCGCGCGCACCCGGCGCAGCTCCGTGCCCGCGGCCCGCAGCGCCGCCTCGTCGTCGCGCAGCCGCGCGGCCTCCTCGAACCGGAGGTCGGCGGCGAGGGTGGCGCGACGCTCGCGCAGCCGGGTGATGGGAACGCCACCGCCCTGCAGCGCGGCGGCCAGCGCATCGGCCGCCGCATCGTGGGCGGCACGCTCGACTGGGCCCCGGCAGGGCGCCAGGCAGCGACCCAGCCGGCCCTCGAGGCAGCCCTCCTCGACCGGATCGGCCGCGCGGCAGGAGCGCAGGCCGTACGCCAGGCGTAATGCGCGGGCGACCTCGTCGGCGGAGCGTCGCCGTCCGACCGGGCCGGCGTAGAGGGCGCCGTCGACGCCGACCTCGTCGGCCGTCACGAGCCGCGCGAGGCGCTCGCGCTCGAGGCGCAGGAACGCCAGCTTGTCGGGTCGCGCGCCCTGCCGGTTGGCACCGGGCCGCAGCGTGCCGATGAGGCCGATCTCGTCGAGCCGGGCCTCGAACGGCGAGCCGGCCTCGCGGAACTCGAGCCCCTCGACCGCCGGCAGCACGCGTTCGACGGGGCGCGGCGTACCCGCGCCGCGGAAGTACGACATGGTGCGCTGGCGCAGGTCGCCGGCGGCACCCACGTACAGCGGCCGGTCGGCCGCGTCGCGCATCACGTAGGTGCCCGGCGTGCGCGGCGCCGCCTCGGCCAGCGCACGCTTGGTGTGGGCGCGCCGGGCCGGTGGCACGCACAGTGCCACCAGGTCGTCGACCGTCTCGGCGCCGCGCTCCTGGGCCTTGCCGATCAGCGCGAGCAGGATCTCGGCCGTCGCCAGCGCGTCGGGCAGCGCACGGTGACAGGGCTGGGTCTCGGTCGCGAACCGGTCGGCGAGGGCGCCCAGCGAGTAGCGCGTGCGGCCCGGCACCAGCTTGCGCGCCAGCGGCACCGTGTCGAGCACGGTGCCCGCGAACCGGCGGCCGCGCAGCCGGCGCAGCTCGGCGTCGATGAAGCCGATGTCGAAGCGGGCGTTGTGCGCCACCAGCACCGCGTCGCCGGCGAACGCCAGGAACGCCCGCAGCGCGGAGCCCACCCCCACCCTGCCCGCCAGGTCCTGCGGGCGGATGCCGGTCAGGCGCGTGATCTCGGACGGCAGCGGCACGCCGGGATCGACCAGTCGCTCGAACCGGCCGGCCAGCTCGAAGCCCTCGACCCGCACCGCGCCGATCTCGACGATGCGGTCGGCTCCCGGCCGGATGCCCGTCGTCTCGAGGTCGACCACGCAGAACACCGCATCGCCCAGCGCCAGCCGCACCGGCGACCACGCCGCGAGGGCGATCTCGGTGCCGCTGCGCCAGGCCAGCCGCGCGTCGGCCTGCACCACCTGATCGACGATCTTCCGCTGCAGATCGACCGGCACGCGGCTGCTGCTCAGGAGCAGCCGCGCGGCGTCGGCGAGCGCCATCGGTTCCTGCGCTTCGTGCAGTGCCGAGGCGAGCCGGTCGGCGGAATCGAGACCCAACTGCATACGAACACATGTTCGCACAGTGCGCGGACAATACCTGCAAACCGCACCGTCAAGCGGAAAACGACGTCAGGAGGCGGGGCTGTCCATCCGAATCCTCCGGTAAAGTTCGCGCCCGTTCCACGCCAACGACCCCGGATGGAGGCGGACTCGCGTGACTAAAGCTGAGTTCATCGACAGTGTTGCCGCCAAGGCGAACCTGAGCAAGAAGGAAGCGGGCGCCGCGGTTGACGCCGTGCTCGACACCATCTCCGGCACGCTCGCCGGTGGTGGCGACGTCGCATTCACCGGCTTCGGCAAGTTCCACGTGCAGAGCCGGGCCGCCCGGACGGGTGTCAACCCGCGCACCGGCGAGAAGGTCGATATCCCCGCCGGCAAGGTGCCGAAGTTCACCCCTGGCTCGTCCCTCAAGGGCAGCGTCAAGGGCACCTAGTACTGCGGACCGGGGCCGGGCCCTGTGGAGGGAGCCCGGCCCCCGATCCCGCTGCCAGAGCCTCAGTCGACGCGCAGCGACGCGCGATCGAGCAGGCGGTGCAGCGCAATGCCGTCGGCCGCCATCGCCTCGGCACCGCCCTCCTCGCGATCGACCACGCAGATCACGGTCTCGCACACCAGCTCCGCGGCGCGCAGCGCGTGCACGGAGTCGATCGCCGCGCCACCGGACGTGACGACGTCCTCGACCACGACGATGCGCTCGCCGGCCTCGTAGACCCCTTCCAGGCGCTGGCTGGTGCCGTACACCTTCGGCGCCTTGCGCACGATCACGAACGGCAGCCCGCTGCGCAGGCTGGCGGCCGCCGCGAGCGCGATCGCGCCCACCTCGGGCGCCGCGATGCGGGTCGCGTCCGGCTCGACCTCGGCAATCCGCTCGGCCAGCGCGTCGCCGATCTCGGCCAGCAGATCGGGGCGCGTGCCGAAGCGGTACTTGTCCACGTAGAAGCGGCTGCGGCGCCCGGAGCGCAGCAGGAAGTCGCCTTCCAGCACGGCTGCCGCGCGGACGCGGGCGGCGAGGTCGGTCACGTGACGGAGACCGCGAGGATGGCGTGCGCGGCCGGCAGGATGCCCGCCGACTCGGGCGAGTCGTCCGGCAGCGACAGCATCGAGCCGTCACCGAAGTACAGGTCGACGCGGGTCTGGTGCAGACGGCGGCTGCGGCGCACGAGCACCGTCCCGAGCACCGACCCGGTGGCCACGGCGATCGCTGCGATCTTACCCCTCGCCATCGGATCCTCCCTCGCCGGCAGCCGCCGGCTCTGCCACGGGCGCCTCGACGGGCTCCTCGGCGATGTTGCGCAGGCACGTCTTGAGGTCGTAGAAGATCAGGCCGACCGTGGGGTCGCCGGCGGTGACCGCGCAGACCATGCGCGCGTCGTCCCGGACGGCGAACACGCTGCCGGCGGGGGTCGCCACCTCGAGCTGCGAGAGGACCGGACGGCCCAGCGACGCACGCGCGTCGTCGGCCGCCCGCCACAGGTCGAGGGCGGCGCGCGCGATGCGCTCGGCGGCCGCGGAATCGCGCAGCGTGGATGCCTCGAGCGCGCCGTCGTTGCGGACGACGACCGCACGTTCGACCTGGGTCGAGATCTGCTTGAGGTCGGTCAGAGCCTCGGCGGGGTCCATCGCTCCTCCTGGATCGCCGTCGCCGTGAGGCTATCACGGCGGGCCCGGCCCGTATGGTACGGATGATGACGGGCCAGAGAGGATCGCGTTCATGGCTCGGGCTGCGTCCTCATCACCATCGCGCGCCGCACCTGCCGTGGCTCGTGAACTTCTTCAACGACCGCGGCACGCACCTCGCCGCGATGATCGCGTACTACGCGCTGCTGTCGTTCGTGCCGCTGCTCTTCCTGCTGCTGTTCCCGCTCCAGTTCGTCGGGCAGCAGACCGAGTCGAGCTTCCTGATCCGCCAGCTGTCGCAGGCGTTTCCCGGCCAGTCGGTGTCCGACATCGTCCAGGTCGTGAACGACCTGCGCGGGCCGGCGTCGACCCTCGGACTGATCGGCCTCGTGATCCTGCTGTGGTCGTCGCTGGGGCTGTTGTCGGCGATCGGCTCGGCCCTGAACATCATCTACGAGGTGCCGAACCGCCCGTTCCTGCAGCAGAAGGCGCAGACGCTCGTGCTGGTGCTGGGGTCGATCATCGGCCTCTTCACCCTGCTGACGGCGACCACCGCCCTGTCGGCCTGGGCGAAGGACTACACCAACACCGTCTTCGGCCTGCTCTCGATCGAGGAGCTGCTCGGACTGATGTTCTCGAGCATCGTCACCGTCGCGTTCCTGTTCGTCGTGTACCGCTACGTCCCGAACACGACGGTCACGTCGAAGGAGGTGCTGCCCGGCGTCATCTTCTCGACCGTGACCATGCAGGCCGGCTTCTTCTTCCTGCCGCTGTACGTCGACGTGATCGACACCGTCGCCTCACTGAAGGCCCTCGGCGGCATCGTGGTGCTGCTCATCTGGTTCTTCCTGATGGGCAACATCCTGCTGCTCGGTGCCGAGATCAACTGGTGGTACGGCCGCGGGCGCCACGGCGTGCAGCGCAACGGCGCCGAGCCGCCGAGCGACGATCCGAAGGCCGGCTAGGGGACCTCAGCGGCGCGGGACGGTGACCTTGTACAGGCCGAGCGCGAGCTTGGGGCGGACGCGGATGTAGACGCCGCCGCGTCCCGTGATGCAGATCGCCGAGACACCGCCCGTCCACTTCAGCTTCCGCGGGCACCTGGTCCGTCGCAGGAGGTGCCAGTAGTCGGAATCGTCGTCGGACCTCGTGACGAGACCGTACAGCGTGCACGTCCGGGTGCAGCTCGCCTTCGGCTGCGCATCGGGCTTGCGGTTGTTCGGCTCGGACTCGTCGATCCTCGGCACGCGCTTCTTGGCGGCTGCCAGGGCGGCGTCGATCCTGACCAGTCCGGAGGCGTCGCGGCTCGTCGTCTTCCTGGCGTTCTGACGCAGCAGGTAGGTGATGACTTGCGGCTCGAGCACCGGGACGTCGCCCCAGATGCGCGCCGCGGCTCCCGCCACGAGCGGCGATGAGAACGACGTGCCGGAGTCTGCTGTCGACCAGGCGCCGGAAGCCTGCGGGAGCAGCAGGTGGGCGCCCGGCGCCACGATGTCGAGCTTCGACCCGCGGGCGCCGTAGCCGTCGTCCCGGCCCACGGCGACGACGTGCTGGGCATTCGCCGGCCACCGCACGGGCCCGCCACGCGTGTTGCCCGCGGCGGCGACGACGAGGGCGCCGGCCTTGATCAGCCGATCCAGCGCGGCCTGCGCGCCCGGGGGCGCACGATCGTACTCCGCCGAAACGTTGACGACCAGCGGCTGCCCCTGCGCGACACCGGCCAGGTAGTTGAACGCGCACTTCAGCCCGTTGGCGGCGAACGCGCCTCCTGAGGTGGTGGCGCGCACGACCACGAGGGGCGAGTGCGGCGACACGCCGACCGAGCCCTTGCCGTTCGCGGGAGCGGCGGCAAGCGTCGCGACCTTCGTGCCGTGCCCGTCAGCGCTCGTGTCGTCGACGTCCGACGGATGCTTGATCGGCCGCGGCACGCCGTTCTCAGCGGTGCAGTCGGCGCTCTCCGCCTCGAGGTAGCCGGCGAAATCGTCGAATCCTGATCGGAGACCGGAATCGACGATCGCGATCACCGGGTATCCGACGTCGCTCGGCGGGGGCGTCCAGCCGATCCTGGACTGCCAGCCGTTGCCGGGGAAGAAGGGATCGGTCGGGAGATCGGCCACCGCGAAGGCAGGCGCCGGCAGAGCAAGCGCCAGCACCGTTGCCGCCACCCTCCAAGTTCCTTTTCCCACACTCTCCAGCCTACTGCCGCGAAGGCGGATTCCGAACGCGCGCTTTTTGCGAGGATCTATCAGGTTTACGTAGGTGCAAGACGATGCGGCAGCCCGGCACACGACGGCCAATGGTACCGCGCAGGACCTCGGCGATCGCCGTCATCCGTTGCGGTGTGACGTCGGCCTGCAGCGTGACGTCGATGTCGATGCGCCGCACGCCGGCCGCGGTGCGACCGACGATCCTCCCGTAGCCCACCACCTCGGACGGCCCGGCGGCGAGCTCGTCGGAGATCGCAGCCAACTCGGTGGCGCCGACCCGTTCGCGGCCGGGCCGGGCGGCCTGGATCAGCTCGATACCGATGCGCACGACCACGCCGCTGATGAGCAGGCCGCCGACGGCGTCGGGCAGTGCGGCGTCGGCGAGCACCACGATCGCGAGCGCGCCGGCCGCCAGCACCGCCGTCGCCTGGCTGGAGCGCAGGCTGCGGGCGTCGGCGGCGAGCGCGGCCGATCCGGTCGCGACCGCCACCTTCGAGACGCGCGCGGCCACGAGGCGCGCCAGCAGCGCGCAGGCGAGCAGGCCGGCGATGCCGACGAGCGGCACGCCGACGTCGCCACCGAGGGTGCGCAGCGACGCGAAGGCGGCGACGACGCCCGCGACCACGACGATGCCGCCCTCCAGCGCACCGGCCGAGGCGGGCGTGCCGCCCGGCCGGTCCTCGTCCCGCGCGGCGAACGCCGCCACGATGGTGCGCAGCAGCTCGGCCGCGGCGTGCGTGGCCTCGGCCAGCACGGCGACCGAGCCGGTCACGAGCGCGAGCACCACCTTGGCGCCGATCAGGATCGCGCTGGTGGCGGTCGCCAGCGTCGCGGCGCGGCGGCGGGCGTCGTCGTTCACCGGCCCAGCGCGGCGCGGAGCACCGCCGCTGCGCGTCCCCGGTGCGACAGCGCGTCCTTCTCGGCCGCCGACAGCTCGCCGACGGTGCGGGTCTCGCCGTCGGGCACGAAGATCGGGTCGTAGCCGAAGCCGCTCGTGCCGCGCGGGGCGGCGGCGATGGTGCCCTCGACGCGGCCCTCGGCCACCAGCTCGGATCCGTCGGCGCCGATGGCGACCAGGACGCACACGAACGCCGCGCGGCGGTCGGTGGCGTCGCCGAGCTCGTGCAGCAGGTGGGTGACGCGGCCGGCGTCGTCGAGACCGTCGCCGCCGTAGCGGGCGGAGTGGATGCCGGGAGCGCCGTCGAGCGCTTCGACGACGATGCCGGAGTCGTCGGCGACCGTCATCGCGCCGGCTGGTGCCACCGCCGCCCCGGCGAACGCCTTGATGCGCGCGTTGGCGATGAACGTCTCGCCATCCTCCTCCGGCGCGTCGTACCCGGGCAGCGGCGCCACGTCGCAGCCGAGCAGGCGCCCCAGCTCGAGCGCCTTGTGGGCGTTCTGCGAGGCTAGATGGATCACGGCTGCGCGCAGGCGCGCAGCTGCAGCGCGCGGATCTCGCGGATGCCCTGCTCGGCGAGGGCGAGGAGCCCGTCGAGGTCCTCGCGACCGAACGGCGCACCCTCCGCGGTGCCCTGCACCTCGACGAACCGGCCGTCGCCCGTCATGACGACGTTCATGTCGGTCTCGGCGCCGACGTCTTCCACGTAGGGCAGGTCGAGCACCGGCGTGCCGTCCACGACGCCGACCGAGACGGCCGAGACCGTGTCGGTGAGCGGCAGCTCGGGCAGCTTGCCGGCGCTGACGAGGCGGCCCAGCGCGCGGTGCAGCGCGACGTAGCCGCCCGTGATGGCCGCGCAGCGCGTGCCTCCATCGGCCTGGATCACGTCGCAGTCGACCCACACCGTGCGCTCGCCGAGGC
>JBKJIG010000061.1:0-30381 GCA_046598415.1 Gaiellales bacterium
TCCCAGGCATCAACCAGCGTCAGCATGCACCCGATTGTACCCGGCGGGCCGCAGGCCCGATGCGCGACCCGGGGTAAACTCCCCGGAGCCCGTTTCCCCGGGCGCAACAACCCCCAAGGAGCACCCTTTCTCATGGACGTCGACGTCGCCGTTCTCGGCGGCGGACCGGGCGGATACCCGGCCGCGATCCGCGCCAGCCAGCTCGGCCTGTCCGTGGCCGTGATCGAGCAGGGGCGCCTCGGCGGCACCTGCCTGAACGTCGGCTGCATCCCCACGAAGGCCCTGGTGCAGAGCGCGCACGCGGTCAAGGACGCGCACACCACGTTCGCCCAGCTGGGCGTCAAGGTGGCGGGCGTCGAGGTCGACTGGCCGCAGATGCAGGCCAACAAGCAGCAGGTCGTCGACGGGTCCGTGTCGGGCCTCGGCGGGCTGCTGAAGGCCAACGGGATCACGGTGATCGAGGGGCGCGGGCGCTTCACCGGCGCCAACGTGCTCGAGGTCGAGGGCGGCGAGTCCGTCACCTTCAAGCACGCCGTCATCGCCTCCGGCTCGCGGCCCCTGCGGCCGCCGATCGAGGGCATCGACCACCCGCGCTGCGTCGACTCGACCGGCCTGCTCGAGATCGACCACGTGCCGCCGCGCCTCGTCGTCATCGGCGGCGGCGTGATCGGCTGCGAGTTCGCCTCGATCTTCGCGCACCTCGGCTCCCAGGTGACGATCGTGGAGTTCCTCGACCATCTGATCGCGGCCGAGGACGCCGACGCCGTCACCGCGCTCGAGCGCGCGTTCAAGAAGCAGAAGATCGGCCTGCACCTCGGCGCCAAGGGCACGCGCGTCGAGGAGACCGCCGACGGCATGACGCTCCACTTCGAGAAGGGCGGCGAGACGCAGTCGGTCACCGGCGACGTGATCCTCGTGGCCACCGGCCGCGGTGCCGTCGTCGACGATCTCGGCCTGGAGCAGATCGGCGTCAAGTTCACGCCCAAGGCGATCGAGACCGACGCCACCCGCCGCACGTCGGTGCCGCACATCTACGCCGTCGGCGACGTGGCCGGCTACTGGCAGCTCGCGCACACCGCGTTCCGCGAGGGCGAGGTCGCAGCCGAGAACATCGCCGGCCACCACGCCGAGATGCAGGGCGCCGTGCCGCGCTGCATCTACACCGATCCCGAGATCGCGGCCGTCGGCCTCACCGAGGCGCAGGCGCGCGAGCGCTACGGCGACGACAACGTGCTCACCGGCCAGTTCCCGTACGCCGCCATCGCCCGCGCGGCCATGTATGCCGACCGCACGGGCTTCGTGAAGACCATTCACGAGACCACCTACGGCGAGCTGCTCGGCCTGGTGGTCGTCGGCATCAATGCCACCGAGCTCGTCAACGCCGGCGTCATCGGCATCGACTCCGAGACGACCATCGAGACGGTCGGCGACTCGATCGCAGCCCATCCGACGCTCGCCGAGGGCATCAAGGAGGCGGCGCTCGTGGCGCTCGGCCGGCCGATCCACTTCCCGCCGGCGCGGAAGAAGGTCGCCGGCTGATGCGGGCCACGCGCTTCCTGATGCCCACGCTGCGCGACGCGCCGGCCGACGCGCAGGCGATCTCCCACCAGCTGCTCGTCCGGGCGGGCTTCGTCCGCCAGATCGGCGCGGGCCTGTACTCGTATCTGCCGCTCGGCTGGCGCGTGCACCGGCGCGTCGAGCAGATCATCCGCGAGGAGATGGACGCGATCGGCGGGCAGGAGATGCTGATGCCGGTCCTGCATCCGGCCGAGCTGTGGAAGCGCACCGGGCGCTACGGGATCGCCGAGCTGTTCAAGCTCAAGGACCGCGTCGGCCGCGACCTCGTGCTGTCCATGACGCACGAGGAGATCATCGCCCTGCACGCCGCCGAGGCGATCCGCTCCTACCGCGACGTGCCGCAGATCTGGTACCACATCCAGATCAAAGAGCGGGACGAGCCGCGTCCGCAGGCCGGCGTGCTGCGGACGCGCGAGTTCATCATGAAGGACTCCTACACGCTCGATCGCGACCGGGCCGGGCTCGACGCGGGCTACGCCCTGCATGAGATCGCCTACGACCGCATCTTCGGCCGCTCCGGCATCACGTTCTACAAGGTCGACTCCGACGTCGGCATGATGGGCGGCTTCGGCGCCCACGAGTACATGGCGCCGTCGCCGGCGGGCGAGGACCGCGTCGCGCTGTGCGACGGCTGCGACTACGCCGCCAACGTCGAGATGGCCGTGTCGGTGCCGCGCCCGGTCGCGCCGCCGCAGGACGCTCCGCTCGAGGAGGTGCACACGCCGGGTGTGGGCACCATCGCTGCGCTCGCCGGGTTCCTCGACATCGACGAGGGCCTGACCGCCAAGTCGGTCATCGTCGTGCCGGAAGACGAGCAGGGCGGGGTGGTGCTCGCGGTCGTGCGCGGCGATCACCGGCTGCACGAGCTGAAGCTCTCGAAGGCGCTCGGCGCCCCGCACCGGCCGGCCCAGCCGGACGAGATCCGGGCGGCGTTCGGTGCCGACCCGGGCTCGATCGGCGCGGTCGGCATCGCCGCCGGCGCGGTGCGCGAGATCCTGATCGACCCGACGCTCGCCGCCGGTGGCTACGTCGTCGGCGCGAACCGCACCGACTATCACCTCACCGGTGCCCAGCACGGCCGCGACTACACGGCCCGCGTCGTCGACATCCGGCACGCCGAGACCGGCGACACCTGCGTCCACTGCGGCGGCACGCTGCGCATCGAGGCGATGATCGAGGTCGGCAACATCTTCAAGCTCGGCACGCGCTACTCCGAGCCGATGGGGGCGATGTTCCTCGACGAGGACGGCAAGGAGCAGCCGGTCTGGATGGGCTCCTACGGCATCGGCCCGGCGCGCATCCTGGCCTCGGCCGTCGAGCAGTTCGCCGACGACCGCGGCATCGTGTGGCCCGCGGCCATTGCGCCGTTCGACGTCTGGGTGGTGCCGATCGGCGACGAGGCGAAGGAGGCGGCCACCTCGCTGATGACGTGCCTGGAGGCGGTCGGCCTCGACGTGATGGTCGACGACCGCGAGCTGTCGCCCGGTGTGCGCTTCGCCGACGCCGAGCTGGTCGGCGTGCCGCTGCGCATCACCATCGGCAAGAAGCTGGCGGAGGGCCTGATCGAGCTCAAGCACCGCGCGACGGGCGAGCAGGAGACCATGACGCCGGCGGAGGCGCCGGCGCGCCTGCGGCAGCTGGTCGACGAGGCGGTCGGGCGGTGAGCGACTCGGGTCCACCGCTGGAGGGCCTCGAGTTCGGCGCTGCCCTCGCCCGGCTGATGGCCGACCGCGGCCTGTCCTACCGCCAGCTGGCAAGCCGCACGGGCCTGTCGGGCGGCTACCTGAACCATCTCGTGCACGGCAACCGCCCGGTGCCCGCCAACGACGTCATCGCCAACGTCGCGAACGCGCTCGACATCGCGCCCGAGACGTTCCGCGACTACCGCATGCGGGTGGTCTGGGAAGCGCTGCGGGCACGGCCCGAGATGGTGGAGCGCCTCTACCGGGAGCTTGGTTCCGGCTAGCGCGTCCGGGAGTCCGGCGGAGGCGGGACGGGGGTCTGGTACGGTCGCTCGGACACTGACGGAGCGCCGGGAAGCCTGGTCGGCATGGAGGACGGATTGTCGGCCCTTGCCGATTTCTACCCAGCGCTCTTGATCGCCGCCGTCTTTCTGGTCGCCGCGCTCGCAGCGGCGCCGTTCGTGCACCGGCTCGGGCTGCCGGAGCCGGCCGCGTTCCTCGGCGTGGGCATCGTCGCCGGAGCCGTCGGCATCCAGCCGCTCGGTGACCTCTCGCCCCTCCAGCTCCAGCAGGTCGGGACGATCGCGCTGTACGTGATCCTGTTCCAGGGCGGCCTCTCGACGGGTTGGACGGCATGGCGGCGTGAGGCGCGCTCGATCCTCGTGCTGGGCCTGCCCGGAACCGCAGCCACCGCCGGGGCGCTCGCCCTGGCCGGAGTGGCGCTCGGGCTGCCGTGGGAGCTGGCCGTGCTCTGCGGGGTGGCGCTGGCGCCGACCGACCCCGCGGCGGTGTACGCCGTCCTGCGCGGACGGGCTGACAGCCGGGCGCGGACGATCCTGGAGGGCGAGTCGGGCTTCAACGATCCGGTCGGGATCGCGTTCATGGTGGTCGCAGTCGCCGCCTTCGGCGCGGACGGGGCGACGGTCGGCGACGGCGCCCTGCGGCTCGCGAAAGAACTCGGGTTCGGCGTCGTCGGTGGCGCGGTCGGAGCCGTGGTGACGCTCGGGGCGCTGCGGGTCACGCGCCATCTCGACGACGCGCTGGAGGCAGTGGCGTTGCTCGCGATCGCGATCGCGGTGGCGGCGGCGACGGCGACGCTGCACGGCAGCGGGTTCCTCGCGATCTACATCACCGGCCTGCTCGCCGCCGACCGGTGGGCGAAGCACGACGGTCGTCAGCACGCGGTGCCGCAATCCGTCGCGGCGCTCGGCGAGCCGGTCCTGTTCGGGCTGCTGGGCGCGGCCGCCGCGCCGCTCGTCGGCTGGGACGACGTGTGGCTCGGTGCGGCCTTCACGGTGGTGACCGTACTCGTGGTGCGGGCGGTCGTGGTCGCGATCTGCACGGCCGGCGTCGGGCTCGGCCGGATGGAGCAGGCGATCGTGTGGAGCGGTGGGCTGAAGGGCGCCGTACCGCTCCTGCTCGCGACGTTGCCGGCGCTCGCGCTGCTCGACGACTCGGACCGCGTGCGAGCGATCGTGCTCGTGGCGACGGTCGCGTCGATCGTCCTGCAGGGGACGCTGCTGCGGCTCATCGCCGCGCGGAGCGACTAGTCGTCAGGCCAGACGAGGCACGGCGCGTCGCGGCGGAACCTCGCGGCATGGCGCCGGAACCGGAGCCGGCCGTAGCGCTTGCGGTCGGGGCCGAACACCAGCAGCCCGACGCCCTGGTCGCGGAGCAGATCGAACGACGCGCGCAGCGGGCGGGGATGCGAGAACACGATCCGGCGGACGCGCAGCCCCTGGCCGGCTGCCTGCTTCGCCAGTTCGATCTGGGTCTCGACCACGTACGGATCGCCGAACGTGCGGATGTTGGACGTGGCGGGCACGCGCAGCGCCGCGACGATGTCGACGATCAGGAGGTCGGATCGCGTCTCGGCAGCCGTCTCGAACGCGAAGGCGACGGCCGCCTCGGCGTACGGCACGTCGAACGTCAGCAACGCGACCGGGCGGGCGGCGATCGTGGCTGCGCGCCCGGGGACGACCGTCGGTCGCTGCCGCGTCGCCGAGCTCATTTCTCGGCCTTGATCTGCGTCGTGGTGGCGCTCAGGATCCGGTTCAGCTCCCGCGCCCGGAGGCGGCGCATGACGACGCCGAACCAGAGCCCGGCGGCCACGACCAGCCCGAGCAGCATCGCCAGGACGCCGGACGCGTACAGGCAGCCGACGGCGAACAGGCCGACCACGCCGATCCCCAGCCGGGTCATGATCTTGTGGCGCACGGCCGCCGCGCCGGCCGCGCCGAGCTGCTCGGAGCCGACGCCGGCAGTCGTGTAGCGCCTGCCGCAGCGGCCGCAGACCAGTGCGTCACCCGCGTTGCCGCGGGTCTCTTCGCCGCACTCGCAGCGCACCACCACCGGAATCCCCATGGGGACATGTTCCCCGTCCGGTCTTGCATGCGCAAGCCGCACAGGCGATCATGGCTCCAGTTCTCCGAACGCACGGGCGGAGATCCCTCTGGGGAGGAGGCACTATGGCGGAACTGGCAGTCGATCAACCGCGTCTGCTCAAGACGATGCGGTGGTGGGACGGATTCATCATCGGGCTCGCGAATCCGGGCTTCCTGCTCGCGGGCCTGGCAGGCTCGGTCGTCACGCTCGGCCCGAAGTGGGCGGCAATCATCTGGTTCTCGTCGGCGATCGTGGGAGCACTCCAGGCCTACGTGTACGCGGAGCCCGCGGCGATGTTCCCGGACAAGTCCGGTGGACTCTCGATGTACGCGAAGGAGGGGTGGCGCAAGCACTTCTCGCTCGCCGGCCCGATTGCGACCTTCGGGTACTGGTTCGCGTGGTCGTCGGTGCTCGCCATCTACGGCGGCATCATCGGCACGCTGCTCCTGGCCCGCTTCTGGCCCGACACGCTCGCCGATCCGCTGATCGGCCACCTCGCGTTCATCGACATCACGTGGCCGCGCGTCATCGGCGGCGTCGCCATCGCGTCGTGCTTCATCTTCAACATCCGCGGCATGCGGCCCGCCGTCTGGTTCAGCTACGTCACCGGCGCGATGATGATCATCCCGGTCATGGCGCTGGCCATCATCCCGCTGATCAACGGCGACATCACGTCGCACGCGCTGGGCACCAGCCTGATCGAGCCGAGCGTCCTCTTCTACGACGAGTCGACCGGCACGTCGGCACCGATGTTCAACCAGGTGGCGATGATCATCGTCTGGTTCTGGGTGATCGCGTGGTCGACGTACGGGCCGGAGGCTCCGGCCACGTTCGCACCCGAGTTCGTCGACACCCGAAACGACACGCGCTGGGCGATCGCCTCGACCGGCGCGCTCAACGTCGTGCTGTCGCTGCTGCTGCCGCTCACGATCGTGGGCGTGCTCGGCACCGGCTTCATCGCCGAGGACACCACCTTCATCGCCTACCTCACCGAGGCGCTCGACCGGACGGTCGGCGATGCTCTCGGCGGTCTCTTCGTCGTGTTCGTCTGCGCCGGGTTGCTGCTGTCGATGAACACCGCGACGATGGACGGCTCGCGCGCGCTCTACGGCATGGCGAAGGAGGGGCTCACGTTCCGGCAGCTCGACCGCCTGAACGCCCACAGCGTGCCAAGCCGGGCGATGACGGTGGACATGGTGCTGAACCTGCTCCTGCTGTTCATCGCGCCGACGCTGCTGTTCACGCTCGTCGCCGGCAACATCGGGTACGTGCTCTCGCACGTGTTCGCGCTGTCCGGGTTCCTGCTCCTGCGCCGCGACCGGCCCGATTGGCCGCGTCCGCTCCGGCACGGCCCGATCTGGGTCGTCATCTGCTGGGTCTGCCTCACGGTGAACCTGATCGGGACGGTCTTCGGCGTGATCTGGATCCACTACACCGGCTACCTGTACAAGGCCGTCGACACCGATCTCGGCTACGACCCGAAGTACTACGCGCCGGCGGCGATCATCACCGGCGTGCTCGTGCTCGTGGTCGGCGTCGTGGGCTACATCATCGGCCAGCGTCAGCACGGCCGGCCGTTCAGCTTCAAGGACCTCAGCGAGGAAGAGCCCTCGCCCGAGGTGTACGCCCTGATGAAGGCGCCCGGGGCATCCGCTCCGGCAGCCGCGGGCGACTGATCGAAGAGCGGGGCGGTCAGATTCGAACTGACGACCTCGTGCTCCCAAAGCACGTGCGCTACCAGGCTACGCTACGCCCCGCGGCGGCCTGAGTGTACCCGTCATGTCCGTCGGTACCGCGTCAGCGCCCAGGCCCACGTGGCCAGCAGCGCCAGCGCGAACGAGACGGCGAGGCCGATCGGCCCGCCCACGCCGATGCCGATCGGCACGGCGGCGGCCAGACCGGGGCCGAGGACGAACAGTCGCTCGCGGATGTGGCGGTTCTCCGACGCCCAGGCGACGAACGAGACCACGAAGGCGATCACGCCGAGGCCGATCGCGACCGCCCGGCCCGTGCTGCCGAGCACGTCGAGCAGCCAGAGGACCATCACCGCGTAGGAAGCGGCGAGCACGACGCCGGACACCGCGAAGGCGCGCACGTCACGTCGCACCACGTCCGAGTAGCTCGGGTCGCCCACCCGGCAAGTATCCCCGAGGACGCAACGGGGGCGCGGCAGCGTATCGCCGCGCCCCCGTCCACCGGCCTGGAGGTCAGTCGCCGGAAGCCGTCTCGGCGCGGTGCTCGTCGAGCACGCCGATCCGATCCTTCTGACCGCCGTAGTAGATCGCCAGCCCGATCACCAGCACGATGAGCGTGACGCTGATCGGGCCGTACTTCTGGTACTTGAGGGTGCCGTAGAACTCCTCTCGGGGCCACAGCAGATTGATCACCATGGCGAAGCCGTAGAGGATCGCGCCGATGTTGATGATCTTCCCGTAGCGGCCGAGATTGAAGAGCCCGTCCCGGGCGTCGGCGAGGTTGCCCGGCCAGCCGGCCATCCGCTTGCGCAGCAGCTGCGTGGTCACCCCGAGGTACGCGATGTACATCAGGATGATGCCCATCGAGATGATGATCGTGAACGCCCGCGGGTTGGCCCAGTTCGACGCGAGGATGAAGATCGCGATCGCCCCCGTCGTCAGCGCCGGGACGATCGGCACGCGCCGGGTGCCGGAGACGCTCGCCAGCTGCTTCCCGAACGGCAGCGAGTTGTCGCGGCCCATCGAGAACATGATGCGGACGCTCATGGCATGGATGGCGAGGCAGCAGACGAAGATCGCCACCGCCACGTCGACGAGGAACACCTTGCCCCAGGTGGAGCCGAGGATGTCGGTCGTGATGCCCGTTAGGCCGGTGGTGCTGAGGCTTGCGACGCCTTCGTCGGAGACGGCCATGATCCCGAAGGCGATCAGGAGGAAGCCCATCAGGCCGGCGGTGCAGAGCGCCTGGATCACCGCCCGCGGGGCCTTGCGCCGCGGGTCGGAGGTTTCTTCCGCCAGTGACCCGGCGGTGTCGAACCCGTACATCACGTACAGCGGCATGATGCCGCCGATCAACAGGGCTCCGAAATACCCCCAGTCATGTCCGGCGCCCGTGCCGTCGGTCTCGAACAGCACCGACGGGCCGTTGTGGATGTGGATCAGGTAGAGCAGGATCAGGCCGGCGGCGCCGATCAGCTCGGCGGCGACGCCGACGTTGTTGATCTGCGACAGCAACTTCACGCCCATGCAGTTGATGAGCGTCGTCAGCCCGACCATGATCAGCCCGAGCAGCAGCCCGTTCTGGGCGAACGCCGGGTCCAGGAAGCTCGGGAAGTTCTGGTCGGCACACGTGTCGGAGCCGACCGGGCTGCACTTGATGATCTGGAACGAGGTCGAGATCTGCGGCAGGACGACCTGCCAGCCGACTGCGACCGCGGGCACCGTGACGACCTGGGCGCAGAGATAGATCCAGCCGTTGTTCCATGCCCAGGCCTTGCTGGCAAGCTGCTTGGACCACTGGTAGATCGAGCCGGCCAGCGGGTAGTGCGCCGAGAGCTCGGCGAACTGCAGGGCAACCATCATCTGCCCCACGAAGACGATCGGCCAGAACCACAGGAACGCCCGTCCGGCGAAGAGGAAGCCGAGGTAGGAGGTCTGGAACATGCCGGTCAGGATCGAGATGTACGAGAAGCCGGCCGCGAAGCTCGAGAAGGAGCCGAGCGAGCGATCGAGCTCCTGCTTGTAGCCGAGACTCGCGAGGTCCCGGCTGTCGTGATCGGATGCGGCCACGCATACCTCCCTGTTCAGGCACCCGGTAACCGGGTGCTCCCACTTCCCAGCAGCCGTAATACCAGATCGTTCCCTCGTGGTCTAGACCGGGCGATTTCCCCGACCGGTGCGGGAGTGTTCAAGGAAGCGGCAGAAGCACCCGATACACCACTTGCAAGCAGCATGATGCTGCGTTTGAACGCGGGTCAGGACGGCCCGGTCTCTACCGACCAATGCGCCGTCTGTCTCTCGCCATCAAGCTGCTCCTCGCGCTCGTCGCGCTGCTTGCGCTTGGCGCCGTAGCCGCCCATGCGGCCCCCGCGGTACCGACGCCGTCGGCCGATCCGGCGCTGTCGATCCCGCTGCCCGGCAACAACCAGGATCCAGGAACCAACCTCTCGATCCTCGGTCTGTTCACGCTGATCACGATCGGCCCGTCGCTGCTGATCATGATGACCGGCTTCACGCGGATCCTGATCGTGCTCGGATTCCTGCGCAACGCCCTCGGCACACCGTCGATCCCGCCGAACCAGGTCCTGGTCGGCTTCTCGCTGTTCCTGACCATCTTCGTGATGGGCCCGACGTTCTCGGTCATGAACGACAAGGCGTTGCAGCCGTACCTGGACGGCAAGCTCGACGCCAAGACCGCCATCCAGGAGGCGGAGAAGCCGCTGCGCACGTTCATGCTGAAGCAGACGGGCAGCTCCGAGCTGGCGATGTTCGTGAAGCTGTCGCGGCAGCCGGCGCCGGCCAACGCCGACGAGCTGCAGCTGACGACGCTCGTGCCGGCGTTCATGATCTCCGAGGTCAAGACGGCGTTCCAGATCGGGTTCCTGATCTACATCCCGTTCCTGATCATCGACCTCGTCGTCGCGTCCACCCTGATGTCGATGGGCATGATGATGCTGCCACCGGCGATGATCTCGCTGCCGTTCAAGCTGCTGCTGTTCGTCCTCGTCGATGGCTGGTCGCTGCTCGCTCAGAACCTCGTCGCGGGCTTCCACTTATGACGCAGACCTTTCTTCAGGGCCTGCTCACGCAGATCATGATCGTGTCGCTCAAGCTCGCGCTGCCGACGCTGGTGGCGGGACTCGGCGTGGGACTGATCATCTCGGTGCTGCAGGCCGTGACGCAGATCCAGGAGATGACGCTGACGTTCGTCCCCAAGGTGGTCGCGGTCGCCGTGATCATGCTGGTGGCCGGGCCGTGGATGCTGAACACGCTGCTGACGTTCACCGAGAGCGTCTACGCACAGATCCCCAACATGACCGCGTCGCTGCGGTAGGCACGGGCCGTGGAGATCCTCACCAGCTTCGCCGCCTTCGGGGCGCCGGCCTTCGCGCTCACGCTCGCACGCGTGTCCGGCGTGTTCCTGATGGCGCCGGTCTTCTCGTCGCGGCTGATCCCGGTCCGGGCGAAGCTGCTGGTCGCGATGGGCGTCACGTTCGCGGCGCTGCCGCTGGCGACCGGCGGCAAACCGATTCCCGACAACATCGCCGAGGTGGCCGTCCTGGCCGTCAAGGAGGTGCTCGTCGGCGCGGCGCTGGCCTTCTCGGTCTCACTCGTGTTCGCGGCCGTCGCCTTCGCCGGCGGGCTGATCGACCTGACCGTCGGCTTCGCCTTCGCGAACGTCGTCGACCCGGTGCAGAACGCGCAGATCTCGGTCATGGGCCAGGTCTACTCGCTGCTCGCGAGCGCGATCTTCGTCGCGATCGGCGGGCCGGACATGGTGATCGCGGGGCTGATCAAATCGTTCGACATCGTCCCCGTGACCGAGATGCCGTCCTGGCCGTCGTTGTCCGGGGCGATCGTCAACTCCATCGGCGGGCTGTTCGCGGTCGGCCTGCAGGTGGCCGCACCCGTGCTCGTGACGCTGCTCGTCACCGACGCCGCCGTCGGCTTCCTGGCCCGCATCGCGCCGCAGATGAACATCTTCGGCATCGAGCTCCCGGGCAAGATCGCCGCCATGTTCCTGCTCCTCGTCGTGACCGCCCCGGTGCTCGTCTCGTCGATCGGGCGGGAGCTCCAGACCGGCATTGCCCAGATGTTCAGAATGATCCTCGGAGGTGCAGGATGAACGAGTCCCCCTGGCTGCGACTTGACTTCGAGGTCGCCGTCGAGTCGGCCCTCGAGGTGCGCGCCGAGCCGGATGGACGGGGCGGCTGGCACATCCGCTCCGAGCGCGCGACGGGCAGCACGGGCACCATGCTGATGGGCTGGCTGGTGTCCGACCAGCCGTATGCCGTGCGCGTAGACTCCACCGCGTGATCGAGGTCGGCGAGGTCGCATCCGACGAGCGCCTGGCGTTCGTCAACGCCTTCGGAGCAGCCTTCTCGCACGTCTTCAAGCCGGAGCTGATCGACGAGCTGCTGCAGCTGTTCGACGCCGGCGTGTACCGGCCGTTCGCGGCGCGCAGCGACGGGCTGATCGTCGGCACGGGGCTGGACATGCACCTCGACCTGACGGTGGCCGAAGGCGTCACGGTGCCGTGCCGCGGCATCACGTGGGTGAGCGTCGTGCCGACGCACCGCCGGCGCGGTGTGATGCGCGCGCTGCTGCGAGATCATGAGGCGGAGTGCCTGCGGCAGGGCGCGGTGGCGTCGCTTCTGCACAGCTCGCAGAGCGGCCTCTACGCGGGCTACGGCGTCGCGACGCGACGGGCGAGGGTGACGGTGTCGACGGTGCACGCGGCGTTCGTCGATCCGCCGCCGGAGATCGAGCTGCGGATGACCGACCCGGTCAAGTCGCTGGCGGCCTGCCAGGCCGTCTGGGAGCGGTGCCGTCTGGTGACGCCGGGCTTCACGACACGTCCCGACCTGGAGATCGTCTACACGCTGAAGGATCTCGAGGGGTTCTGCGTGTTCGCGGGCGACGACGGCTATGCGCTGTACACGGTCGACCGCCGGTGGACGGGGCCGAACGCGGAGTTCCAGGTCAAGGTGCAGGAGCTGATGGCGGCGACGCGCGAGGCGTATGCGGCGCTGTGGCAGTACCTCTGCGGCCTGACGCACGTAGTCGAGGTGGTCGCGAACGTCCGGCCGATCGACGAGCCGCTGCAGCACATGATCCGCCAGCCGCGTCGCGTCGACATCTCTCACGCCGGCGACGGCGTGTGGCTCAAGCCCTACGACCGGGCGGCGCTGAGCGCGGCTCGCGGCCTGCCCGACCCGGGGCCGGCGGTGGGCGACGAGGCCTTCGCGAACCTCCTGCTGGGCGCCTTCAGCCCGGCCTCCCTGGCCCGTGCGGGTCGGATCCCGGAAGGCGCAGCGACCGACTGGGTCTGCCCGGGCGTGCCCTGGTCCCCGCTCGAGTTCTGAGCGCCGGGCCGGCGCGCCGAAAGCGCGCGCTCCGTGACGAGAGTGGAGCCGAACCGCGCCGACCGTGCGCAGCGCGACAAATTCGGAACCAGGTACGGGATTTGTCGAGTAGAGCGGGACGGACATCTCGTTCGAACCCCTCGGAAGGGGCATGCGCGAAACTCGTGCATTTCCTACCTTCAAGTCATAAAGACCCCGTGCCGATAAGAGGTTCGAACGCCTGCAAGGGAGTGCGGACGCGGCTCGGAGGTCAGGATGACCCCACCGACGAGAGGGCCCAATGGCCGGCGAACGCACCGAGAAGGCAACTCCCAAACGACGCAGCGAGGCCCGGAAGAAGGGTCAGGTCGCGCGTTCTCAGGAAGTCAACTCCACAGCAGTGCTGCTGGCCGCCGCCGGAGCGCTCGCCGTCGCCGGCCCGGCGATGGCGTCGAGCCTCTCCGGCCTGCTGACGGAGACGATGACGCGGGTCTCGCAGCCCGACATCACGACCGTGACCATCGGCGGTCTGATGACGCACTGGGCGATGACGGTGGGCACGCTGCTCGCGCCGGTGCTGGCCGCCGCGGCGCTCGCCGGCGTGCTGGCCAACGTGATCCAGAACAAGCCCGGCTTCACGCCCGCCGCGATCCGCCCCGACTTCAAGAAGGTGTCGCCGATCGGCGGCTTCAAGCGCCTCGCCGGCCCGCACGCGCTGATGGAGTTCGGCAAGTCGATCCTGAAGATCGCCATCGTCGCCTCCGTGGCCGTGATGGTGCTCTGGCCGGAGCTCGACCAGCTGATGCACATCGGCGAGATGTCGCCCAGCGAGATCGGCTCCTACACCGCCGGCCTGGTGCTGAAGCTCTCGTTCTTCATCCTCGCGGTGCTCGTCCCGCTCGCCGTCGGCGACCTGATCTTCCAGCGCCACCAGCACGAGAAGCAGATGAAGATGTCGAAGCAGGACGTCAAGGAGGAGGCGCGCCAGCAGGACGTCGCGCCGGAGATCAAGAGCGCGATCCGCCGCCGGGGCATGCAGATGTCGCGCCAGCGGATGCTCGCGCAGATTCCCTCCGCCGACGTGATCATCACGAACCCGACCCATTTCGCGATCGCGCTCCGGTACGGCCGGGACGTGTCGGCCCCGAAGGTCGTCGCCAAGGGCCAGGACCTGATCGCGCTGCGCATCCGCGAGATCGCGGCCGAGCACGACATCGCGATCGTCGAGAACCCGCCGCTCGCCCGCGCCCTGTACAAGGCGGTCGAGGTCGACCAGGAGATCCCGGCGGAGTTCTTCTCCGGCGTCGCCGAGGTGCTCGCCTACGTCTACCGGACCTCCCGCCGCAAGCTGTCGTGGGCGTGATCTGAGTGGCCGTCGCCGTCGGACAGAGCCCCCGGAATCCCGGGATGATCGACAAGGTCATGAAGCACGCCGACCTGGGCGTCGCGATCGGCGTCGTCATGGTCGTCGTGATGATGGTGCTGCCGCTGCCGGCGGTACTGCTCGACGTGCTGATCACGGTCAACCTCGCGATCGCGCTGACGATCGTGCTGCTGTCGCTCTACACGCAGGACGCGCTCGAGATGAGCGTCTTCCCGTCGCTGCTGCTGTTCACGACGCTGTTCCGGCTCGCCATCAACATCTCCGTCACGCGGCTGATCCTGCTGCACGGCGACGCGGGGTCGGTGATCCACGCATTCGGCTCGTTCGTGGTCGGCGGCAACGTCGTCGTCGGCCTCGTCGTGTTTCTGATCATCGTCGTGATCCAGTTCGTGGTGATCACCAACGGCGCCGGCCGCGTGGCCGAGGTCGCCGCGCGGTTCACCCTCGACGCCATGCCCGGCAAGCAGATGGCGATCGACGCCGACCTCAACGCCGGTCAGATCACGGACGGCGAGGCGCGTACCCGACGCGACAAGATCCAGCGCGAGGCCGACTTCTACGGCGCGATGGACGGTGCCTCGAAGTTCGTCAAGGGCGACGCCGTCGCCGGCATCATCATCGTCGCCATCAACCTGCTCGCCGGCATGGCGATCGGCATGGTGCAGCAGGGCAAGGGCTTCGGCGACGCGCTCTCCACGTTCTCGCTGCTGTCGATCGGCGACGGCCTGGCCGCGCAGATTCCGGCGCTGCTGATCTCGACCGCGACGGGCATCATCGTGACGCGCGCCGCGACCGACACGAACACCAACCTCGGCGCCGACGTCGCCGCCCAGATGCTGCGGAACCCGCGGCCGCTGTTCATCGCGGCCGGCGTGCTCGGCGCCTTCGGCCTCGTGCCGGGCCTGCCGAAGCTGCCCTTCCTGCTGCTGGCGACGGTGCTCGCCGTGCTGGGCTTCGGCATCCGCAACCGCCATCGCGACGAGGTGGCGAACATGGTCGCGCTGGAGGAGGCCGAGGCGCAGAAGGCGCTGCCGGCGCCGCCGGACGCCGTCACCAAGTCGCTCAACCTCGACACCCTCGAGCTGGAGATCGGCTACGGCCTGATCCCGCTCGTGGACGAGTCCGAGGGCGGCGAGCTGCTGAAACGCGTCGGGTTGGTGCGGAAGCAGATGGCGTCGGAGCTCGGCCTCGTGCTGCAGCCGATCCGCATCCGCGACAACGTGCAGCTCGGCTCGCACGAGTACGCCGTCCGCATCAAGGGCTCCGAGGTCGCGCGCGGCCAGCTCGCCGCCGGCTGCCTGCTGGCGATGAACCCGGGCGACGCCGACGCGTCGCTGCCGGGCGAGCACACCGTCGAGCCGGCCTTCGGGCTGCCGGCGCTGTGGGTCGCCGCCGGCGCCCGTGAGCAGGCCGAGGCGTCGGGCTACACCGTCGTCGACCATGCCTCGATCGTCATCACGCACCTGACCGAGACCGTCCGGCAGCACGCGTCGGAGCTGATCTCGCGCCAGGACACCCGCACGCTGCTCGACCACCTGCGGGAGCGCTTCCCGGCCGTCGTCGACGAGCTGGTGCCCGACGTGTGCAGCGTCGGCGAGGTGCATCGCGTGCTGCAGCTCCTGCTCGGCGAGGGCGTCTCGGTGCGCGACCTCGTGACGATCCTCGAGACGCTCGGCGATCGCGGCCGGCTGACCAAGGACCCGGCGCTGCTGAACGAGTACTGCCGGCAGGCCCTCGCCCGCCAGCTGACGCAGAGCGTCGTCGACTCGTTCGGCACGCTGTCGGCGGTCGTGCTCGAGCCGCAGCTCGAGTCCGAGCTCGGCGACTCCGTCATCCAGACCAGCGACGGCGCGTACCTGGGTCTCGACCCGGGCCGGGCCGAGGCGATCGTCCGCACCATCCGAGACGAGGTCGAGGCGGCTGCCGCGCTGGGCCACCGTGCCGCCCTCGTCTGCAGCCCGAAGGTGCGCCGCCACCTGCGCGCGCTGATCGCCCACGCCATGTCCCGCACACCTGTTCTCTCGTACAACGAGATTCTGCCGAGCACGCACGTCGACGCAGTCGGCACCGTGGCGCTCGCCGTCGAAGGGAGCCTCGCATGAGGATGAAGACGTATGCCGGCCGGAACCTCCAGGAGATCGTTCCGCAGATCCGGGACGAGCTCGGAGCCGGTGCCGTCATCCTCAAGCAGCGCCCGATCCGCACCGGCGGTGTCGGCGGCTTCTTCGCCAAGACGGGCATCGAGGTGCTGGCGTCGGAGGGCGATCCGGGCGAGACGGCCGCGGTGGCGCCGGCCGCCACCATTGCCACGACGACCGCCGTCGCGCCGGCGCGCATGCAGGTCGACACGCACGACGCCGAGAGCCGCGAGTCGCTGCTGCGCGAGACGTTCGCACAGGCTCTGGCGGCACAGGTCGAGCCGGAGGAGCAGGAGGAGTACGAGGAGGAGCGGCTCGTCGCGGCGGGCGGCGGAGCCTCGGCCCGCGTCGCCGCTGGTGCCGCCTACGGCAGCCGCACGCAGCCGATGGAGCCGATGGAACCGGTCCGCATCAGCGCCACGCGCACCAACCGCGGCCGGCTGCGGATCGCCCCGGAGCCGCTCGAGGCACCGCCTCTGGACGACGAATCGGCCGATCTGGCGGTCGAGCTGGAGCGCGCGGGCCTGACGCCCGCTGCAGCCGATGCCCTCGTCCGCGAGGTGCGCCACCACGTCGAGCCGTTCGCCTCGGGCCGTCTGCGCGACCTCGTCCGCCGCCGCATCGCGGCGCGCGTCCGCATCGAGCAGGGCTGGGAGCCGGACGGCACGGCGCGCCGCATCGCCGTCGTCGGCGCCTCGGGCGTGGGCAAGACCACGGCCATCGCCAACCTCGCAGCCGGCTACGCGTCGGCCGGGATGATGGTCGGCATCGTGGTCATCGACCGGCCGATCGGCGACGGGCACCCCGTGCTGCCGCGCCTCGGCGCCGCGGCCGGCTCCGAGGCCGACCGCGCGCTGGCCTACATGGCCGGTGCCGACGTCCTGCGGGTCACGTCCGGCACCGAGATCAAGCGCGGCATGTCGCGTCTCTCGATGCGCGACGTCGTGCTGATCGACACGCCGGGCCTGGCGGTCGGCGACGAGCCCGGCATGCACCACCTGAAGTCGCTGCTCGAGGCGGCAGCGCCGAACGAGACCCACGCCGCCGTGCCGCTCGGCATCGCCGACCGCGAGGTCGCCGCGATGCTGTCGCGCCTCTCGCGCGTCGGCGCCAACCGCCTGCTCGTCACGAAGACCGACGAGGCGCGGTTCGCCGGTCCCCTGCACGGCCTCGCGACGGTCTACGACCTGCCGTTCTCCTACCTCGCGTGCGGTCCCCGCGTCCCCGGCGACCTGGTGGCCGCGGATGGGGTATCGATCGCCGAGCGGATCCTGCCGATCTAGTCCACGGTGTCCGAGCCCATCGATACTCCAACGGCCATCGCCGCGATCGTCTCGCCGATCAAGGCGCTGGGCGCGCTGCTCGGCTTCGCCGTGGGCTTCATCGCCACGTACCGGGCCGGCGGCGCCGTGTCCGACTCGATCATGCACGGCATCCTCGGGGCGCTGCTGCTGATGCCGGTCGCCTGGTTCCTCGCGCTGTTCCTCGTGCGCGAGGGGATCAAGGGCAACATCCACCAGCAGCGTGCGCAGTACGACGTCCGCGTGGCGGACGCCAAGCGACAGGTGGCCGAGCAGCTGCGCGCGAACGGCATGCCGCTGTCGCCCGCGCTCGAGGAGGCCCTGAAGGGGCCGATGGCGCTGCCGCCGGCACGCGAGTAGCGGGTGAGGTAGAACGAGACCATGTCCGAGATCCCGCCGATCGGTCTGCCGAACCTCGTGTCGCAGGGTGACCTCGTGGCGCGGGCGCGGGCGGCCATGGCGGGCTCGGAGCGCGCCGGCAACGATGCGATCGCCCAGGAGCTGCAGCGGCTCGCGGAGCTGCGCGCCGAGCAGGTGCAGCGGATGGAGCGCCTTGCCGCGACGACGCGCCAGCGCCGCGAGCAGCAGCGCGAGGATCCGCACAGCCGCTACGACCACGGCGACGAGCTCGCCGACGACGACGAGACGGACGGCGAGCACGTGCTGGACGTGACCGCGTGATCGGGTACCTGGCCGTCACGACCCAGGAGCCGCTGTTCTACGTCGGCGGCGTGCTGGTCGCCGACGAGTACGGGCTGCCGGTCGAGTTCCGCCACACGCTGCCGGTGCGTCCCACGAAGCTGCAGCGCGCGCTGTACGGCGCGGCGCTCGACCGCTACCTGCGCAGCGTCGTGATCGCCCAGCGGCTCGTCGCCGGCCTCGAGCACGACCCCGCGGTGGTGCTGGTGTCCGACGCGACCCTCGCGCGCGAGGCGCGCATCCCGCTCGGGTTCCTGGAGGAGTCGGGCGTCGATCCGGTCGGCCGGCCGGGCGCCGTCGAGCCGTTCACCGGCGCCAGCGCCGGCTTCCTGCTGCAGCTGCGGGCGGGGGAGGCCCCGCTCCGGCTCGTCACCGAGGCGCCGGTGCACCTGTACCCGGAGATCGGGCGGGCGCTGGTCGAGGCCGCCGAGACGATGGACCTGTTCGAGCCGATGGAGCGCGTTCGCTCCGGGCTCGCGCTGATCGCCGCCGGCGACGTCGGTCTCGCGGCGTGATCCGCCGCGCGGCCGCCCGCCGCGCCGGTGACGAGCTGGTGGTCACCGGCGCCGACCTGGACTTCGTCGTCGGGCTGCGGACGGTCGAGCCGCCGGCGGTGACCGGCGTCGCGACGGCGCTGGAGCCGGAGATGGTCGTGCAGGAGCTGTTCGACGACGGCGACGAGGTCGTCGTGCTGGAGCCCGACATCTGGGAGACCGTCGACGTGGTGCCGGTGGCGCTGACCGCCGCGCCGTTCGTGATCCGGTCGCCCTCGGTGCGCCTCGACCCGGCGCAGCTGCGCACGATGGCGATGCTCGACGCCACGGAGGTGGCGTCCGAGGCGCGCATCGAGCTGCCCGCGATCCAGCGCGCCCGGCCCGCGTCGCTCGAGCTGATGCGGCGCCGGCCGACGCCACCCGGCGCCGTCTCGAAGGACCAGCTGCGCTCCTACCTGCTGGCGCTGTTCAAGGCCAGCCGCCTCGCATCGCCCGCCGCGCTGGAGCTGGTCGGCATCTACGACCGCGTGCCCGGCGGTGCCATCGCGTCGGTCGCCGTGGACGCCGGAGCGCTGGTGATTCGGCTCGTGCCTGACCGTCGCGCACGCCCCACGACCCTGATCGTGGGGCGCGTGAAAGCGTCACAGCATCTGGTAACTGTGGAGATTTCTGCTTAACTCTAGAGTTCGCTCGAAGGGTTTCCGCAGGAAAGAGCAGAATATCTACGTCATGCGCTACTCAGTTCCGGAAAAAAGTCAAGAGCCAGGTCTCAAGGTTTTGCGCGAATGGCCGATGCGGGTATCACCATGAGCGTTGCCGAGCCACTTCAGCCCGTCGAGACCCCGTCCGAGACCGTCGCGCGTCCGCACCTCGAGCTGGTGCCGCCCGCACCCGCTCTGGATGATCCGGCTGCCGCCGAGGAACCCGACGAGGCCGAGGTCGTTCCGGCTTCCGAGGAAGTCGACCTGCTCCGGACCTACGTCCGCCAGATCGGCAACGGTCGTCTGCTGACGGCCCAGGAGGAGGCCCTCCTCGCGAAGCGCAAGGACGCGGGCGACATGGCCGCGAAGGCGCGCCTGATCGAGTGCAACCTGCGCCTCGTGATCTCGATCGCGAAGGCCTACTCCGCCTCCGGCGTGCCGCTCCTCGACCTGATCCAGGAGGGCAATCTCGGGCTGATCCGCGCCGTCGAGAAGTTCGATTACAAGAAGGGCTTCAAGCTCTCCACCTATGCGACCTGGTGGATTCGCCAGGCCATCTCCCGCGCCATCGCCGACCAGGGCCGCACGATCCGCCTGCCCGTCCACATCGTCGACGTGCTGAAGAAGGTGCACCGCATCGACCGGCAGCTCGTCCAGTCGCTCGGCCGCGATCCGACCTCCGACGAGGTGGCAGCCGTGATCGGCCTGCCCGTTGCGCGCGTCATCCAGCTGCGTCAGCTGCTCGACGACCCGGTCTCGCTCGAGACGCCGGTCGGCGAGGGCGACTCCCAGTTCTCAGACCTCGTCGAGGACCGCAACGCCGATCGTCCCGAGGAGGTCGTCGCCGAGCAGATGAAGCTCGACGAGCTGCGCGAAGCGCTCGACGGCCTTCAGGACCGCATGCGCGACGTGATCGAGCTGCGCTACGGACTCGACGGTTCGAAGCCCTGCACGCTCGAGGAGGTCGGTTCCCGACTCGGCGTCACGCGCGAGCGCGTCCGCCAGGTCGAGGGTCGCGCGCTGCGCGAGCTGGAGCTGGCGATGCCAGGCCTCCGCGAGTACCTCAGGCGCGACGACTGATGCAGCGGCGCGGGTCGGAGCGTCGCCGGTTCGTCCGCGTGCACGACAACCTCGTCGCGAGCGTCGAGCCGACCAGCCTCGGCGTCGCCGACGGCCACACACTGAACTTCTCGGTTGGCGGCGTTCTGCTGCAGCTCGAGACGTTCGTCGAGCCGGGCACCGAGCTGCGCGTCGTGCTCCAGCTGGACGAGGCGGATGAGCAGATGGCCTTCCAGGCGCGCGTCGTCCGATGCCGCACGCAGTCCGACCACTCGCACGAGATCGCGGCCGAGTTCGTCGGCGGATCGATCGGCGATCACCGCCGGCTGCAGGACGAGATCAGCCGTCGGGTCGGGCGCGAGCCCGTGCCGCCGGCCCCGCCGATGACGGCGTAGGTAACGCGTGTGCGACACGCCACATCCGCATAGGATGCGGTTGTGGCGAGCGCGCGTCAGACCCCTGAGCCTGATCGGGTCCGGCGACCACCGCCGCGCAGGTTGCGCCGCCGCCTGATCGTCGTGGTGGTGCTCGGGCTGACCGTGCTGGGCGGCGCGATCGCGCTGCTCGGGCGTCCGTACCAGGACCATCTGCCGCCCAACGTCCTCGTCGGCGGCGTCGCCGTCGGCGGCCAGAGCGACGGCGCGGCGGCCCAACTGCTGGCCTCGGCGGCCCGGCCGGTGGTCTCGAAGGGCATGGTGCTGACGTCCGGCTCGGAGCAGTTCACGGTGTCGCTGCGGAAGCTGCGGGTCGCTCCTGACACGGCCGACGCGCTGCGCCGGGCGCGCGACGTCGGATTCCTCGACCGCGTCCGCCTGCGCCTCGGGCTGGCCTCCCAGCGCGAGCTCGACCTGCGGTTCCGGCTCGACGAGACAGCGCTCACGCGCGCCCTGCGGCCGGCGCGGAAGGCGGTCGAGGTGCCCCCGGTGCAGGCCGGCGTGACGATGTCGTCCAAGGGCTCGCTGCGGATCGTGCGCGGCAAGGGCGGCGTCCTCGTCGACCGGGCGGCGGTGGTGGCGGCGTTCAAACGGCTGCCGCAGCTGAACGGCCGGCTCGAGCTGCCGCTGCGGCGCGTCCAGCCGGTGGCCGACGACGCGTCGGCCGAGCGGGCGCTGGCTGCGGCAAAGACGCTACTCGGCACGCCGCACGAGGTCGTGCTGCTCGGGCACGCCTATCCGATCCGCAAGCAGGCCCTCGAGCAGGCGCTCGAGTTCGCGCCGGTGGGCGGCGAGGTGCGGCTGAAGCTGACCCGCCCGCCGATCCGGGCCGAGCTGCACCGGCTGTTCGGTGCCGCCGAGCGCCAGCCGCACAACGCGCGCTTCACCGTCGGCTCCGACGGCGGCATCCAGATCGTCGAGTCGTCCACCGGCAAGGAGGTCGACGCCGACACGGTGCGACAGGCGCTCGAACAGGACCCCGCGATGCAGCAGATCCCGGTGCGCATCGCCGACATCAAGCCGGCGTTCGCCACGGCCGACGCCCGGCGGCTGCGGATCACCGACCTGGTCGGCTCGTTCACGACGCCGTACAGCCCCGGCGAGCCGCGCGTGACGAACATCCAGCGCGCGGCCGAGGTGCTGGACGGGTTCATCATCCGTGCGGGGGAGACGTTCTCGCTGAACGCCGCACTCGGGCCGCGCACGACGGAGGCGGGCTACGTGCTGGCGCCCCAGATCGAGGAGGGCAAGCTCAAGGACGCCGTCGGCGGCGGCGTCTCGCAGGTCGCGACGACGCTCTTCAACGCGGCGTTCATGTCGGGGCTCGCACTGACCGCGCACACACCGCACGAGTTCTGGATCTCCCGGTACCCGCGCGGCCGCGAGGCGACCGTGTCGTGGGGCGGGCCGGAGCTGGTGTTCGTCAACGACTGGGACGCGCCGCTCGTGATGCTGCTCGAGGCGGGCTCGTCGAGTCTCACCGTGCGCTTCTTCTCGCGCGACCTGAAGCGGCGCATCGAGTTCGGCGAAGGAGAACCGACCGACTTCAAGGAGCCCAAGGAGCGGAAGATCGTCAACGCGGCGCTCGAGCCGGGCACGGAGCGGGTGCTGCAGCAGTCCGGCAACGCCGGCTTCACGATCACGTACTGGCGCAAGGTGTACCGCGCCGACGACCTCGTCCGCGACGAGACGTTCACGGCGCGCTACAAGCCCGAGGACCGCATCCTCGAGCTGGGCCCGAAGAAGCCGAAGCCACCGCCCGTCCAGAGCGGCACGACCGGCGGCGGCGACACCGGCACCACGACATCGAAGGACCCGCCGCCGGGCACCGGCGACGCGCCAGCCGGCACGGACGCGGCCGCTCCCGCTGCGCTCAGGCGCTAGCCACGGCGGCGCGGCTCATGCGGGTCGTGGCGGCCTTCTCGGCGGCGCGCTGCAGCGACTCCGACATCGAGGGCGTCACCGTGCCGGTGTCGGCGATCGTCTCGACCGGCAGCCGGGCGCGCACCGCCAGCGCCAGGGTCGCGATCATCTCCGACGCGCGGTAGCCGACGATCGAGGCGCCGAGCAGGACCCCGTCGGTGGTGCCGGTGACGAGCTTGATCATGCCCTCGTTGTTGCCGGAGATGACGCCGCGCGGGTTCGCTCCCAGATAGTGCTTGGTGACCGCGACGTCGGCGCCGCGGTTGTCGGCCTCGCCTGCCGTCAGACCCACGGAAGCCACCTCGGGGCGCGTGAAGATCGTCCACGGCACCGTCGTCAGGTCGAGCTGCACGGTCGACGCCCCGAGTGCGTGGAAGGCGGCGTGGCGGCCCTGCATCGACGCGGTCGAGGCCAGCATCATGCCGCCGGCCAGGTCGCCGACCGCGTACACGCCCTCGACGCTCGTCTGGAGGTTGCCGTCGACGATCACGGCGCCGCGCTCGTCGGTGGGGACGCCGAGCACCTCGAGGCCCAGACCGGCCGACGCGGGTCGCATGCCCATGCAGATGATGGCGTGGGTGCCGTCGAAGCAGCGGCCGTCGGTGGTCGTCACCGAGACGACGTCCTCTTGGTGCTCGACGTCGGAGACGCGCGCGTCGAACTGCAACTCGCAGCCGCGCGCCAAAAACGCCTCCTCGACGATCTCGGCGATGTCGCGATCCTCGTTCGGCAGCACCTGGGGCCGGGCCGAGAGCAGCGTCACGCGGACGCCGCAGGACAGGAAGAACTCGGCGTACTCGCAGCCGGTGGCGCCCGCGCCGACGACGACGAGGCTCTCGGGCAGCCGCCGCACCGTCAGCACGTCGCGGGGCGTGAACACGCGGGCGTGGTCGACGTGGGCGAACGGCGGCTCCCAGGGCGCGGCGCCGGTCGCCAGCACCAGCCGGTCGTAGGTGATCTCGCGCTCGCCGACATCGGTGGTGACGAGCACCGTGCCGGGCGCCGTGATGCGCGCCCGGCCGTGGATGACGCGGGTCGCGGTGCCCTCCAGCCGGTCGCGGATCGATCGCGACTGGTGCGCGGCCACATACCGGGCGTGGGCGACGGTGCGCAGCAGGTCGACCTGCGGTCTGCCGTGCTGGAACGCGAGCCCGAGCGCCTCGGCGCGTCCGACGGTGGCCATCACGCCGGCGGTCGAGAGCAGCGTCTTCGACGGGATGGCGTCCCAGAGGGTGGCGTTGCCGCCCAGCCCATCCTGCTCGATGAGGGTCACGTCGGCGCCCACGGCCGAGGCCGCCGCCGCCGCCGCGTAGCCGGCCGGCCCACCACCGAGGATCACGAACTGCATGGCCGGAGTCTACTTCGGTGCAGCGGATCAGCGCATGCCGGCGGCGATGCGCAGCACCTGGTCGACGTACCACCAGGCGTGGTTGTAGGAGTACAGGGCGCGCCGGATGTCGCGGCGCGCGCCGGACGCCTCCAGGTAGATAGCCGCCGACTCGATCGCGTCGTACGGGTCGTTCGGATCGGCGATCCCGTCGCCCGACGCGTCGACGCCGTACGAGCGCCATGTGCTCGGCATGAACTGCATCCAGCCGACCGCGCCGGCGGACGAGACGTTCACGTTCGTGCCCAGCCCGGTCTCGACCACGTTGATGGCGGCCAGTACCTTCCAGTTGACGCCGTGGCGCATGCCGGCCTGGAAGTAGACGGGCTTGAGGCTGTCGAGCTCGCCCGCCCGCGGCGGCGGCGGGCCGGTGGCGTCGGCGAGGTCGCCCGGTGCCGCTTCCAGCAGCACGCGGGGGCGCTCGCCGAGCGGCAGGTCGGCCAGCGCCGCGATCACCTCGCGCGTGCGCTCGATGCTGGCGGCCTGCGTGACGGCGGCGCCGCGCTCCAGGCGCAGCACGAGCAACGGCCCGGCCGGCGACGCCTCGAGACCGGCCAGCGACGCGATGGCGGCCCTGCCCTGGCCGCGCTTCAGGGCGCGTCGGACGCTCGGCGCGATGGCGAGCGCCGGGTTGGCGAGCGCCTCATCGGCCGCGATCGTCGAGCCGCGCGCTCCGGCGCGGACGCGGATCAGCGGCGGCAGCGCCCACCGCGATGCGGCCGGCAGCTTGACCGCCGCGACCTGCGCGCGCGGCGCCGGCCGGCCGACGAGCGCGGGCGGCGGGGTGGGGAGAGCGGAGACGGCCACCCAACCGTTATCGGCAGGAGACCGCGGCGGTTCAATCGCCGGTTCGGAGGTACTGCACGCGGCCCACGGCGAGCGGCCGGCCGGGCTCATCCCAGGCCTCGATCGACACATCGGCGACGGCCAGCGTGCGCCCGGCCCGCAGGGCGCGGCCCGTGATGCGGTAGACGCCGGGACCGACCATCCGCAGGAAGTCGGTGCGCAGGTCGATGGCGACGTAGGTGCCGGGCCGCGTCCGCACGACCGCGTACCAGCCGGCCGTGTCGACGCAGGTCGCGAGGGCCCCGCCGTGCACGAACGTCGCGCCCTCGCCCGCAAGCGCGACCGGCGTGGTCTCGAAGCGCAGGATCGCGGCGCCGTCGTCGTCGTAGGCGTGCAAGTGAAGGCCGATCGCGGCGTCGAGCGGGGAGGCGGGCATCATCGGCATGCTCGCAGAGACGGGCGTGGCCGCGAGCCGGGGGCGATAGCCTGCGCCCGATGGAGCGACGCCACCTCCTGCTCGTGGCCATGGCCGTCGCCGCCGGTCTCGGAGCCGCCGGGGCCGCCGCGATCGTGGCCGCCGACGACGACCGCGCCGCGGCCGATGCGGTGACCGTCACCTTGGCGCAGACGACGACGCAGATCGCGACCGTCGATGCGACCGCACCCGTCACGACCGAGCCGTCCGGCGTCCGGGTGCCGCCGCTCGCGGGCCTGCGGCTGGACGGCGCAACGGCGCTGCTGGACGCTGCGGGCCTGCGCCGGAAGGTCGACGGCGGCGGCCTGTTCGGTGTCGTCGACGACACCGCCTGGTTCGTGTGCGCGACGACGCCCAGCGCGGGCACGCCGGTGGAGGGGTCATCGGTGGTCGTCGTGCACGTCGACCGCGACTGCTGAGCGGCCCGGGCCGTGATCGCTCCGGCTGGCTTCAGTCGACCGCGCGGCTGCCGCCGACGTGCAGGATCCCGAGGCGCTGCGCTTGGCGCGTCGCCTCGGTGCGGTTCGACACGTCGAGCTTGCGGAAGACGTTCGACAGGTGGAACTTGATGGTCTTCGGCGTCACCCACAGGCGCTGCGCGATCTGCTTGTTGGCCAGGCCCTCGGCCGCCAGGCTCAGCACCTCGAGCTCACGATGTGTGAGCCCCGACACAAGCGCAGGCGGCGGCTCGGCCGCGAACTGACCGAGCGGGGTGGGGGGTGCGTGGAAGATCGTGCCGCGGCTGGCCTCACGCACCACGGTGGCGAGGTCGTCGGGCGCGACCCAGGTCGCGACGCAGCTCTCGGCGCCGGCGAGCAGCAGCGCGCTGATGCGCCGCGCATCGCCGGACGAGACGAAGCACACGACGCGCGCGGTCGACGCGCCGGACAGCGCCTCGACGCGGTGCACGAGCGCCGGCAGGCGGTCGGCCTCGCCGTCCAGCAGGACGATGTCGAGCCGGCCGTCGGCGAGCAGTTCGAGCGCCTCGGCCTCGGACCCCGTCACGGCAACCACCTCGAGCGAGGCGGCGGTCTCCAGCGAGGTCAGGACGACGGCGCGCATGAGCGTGTCGTCCATGAGCACGAGCAGGCGCTCGGCGCGTCGGGTGCGTGCAGGGACGACACCGGAGGCGGTACCCGGCAGGGTCGGGGATTCCATGATCGTTCGGGGGGCCTTTCGCGCCGTGCCGCGGGTTTCGCTGCCGGTTGACGCCGGTTTTAGCAGTTCAATGCTGCTGTTCGCTAGGTAAGTTTCGATAGTTTGCGACAAGGACTAGGCCTTGGCCTGGTCCAGGACTTCACCGACCATCCGGTACGGGGTGTGGCGGCAGAGGCGGCCGTTCGATAGCAACTTGACATAACGATGATTATCGGGCGTTACGGACGAGACTTGCAACGATCGGTACAATGCAGCGATGAAGGTCTCGGACATGATGAGCGTGCAACTCGTGACGTGCAGCCCCAACGACTCGGTGCGCGATGCGGCCCGAGCGATGGACGCCCGCGGCGTCGGTTCCGTGCTCGTCGTCGAGGACGGCGCGATGACTGGCATCTTCACGGAACGCGACCTCGTGCGGCTCGTGGCGCGTGGCGCGCCGCTGCACTCCGTGCACGTCGGCGAGCACGCGAACACCGACATCGCCTCGGTGCCGCCCGACACCGACGCCGCCGACGCCGCGGCGCTGATGAACCAGCTGCGGATCCGCCACCTGCCGGTCACCGACGGCGCGACGCCGCTCGGCATGGTCTCGCTGCGCGACTTCTTCGCGCTGTCGGGCGCCGTGCTGCGCGCCCAGGGGCCGGAGGCCGCCACGATGCTGCTGCGCGCGGCGACCTGAATCCACCCGCGGCCACGAGGCGACTAGGGCCGCAGGACGTGCTTGCCGGCGGCGAAGTCGAGGATCAGCGACGCCGCCTGTCGCTCGGTCAGCCCGGTCGGGTTGAGCGGCGGCGAGACCTCCATCACGTCGAATCCGACGGCCTTCGGGTGCTGCGCGAACGCGTGCACGAGGTCCTGCGCCTGGAACGGCGACAGCCCGCCGATGGCGGGCACGTTGGTGGCGCCCGCCGTGGCGCCCTCGATGGCGTCGATGTCGAACGTCATCCAGATCGCGTCGGCGCCCTCGGCCGCGTGGTCGAACGCCTCCTGCACGACCGTGTCCCAGTCGCGCTTGCGGATCTCGCGCAAGGTGATCAGCCGCGCGCCCTGCTCGACCAGGTAGTCGTGGTACAGCTTGGTGTTGAGCCAGCCGGCGAGGCCGAACTCGACCAGGTTCCGACCGGAGAACGCCTCCGGGTGGCGCTCCATCAGCCAGCGGAACGGCACGCCACTCGAGGGCTCGCCGTGGTGCGTGATGCGCACGTCGTAGTGCGCGTCGACCGAGATGACGCCGATCCGCTTGCCCGGCAGCGCCCGCGAGACGCCGCGCAGGATCGGGAACGCCAGACCGTGGTCGCCGCCGACGACGACCAGCGGCGTGCCGGTCTGCACGAGCCCCTCCACCACCGTCGACACCCGGTCCCAGGTGCCGTCCACGCTGGTGTGCAGCACGTCGACGTCGCCGACGTCGGCGATGCCGCGTGACACCGAGAGGTCGATGTCGAGGCCCGGCTCGTACGTGAGGCACGTCAGGAACCCGCGCCGCACACCCGCCGGCCCCTCCTTCGCACCGCGCCGGCCGAGGATGGTGATGTCGAACGGCACGCCCAGCATGTGGACGAGCGGATCGTCGAGCTCGGGGGCCGGCCGGACGATGTCGGCGGCGGGCGCCTCGTACGGATCGCGGACGCCGGGTACCAGCGATGGCGGCGAGATCAGCAGATTCCGGACCTCTTCGGGTAGTGCGGCGGCCATTCGCTCCTCCGTTGTGCTCGACGGCGTCCCATCGTACGTACACTCGGTGAGCCATGGCCGCAGCCGTGTTCCGGGGCCCCTTCCGAGCGCTCGCGTCGCCCCGCTTCACCGTCCCCTGGGTCGCGGTCGCGGTGCAGCTCGGCACGATCGCCGTCACCGTACTGTTCGTGCACGTGCTGCTGCGAGCTCCGAGCCGGTTCTTGTTCCTGCCGCAGCACGCGGCGTCGACCGGCGGGCTCGACCGTGCCTAGATTCGACGAGGTCGACCGGCGCGGCCTGTTCGAGGCGGCGATCGTCGTGGCCGTCGTGGTCGGCGTGCTGACGGCCGCCCTGGTGATCGTGACACCGCTCGGCATCGGCACGATCATCGTCGTGGCGCTCGTGACCTACGTCGTCGGCCTGGTCGGCGCCCTCGTCTTCCTGGCCGGCTGACGTGCAGCCGGCACCGGTCCTGCTACCAGACGGCCTCGTCGGCGAGCACCGAGGCGATGCCGCCGAGCAGCCAGCCGAGGCCGGCCACGAGCAGCGCGATCTTGGGCAGGCGCGAGTTCCGACTCGCGAACGCGTTGGCCAGCGTCGCCAGCAGGATCGCGAGGAAGCCGGGCTTGAACGGCGTGAACAGCAGTGCCGTGATGCCGAGGATGATGGCGCCCGCGGCGAGGAGCGTGGCCCCCACCTCGAACGGCGATTCGCGGTCGGGAAGCACGCGGTTCGCGTACTCCTCCTCGGTCAGCGGCTGGGCATCGGCGTGCAGCGACATCTGGTCGGCCATATGCTCCCGAGTGTAGCGGCTCACCTCCCCCATCCGATCCGCCCTCGGTACCTCGTGCCAACTGTTCCAACGTTGCCCCCGTCCGCCTGCATCACTACGCTTTTGCCCTGGATGGGGCCGGTCGGCATTCCGGAACCGGCCCATCTCGCGGAGGAGCGTCGTTGAGGCTAGTCATCCTGGGTATCGTCGGTTCGGTGGTCGGCCTGCTCGCGGGCATCGGCATCGTCGAGCTGGGCTTCATGCCGGAACAGGCATCGGAGCAGGCCGTCAACACGGACCGGGTGTACGACATCATGGTCATCGTCACGTCCGGTATCGCCGGGCTGGTGACGATGATCCTCGTAGCCGCGCTGTTCCTGTTCCGCGAACGGCGCGGCGAGACGCGGGTCGCCCCACCCGTCCACGGCCACCATGGCCTCGAGGTCATTTGGACGGCCATCCCCGCCGTCATCGTCATCGCCCTCACCGGTATCTCGTGGCAGGCGCTGAACCAGAACGAGGGCGGCAAGGCCGACATGACGGTCACGGTCTGGGGCCAGCAGTTCGACTGGACGTACGACTATCCGGACGAGGGCCTGAAGAACGTGCACCAGCTGGTCGTGCCGGTGAACGCGAAGATCGACTTCGACGTGGAGTCGAAGGACGTCATCCACGGCTTCTGGGTGCCCGCGTGGCGCGTGCAGATCAACGCGACCCCGGGCCAGACCAACAAGCTGCGGGCGACGCCCAACAAGATCGGCGACTTCAAGGTCGTCTGCACCTTCATCTGCGGCTCCGGCCACCCCCTGATGGGCACTGACGTCCAGGGCTCGATCCCGGCGCGCATCAAGGTCGTCAGCCAGGCCGACTACGACAAGTTCCTGGCCGATCAGAAGAAGCAGGCCAAGACGGCCGCCGCCGATCCGAACGCCGCCGCCGTCGCCGTGTTCAACAGCGCCGGTTGCGGGGGATGTCACGCCTGGAAGCCCGCCGGTTCCGCGGGCGCCATCGGCCCGCCGCTCGACGGGCTCGGCTCTCAGCCCGATGCTGAGAACTTCATCCGGCAGTCGATCGAGGATCCGAGTGCCGTGATCACCAAGGGATACCCGGATCAGATGCCCAAGGACTTCAAGTCGAAGCTCGCGCCGCAGGACCTGGCCGTTCTGGTCAAGGCGCTTGCAGGAGGCACGCCCCAGTGAACGTCTTCCTCCGTCCGAATCTGGCGCGTTGTCTGTGGGTGGCGCCGTTGACGTCGCTGGTGTTCATGTGTTTGACGTTGGTGATCCGGCATTGGGTGGGGATGACGCCGATC
>JBKJIG010000062.1:0-4311 GCA_046598415.1 Gaiellales bacterium
GTACGATGGCCGGGCGATGGCGAGCGATGCGAAGCAGGTGTACGCGGAGGCGCGGACGGTGGTCGAGCGGGCGCTCGATGCTGCCGGCCGGACCCAGTTCGAGGGCCGCTACCCCGACCTGCACCGCGACCGGCGCCAGTTGATCGAGCTGCGGCGCAGCGTCGCCAATGACCGGCTCGACGCGACGAACCAGATCGTGCGCGACCTGCTGACCACGTACGCCGCGGTGCTCGAGGAGCAGGGCGAGCGCAACACGTTCGAGCGCGATACCGCGATCTCCGACGAGCTGAAGGCCGAGTTGGTGCGGCTCCGCCCGCGCGCCGCCCGGCAGGGGCTGCCCGTGCTGGCCGACGACCTGCGCGGTTTCAAGCTGGGCCGTGCTGCCGATACCGCGCGCCCGCAGCGGGCCGGTCCGCGCGCCGCCGCCGCTCGCGGCGCTCCGGCTCGCCCGCGCAGCCGCCGCGCTCCTAGCGTTTCCCTGGAGGACTCCGCCGGCTGAGCGGGAAACCCGACGTATGGCGAGTTCGACCCGCACCCGTCGTCCTGCGCAGAAGCGCCCGGCCTCGAAGGCGAGGAAGGCGCCGGCCCGCAAGCCCGTGACGCGCAAGCGCGCACCGGCCAAGAAGGCCGCGCAGCCGCTGATGACGCCGCGGCAGGCCGCCGACCTGGGCGGACTGCTACTCGGCGCGCTGGCGTGCTTCGGCGTGCTGGTGCTGTGGTTCGGCTGGGACGGCGCGTTCCTCGGCAACCTCATCGACGGCGTCCTGCGCGACCTGGTCGGACGGGTCGCGGTCCTCGTGCCGCCGCTGGCCGGGCTCGGCGCCGCCCTGCTGTTCTCGCATGGCTCGCGGCCCCGGCTGCGCCCGGCAATGGTCGGTGCCGGCCTGATCGCCGTGGCGCTGCTGATCCTGCTCTCGGACGACCGCGGCGAGGCCGGCATCGCCCGCGAGCACGGCGGCATCCTGGGCGCGGCGCTGCACGGCGCCGTCGCATCCGCGATGGGCGAACCGGGCGTGCTGGTGCTCGGCTTCTTCGGTCTCGCGGGCGGCATCCTGCTCATCACCGGCGCCTCGGTGGCCGCGGTCACCGCCCGCCTGCACAGCGAGGTGGTGGAGACCGCCCGCGCGGTGCGCGCGGTCATGCCCGAGCGCGTCTCGATTCCCGCCCCGCGGCTGCCGGCGCCGCGCGCTGCGGCCCCGGCCGCCGCACCGCCCGCCGCGGCAAAGGTCTCGAAGCCGGTCGTCACCTCCGAGACGCCGCCGTTCGACGGCGAGACGGTGTTCCCCGACCTGTTCGAGCGTGATGCGCCCGAGACGATCGTGATGGAGCCGGCCCCGGTGCCGGAGCTGGAGCCCGTGATCGCCGAGGCCGTCGCCGAGGCGGGCGCGTTCGACGAGCCGAGCGAGGAGTTCGACGAGCCGCTCGCGATCCCGCGACCCGACACGCCGTACCGGTTGCCGGACGCCTCGTCGCTCGTCATCTCGACGCCGCAGCTGCGCTCGGCCGCCGGCGAGGAGCGCGTCGCGACCCAGTTGCTCGAGGCGCTCGGCCACCACGGCATCGAGGCCCGCCTGGTCGGCACGGTCGCCGGCCCGCGCGTCACCCGCTACGAGATCCAGCTCGCGCCCGGCACCAAGGTCGGTAAGGTCGAGGCCCTGCAGAAGGACCTCGCGTATGCGCTCGCGACGACCGAGATCCGCATCCTGGCGCCCATCCCCGGCAAGCAGGCGGTCGGCGTGGAGGTGCCCAACCTGAGCCCGAACGTCGTCACCCTGGGCGACGTCAACGCCGACTTCTCGCCCGGCGCCAGCCCCGTCTCGGTCTGGCTGGGCAAGGACATCGCCGGCCAGAACGTGCACTGCGACCTGGCGAAGATGCCGCACATCCTGATCGCCGGCACGACCGGCTCCGGCAAGTCGGGGTGCGTGAACGCGATGCTGGTGTCGATCCTGCTGCACGCGACGCCCGAGCAGGTGCGGATGATCCTGATCGACCCCAAGAAGGTCGAGCTGAACCACTACGAGGCGATCCCGCATCTGCTGACGCCGGTGGTCACGAACGCCAAGCAGGCGGCTGCGGCGCTGCTGAACATCGTCGGCGAGATGGAGCGCCGCTACGAGCGGCTCGGCACCGCGCGGACGCGCAACATCATCGAGTTCAACCGCGCCATGCTCGAGCAGGGCCGCGAGACGCTGCCCTACGTGCTGGTCGTGATCGACGAATTGGCCGACCTGATGATGGTCTCGCCGGCCGAGGTCGAGGACGCGATCATCCGCCTCGCCCAGAAGTCGCGCGCCGTCGGCATCCACCTCGTGCTCGCCACGCAGCGCCCGTCGGTCGACGTCATCACCGGCATGATCAAGGCCAACGTGCCGAGCCGGATCGCGTTCGCCGTGTCCAGCCAGACCGACTCGCGCGTGATCCTCGACTCGAACGGCGCCGAGGCGCTGCTGGGCCAGGGTGACATGCTGTACCGGCCGCTCGGCACCTCGCGGATCCAGCGCGTGCAGGGCGCCTACGTGACCGAGGAGGAGATCGCGCTCGTCGTCGGCCAGTGCCGCGATCAGGGCGAGCCCGAGTTCGCCGAATCGCTGCTCGACCTGCCGGAGATCATCGCCGGCGGTGGCGAGGGCGGCGGCGACGCGTTCGACCCCGATTCCGATCCTCTCCTCAACGACGCGATCCGGCTCGTGATCAACCACGAGACGGCGTCGGTGTCGCTGATCCAGCGCCGCCTGCGGGTCGGCTACACGCGGGCCGGGCGACTGATCGACATGCTCGAGCGCCGCGGTGTGATCTCCGGCTACGAGGGATCCAAGCCCCGCCAGGTGCTGATCACCGAGGCCGATCTGGCGCGCGTCCTGGACGGTGGCGGCAGCTGACGTTTGAGGCGGATCGCCCGCGCGGCGTACGGAGCGCGTGGGAGTGCCGTCTCGAGCGTCTAGGCTGCCAGCCGTGCGTATCGACCGCGACCGCCTCCGAATCTATACGCTCGCGGTCGTCACCGGCTCGATCTCCCAGATAGGTTTGGCACTCGCCATCTACGGGACGAACTCGAGAGCGTTGGCCCTGCTGTTCTTTGTCGAGGCCGTGATCCTGGGGCTCGTCTTTGGCGCCGGGCCCGGCATGGCGGGGGCCGTGGTGCCATGGCTCTTCCTGTATCCGGTGACGATTTTCGCGTTTGATGATCAGGATGCGGTCTTTCTGTTTTCAGCAGTGCTCTTCATGGTCATCGTGCTCGCGTTCCTGGCCGGGATGGCCGGGGCGATGCGCGATCGGTACGGCGGCCGATCCGTGCCTCCTCCGGCCGCGTAGATGGTCACGAAGACGTCGCTGAACCGCGCGCGCGACGCGGGGTACACTGGGACGGAACATGGCGATCGCAGAGCAGCAGCCGCGCCTACCCGAGCTCCATAGAGGCATCGAGCAAGAGGCGCCGGCTGCCGTGAACGAGCTTGCCGACAAGTGGGGTCGGCTCACGACGATCGCGACGCTGGCCGTGTTGCCCATCTGGCCGCTCGCCTTCGTGATCGTCGACTCGCGCCGGCCCGACCTGTCGTTCTTCGTCACGGGACTGATCGCCACGGGCGCCATGGTCGTGACGCGCGGCGCGCTCGACGTGCTGTTCCACCGCTGGATTCCGTGGCCGAACCTGTATGGCGCCGAGGTGTCCGCCTACCAGGAGCGCGACGCGCGGGCGCGCCGGCGCTCGTGGTTCTGGACGTCGCGTCTGCGGTTCGCCCGCGCCTTCATCCTGTCGCCGCTGGTCTGGCTGCTCGTGTTCGGCCTCATCGGCGGCCTCTTCTACCTCTGGTTGCAGTGGGCCGTCTGGGTGTTCGACACCGTCGGCGGGTGGTTCGGGTTCCATCCCGGCTCGTCCCTCGAGAATGCGCTCTCGTCGATGTTCTCGAACCCGGCGCAGGGCGTGCAGATGGCCGTGCAGCTCCTGCTGCTCTTCGTGATCAACTTCGTGATCTTCCTCGGTCCCCTGATGGCGATGGGCATCGGGCAGATCCAGTCGTTCGAGCCGGGCGACGCGACGTGGGGCGTGAAGCTCGACGACGTGCGTGGCCAGGCCGAGCCGAAGGAGGAGATCCGGCGCGTCGTCACCCTCTGGCAGTCGGGCGAGCGGTTCGAGCAGGCGGGCGGCAAGCGCGAGCGCGGCCTGCTCTTCCTCGGCGCTCCCGGCACCGGCAAGACGATGCTGGCGAAGGCGATCGCCACGGGCTTCAACTGCCCGTTCGTGACCATCCCGGGCTCCGGCTTCGCACAGACGTTCATCGGCATGGACGCGGTCATCGTCCGGTTCCT
>JBKJIG010000141.1:0-6164 GCA_046598415.1 Gaiellales bacterium
GTGGTCGTCGGCCGGACTCGCCGACGTCGACGTCGCGCCCGTCACCGTCGCGGCCGGCTACGAGAACTTCGAGGACCTGTGGCAGCCGCTCGAGGTCGGTGTCGGGCCGGCCGGTGCGTATACCGTTTCACTGGCCCGCGATCGGCGCCTGGCTCTGAAGGACGAGGTGCGGCGCCGCCTCGGCGTCGGCGACGAGGCGTTCGATCTGACCGCCCGCGCCTGGGTCGTGACCGGCCTCGTCGCCCCGGCGGCAGCGCCCTAGAAGAGCTGGTTCTCGCCGCCGAAGATCTCCGACACGGAGCCTTCGCGGAAGATGTTGTCGATCGTCTGGGCGAGGATGCCGTCGGCCGGCAGCACGGTCACCTTCTGCGGCCGCGTGACCGGGTCGACGGGCACGGTGTCGGAGACGACCACCTGGTCGAGCGCGCTGTTGGTGATGCGCTCGAGCGCCGGCGGCGAGAAGATCGGGTGTGTGGCGCAGGCGATCACCCGCGCTGCACCGGCCCGTTTGACTGCCTCGGCACCCGCGCAGAGGGTGCCGGCGGTGTCGATCATGTCGTCGGAGATGATCGCGACGCGACCGCGCACCTTCTCGGCGCCGATCACGTCGATCACCTCGGCCACGCTGTGCGTGGGCCGGTCCTTCGAGATGATCGCCAGCGAGGCGTCGAGCATCTCGGCGAACTTCTTGGCCAGCTTGGTGCGCCCGGCGTCGGCCGAGACGACGCAGACCTCGTCACCCGAGATGCCCTGGTCGCGGAAGTACTGCGCGAACATCGGCAGCGCTGTCATGTGGTCGACCGGGCCGTCGAAGAATCCCTGAACCTGGCCGGCGTGGAGGTCCATCGTCAGCACGCGGTCGACGCCGGCGGCGTTGAGCAGCGTCGAGACGAGGCGCGCCGTGATCGGCTCGCGCGGCTTCGACTTCTTGTCCTGCCGCGCGTACGGGAACAGCGGTACGACGGCGGTGACGCGCTTGGCCGACCCGAGGTGCGCCGCGTCGACCATGATCAGCAGCTCCATCAGGAAGTCGTTCACGGACATGCCGTTGGCGGGCGCGAACGACTGCACGATGAACACGTCGGCGCCGCGGATGGACTCGTCGTAGCGGGCGTACAGCTCGCCGCTCGGGAACGTCTTCAGGGTGACGCTCGAGCAGGTGACCTGCAGGCGCCGCGCGATGCGCTCCGCGAGGTGTGCGTTGGAGCGCCCGGCGACGAGCATGAGGCGCTTCGGTGCGAAATAGCCCTGGGTGTTCTCCACCATGACGTCCTCCGCGAGGTCGGGTGCCGGCGGCGGCGCGACGAAGGTCGCGGCTTCGAACAGCTGATGGTCAGCCATCATCGGTCCTGCGAGCATACCCGTCGATGTTCACCTGGCGCGCGCGGGCCATGCCGAGCGCGCCTTCGGGGACGTCGTCGGTGATGATCGATCCGGCGCCGGTATACGCGTCGTCACCGATCGTCACGGGTGCCACGAACACATTGTCGCTGCCCGTGTGGACGTGCGCGCCGATGGTCGTGCGGTGCTTTTTGCCGGCGTGGTAGTTGGCCGTGATGTTGCCCGCTCCGATGTTCGTGCCGGCGCCGATGTCGGCGTCGCCGATGTACGAGAGGTGGGGCACCTTGGCGCCCTCGCCGACGTTCGAGTTCTTGATCTCGACGAACGTTCCGGCCTTGGCGTTGCTGGCGAGCCGGGCGCCGGGGCGCAGGTAGCAGAAGGGGCCGATCTTGGCGCCCTCGCCCACCTCGGCGTCGACCAGCACGGCGTGCGGGCCGACGTGCGCGCCGCTGCAGACCTTCGTGGCGCCGCGCAGCACGGTGAACGGGTGGATGGTGCAGTCGGGTTCGAGCACGACGCCGTACTCGACGAAGGTCGACTCGGGATCGACGATGCCCGCGCCGGCGAGCATGTGCTGCTCGAGCAGCCGTAGGCGCAGGAAGCGCTCGGCGTCGGCCAGGTCGACGCGGGTGTTGACGCCCATGGTGGAGACGACGTCGTCGGTCACGTGGCCGACGATGTGGCCGCGCTTCTCGCGCAGCAGGGGCAGCACGTCGGGCAGGTACAGCTCGCCCTGCGCGTTGTCGGGCCGGAGCCGCGCGAGCGCGCCGCGGAGGGCGGCGGCGTCGAACGCGTAGAAGCCGGTGTTGATCTCGGTGATGGCGAGGATGGCGGGCGACGCGTCGCGCGCCTCGACGACGTGATCGACGGTACCGTTGGGGTCGCGAACGACGCGGCCGTAGTCGTTCGGCGGCGGCACGTGGGCGGTGAGCAGCGTCGCGACGGCGCGATCGTCGCGGTGCGCCGAGACGACGTCGCGCAGCAGGCTGCCGCGGATCAGCGGCGTGTCGCCCGTGACGACGAGCACGTCGCCGTCGAAGTCGCCGAGCGCCTCCATGCCGCAGCGCACGGCGTCGCCGGTGCCGCGCGCCTCGGGTTGGATGGCGGCGACGGCGTCGTTCGGCAGCAGGGCGCGCACCTCGCCGGCGTCGGGCGGCGTGACGACGACCAGCCGCGACGCACCGGCCTCGCGGGCCGCCTCGAGCACCCAGCCGAGGATCGGGCGGCCACAGGTGGCGTGCAGGACCTTCGGCAACGCCGACCGCATGCGGGTTCCCTTCCCGCCGGCCATCACGATGCAGGCCAGCGCCCGCGCCCCGCTGTCCATGGTCACCACAGCACCCGTCTGGATCTTAGACTCCACGGTCACGGAGTTCGCCGCCAATCAGCAAGAGGGAGCGTCCATGCCCGTTCCGGACACGTTCGACACGCTCGCCGTCATCGGCAACGGCATCATCGGGCACGGCGTCGCGCAGGTGTACGCCGTGTCCGGCAAGGACGTCACGTTGATCGGCCGCAGTCACGAGAGCCTCGCGCGCGCGATCGAGAACATCCGCGCGAGCCTCGCCGACTTCACCCGGCACGGGCTGGTCACGGCCGACGAGGCGGAGGCGGCGGTCGCGCGGATCACGACGTCGACGAGCCTCGAGGACGCGGCGAGCGCGCAGCTGGTGGTCGAGGCGGTCACGCACGACATGCCGCTGAAGGTGGAGCTGTTCGCCGAGCTCGACCGCATCTGCCCGGCGCCGACGGTGCTGGCGACCTCCAGCGGCTCGCCGGCGAGCGAGGTGCACGGCAAGGTCACCCACCGCGAGCGCGTGATCGCGACGCACTTCTGGTACCCGCCGCAGCTGATCCCGCTGGTCGAGGTGTGCGGCAGTCCCGAGACCGCGGCCGGCGTGCTGCAGTGGACGTGCGACGCGGTGCGCGCGGCCGGCAAGGAGCCGGCCGTGATCGACCGTGAGATCCCGGGGTTCATCGGCAACCGCCTGCAGTTCGCGCTGTTGCGCGAGGCGTGGAGCCTGTGGGCGTCGGGCGTCGCGTCGGCCGAGGCGATCGACGCGGTGATCCGCAACTCGATCGGCCGCCGGCTGGGCGTGACGGGCCCGATCGAGTCGGCCGACATCGGCGGCATCGGCACGATGGTCTCGTTCGCGTCGGGCCTGCAGCCGCACCTTGACGTCGAGCCTCTCCCGCCCGCCGCGGTCGCCGAGGCCGAGGAGCGCGGTGGCATCTACGACTGGTCGACCCGCGACGCGGGAGCGCTGCGGGCTGCGCGGATGGAGGAACTGTTCCGCTGGCTCGCGGTCGACGGCGCGCGCTGACGCTCGGCCCGTAGACTTGGAGGCGCATTGGGGCGTGGCCAAGTGGTAAGGCAGCGGGTTTTGGTCCCGCGATCGAGGGTTCGAATCCTTCCGCCCCAGTCCTAGCATTCATGCGGGTTTGCGGGGTGTCGGCGCTACTTGATTTCGGACTACTTGGCGTCCGTGGCCTCAATTTGGGCGCATTTGATGTTGAGGATCCATGCGGGTTTGCGCCGTTTGGTGGCGAGAACCGCGAAAAGGTCCCGCGATCACGAGCTCGAGCCGTCCGGCCGGAACCCAGTGTTGATGCTGGTTTGCGTGGTTTGCTGGCGGAAGGCGTTTCTTCCCGGTCCCGCGATCAATCTGCACGATGCCGCACGGTGTCAAGTCCGGTTCAGAATTGACCCCCTTTCACCGGTTCAGAATTGACCCCCCTGTCGCGTTGGCGGGGTCGTTTGGAGCGGAGCCCGTAGGGCGGAGCGGAGAACGGCCCCGGCGGCGCGGTCGGCCTACCCGGCGGGGGTCGGGCGGCGGCCGAGGTCGCGGTCTTTGAGGCGGTAGGAGTCGCCCTTCAGGCTGAGGATCTCGGCGTGGTGGACGAGCCGGTCGATCATCGCCGCGGCGACGATCTCATCACCGAAGATCCCACCCCAGTCGGAGAACGGCTTGTTCGAGGTAACGATCAGACTGGCCCGCTCGTAGCGGCTGGAGACGAGTGTGAACATCAGGTTCGCGGCGTCCGCGTCGAAGGGGATGTAGCCGACCTCGTCGACGATCACCAGCGGGTACCGGTTGACCCGGCGGATCTCTTCTTCGAGGCGCCCGAGGCGTTTGGCGTCCTGGAGCCGGGCGACCCATTCGGTCGCGGTTGCGAAGAGGACGCGTTGGCCGGCGAGGCAGGCGCGGATCCCAAGGGCGATCGCCAGATGGGTCTTCCCGGTGCCGGGCGGGCCGAGCAGCAACACGTTCTCCTTGCCGGCGAGGAAGTCGAGCTGCCCGAGATGCAGCACGCTCGTCTGCTTCACCGACCGGGCGAAGGTGAAGTCGAACTCCTCGAGCATCTTCCGCGCCGGAAACCGCGCGCTCCGGATCCGCCCCTCACCACCGTGGCCGTCGCGGCTCTGCACCTCCGTCGACAAGAGCGCTTCGGCGAACCGCTCGTACGACCACTGCTCGCTGCGGGCGCGGTCGGCGAGCTTCGGTAACGCGCCGGCGGCGGCCGGTGCTTTCAACGCGCGGAACAGGAACGCCAACTCGCTGGTCGTCTGCGTCACGATCGTTCCTCCTGTTAGGCGGGGATCAGCGCGTCGTAGTCGCTCAACGGGCGGCGCTCGACGACGGTCTCAACGATCGGCCGCTCGGCCGCGTCGATGCGCTCAACGCGGAGCCGTCGGAGCTGCGCGGCGTGGCTGGGGTCGGTGATCGTGCGGTGCTTCGCGTGGCAGCGACGATGCCGACAGGCCTGCTCGGCGGTGTCCAGCGCGACGCCAGTGATCTCGGTCTGGGAGATCCGCAGCGCGACGCGGCGGCCGACGAGCCGCGGGTCGAGGCTGTAATCACAGGTATCGAACCGGAAGTACGGGTCGTGACCGACCCGCACGACCAGCCGCCGGTCGAGATCAGGTACCTCCGCCGGCAACGCCCGCAGCACCCTGCGCTCCTCGACGAGCAGCTCCGCGGGGTGCGCCTGGAGCGCCCGGTGGAGGCGCTGGTTGGCTTTCTCGACGATCCACCGGTCGAGCTGGTCCTGGTAGTCGTGCTCGTTCACGAAGCGCCGGCCCGGCTCCCAGCTGGTCTCCAGATAGCCCTGGAAACGCTCGACGACGCCCTTCGCTTGCGGATCGCGAGGACGACAGAACACGCCGCCGACACCGAGCATCCCGAGCAGCTCGGCGTAGGCCTCGGTCGGCCGCCCGAGCCCGCCATGGAGCGCGCCCTCACGATCCCAGACCAGCTTCCGCGGCAACCCGCCAAGCCGCCACAAACACCGCGTGACGCCCCAGAGCAGATCGGGCGCCTCCTTTGAGAACACCACCGCCGCCGCTGCCGCTCGGCTGTAGCCGAGCGTCGCCACGACCACGTACCCGGCACGCCGCTGGTCGTGGCCGACCGGGATCAGCGCCGACGGATGCCAGAGATCAAACTGACAGAGCTCCCCCGGCTCATACCGCGTCCGCTGCGTCGACCGCACCGGCGCAAACCGCGGCCGCAGCTCCCGCAGGTGATCATGCAGGATCGACCGGCCCCCGCTGTAGCCCTGCTCGCGGAGCACACCCAAGATCACCTCGCCCGGCAGCCGGCCGTCCTCGCCGAGGAGCCGCTCGATCTCGCCCTTGAACGGATCCAGCTTCGATCCGTGCACGCCCGGCTGAAAGACGTGTGGACGCTCCGCACGCAGCGCCGCGCGCACCGTGTTGCGCGCGAACCCGCGCTCCCGCGTGATCCGCTTGATGCTCCAGCCCTCGGCCAGATGCAGCCGTCGGATCTCTGCCCAATCCTCCACACCGAGCATCCCCTTCC
>JBKJIG010000161.1:0-3349 GCA_046598415.1 Gaiellales bacterium
AGCGTCTGCTCACTGAGAGTCCCCCATGACGAACACCGGTGCTCGTCCGAGCACCTTATTCCGGGATACGCGGGCGATCCCGGGGCGGTTCGGGCGCGGCGGACAAGGACACGTCAGCGCAACGCAGCGGCGAGCACCGGGTCGCGGCCGCGCGCGAAGTTGTAGGACGAGAGCTTGATGGGGATATCTGGCTCGATCCACGGCCGGTGGTCGTCGGGTCCGCCGAACTCCCAGTACCGGGACGAGACCTGGGTCGTGAGCCCGCTTCGGAAGCTCGACGGGACGCGTGTCTGGCGCGAACTGGAGCCTGGTCATGATCGGCACCCAGGCGGTGCTGATGACGACGACGTTCATCCTCGCGATCCCGAATGGCGTGGGCGGCCTGCGGCCGATCGACCTCTCGATGCTCGCACTCGCCTGCGCCGGCCTCGTGGGTTGGCTGGTCGTCGACGTGGCGGTGATTGCGACGATCTCGGTCGTGATCGCGGATGGCCTGGGAGTCGCGCTGATGCTGCCGAAGACGTGGCGCGATCCGGACACGGAGACGTTCTCGACGTTCGTGCTGGCGACGGTCAGCGGCGTGCTCGGAACGATCGCGGGCGGCGCGATGGATGCGGCGCTGCTGCTGTATCCGATGTACTACACGGTGGGGAATGCGTTGATCGCGACGGTGATCTGGGCTGGACGGAGACGCGGGCCGCTGGTTGTCGCCTGCCGCTGATCGGCGCTCAGCTGCGACGAAGTGCGAGCGTGAGGCTGCCAGCGGCGGCGAGGGCGGTCGCGGTGCGCACGTGGTTCCAGGCCGTCCAGCTCGCCAGGTAGTCGCTCCACCGCTCGGCAGCGTCTGCCCGAGCCGGCGGGACGGTGTCGAGCGCGTCGTTGAGCGGCACGTGGTGCACGACGGTGAGGCCGATCGCGCCGACCAGAAACAGCGCGCTGCCGGTGAGCAGGTAGGGCGACGGCCGCTCGTCCCAGTGCCGGGCGGCGTGGACGCCGAGATACGCGCACGACGCGGCCGTCGCGAACGGCGCGGTCATGAACACCGGCGTGACGGCGACGCGGTTGATCGACTGCATCGCGGCGATGCCCTGGGCGGGCGGCAGGCGCTTCAGGCCGCCCATCACGAAGCTCGAGAAGGCGAAGATGACGCCGGCCGAGAGGCCGCTGCCGAGCGCCGTCGCCAGCGTCACGTACTGCACGCGCGTCATCGGATGCCGCCCCAGATGCCGGTCGCGGCGGTGCGCTGCGCGTAGTCGCGGAAGTCGCGCGGCTCGCGGTCGAGCGCGCGCTGCACGCGGTTGCCGACCCACGCGTTGCGGCCGTCGAGCACCTCGCTGAAGAGGTACGCGACGAGGTCGACGACTTCCTGGGGCTCCGAGTCGGCGCGCATCGCCTCCGCCATCTCGGCGACGGTGACGGGGACGAACCGAACCGGCCGCCCCGCGGCACGGGCGATCTCCGCCACGGCCTCGTCGAACCGCACCAGCCGCGGGCCGGTCAGCTCGTACACCTCGCCGGCGTGGCCCTCCTGCGTGAGCGCGGCGACGGCGACATCGGCGATGTCCTCGGCGTCGACGAACGGTCCCGGCACGCCGTTCACCGGCAGCGCCACCTCGCCCGCCAGTACGGCGGGGAGCAGGAAGCTCTCGCTGAAGTTCTGGTTGAACCAGCTGCACCGCACGATCGTCGCGCGCGGCGCAGCCTGCTGCACGGCGTGCTCGGCCTGCTTCGCCTCGGGCTCGCCACGACCGGAGAGCAGCACCAGCCGTCGCACACCGGCCGCCGCGGCCTGCTCGGCGAAGGCGCCGACGGTGTCGCTCGCGCCGGGCACGGCGATGTCGGGGTAGAAGGCGATGTACGCCGCCGTCACGCCGTTCAGCGCCGGCGCCGTCCCGTGCGGATCGGCTCGCGCCGCGGGCAGCCCCGCTTCGACTGGGACGATCGCGACACCTGACGCGGGTGCGGGGGGGTTAGTCCGCAGGAGTATCGGCGGGCCGGTTGAGGGCGTCGGGGAGACTATCGGTCCTCAGTACCGACGCGCGCCTACAAGCGGCAAGAGCCGAAGCGCTGGTGCACTTAGATTGCTCGATCTAGTGAGGTGGGATGGGATTCTCGCGGAATGTTCTATCAGCAGGCGCGTAGGGTTAGCAGCCCGTGCGCTGACGCGGGGTCAGGCGTGCGCGTGTAGGTTTAGTCACCAGCCCGAGGGACGTTCTTTGTGCCGAACACTCTTCTCCAGACCGTTCATCCCCGTCGACCGACTCCTGTACGACAGGTCTGAATGGCGACTCAACCGACGAACACGCCCTCCGCAACGAAGGCCCCGGAATGCCCCGTATGCGAGGCGCGAATGGTTATGCGGACGGCTCGGGAGAGCCGCAAGCAGTTCTGGGGCTGCAGCTCGTTCCCGAGATGTCGGGGCACCCGCGAGCTTGAGAGTGGACCCGCCGCAACGCGCACGGCGTGGATCGACGGCACGATTCTCCGGCCGGGTTGGCTCGTCCGCTACCGAACCGTCGGCGGCTCGCTTCGATCACTCGCCGAGATCGCCGGTGATCGGGCACGGCGCGGCTCACTCGTTTGGATCGCGCAGACGGCGACGACGGGCGATGCCCCGGACGAGGCCACTGCGCGGGTCGTCGGCGTAGTCAGCAAGATTATCGAGCGAGGCGCGATTCCGCCGCTCCATCCCTCCGCGGAGAGGCTCTTCCTCGACCGCCTCGGGGTCAAGTACGTCGACTCCGAGTTGCCGGGCGATATCTCCGTCCGACTGCCGCCAGCCGGCCTGGTGCTTTCCGAGCTTGAGCCGATGGACGCTCACGTCGCCGCAGCATTGGATCCGCTGCTTCCGTACGACTCGGATGAGGAGCGCGCCTTCCATCAGGAATGGGTCCCGCGTGTCCTCGGCCAGGCCGCCGCTCGCTGGTTCGTTCCTCAGGCGTCGCTAGACGCTCTGGCGGATCAGCCAGCGTCGAGCGGCAGGCGTGTCGACTTCCTGGTCACTGCGCCGTGGCTCGATCGCCCTCTCGTCGTCGAGATCGACGGCGAGCAGCACGGATCCGTCGTCCAGGAGGACAAGGCGCGCGATCAGGAGTTGCGCGCCAACGGCTGCGACGTCGTGAGGCTTGCGGCAAGCGAGGTCAGAAGTGGCGCGGGTCCAGGGCTCGACGACCTAGTCGCCCGGTGGCGTGACCCCGGCGCCGGGGCCGACGACCGGACGCGCGCCCTGCTCCTCGTCCCGTCGCTGCTGCATCAGCTCCTAGCGGCCGTCTGCCAGGCGATCGATGCGGGGTACCTGCAGCGAGGCGTTCCGCTGTGGCGGATCGGCCTCGATGATCCGACCGGGCAT
>JBKJIG010000005.1:0-6379 GCA_046598415.1 Gaiellales bacterium
CTGGCCGTCGGCGGCACGCTCGTTGCCGGCAGCATCGTGATCGCCGGCCTGCCGGGCATCGCCCGGTCGGCGACGTCGCCGGAGAATGATCTCGAGATCCTCGATTTCGCCCTGCGGCTCGAGTACCTGCGGAAGGCCTTCTACGACGAGGCGGTGGCGAGTTCGGCGGTTACCGGGAAGCTGCACGACTTCGCGACGGTGGTCGCCGCCCACGAGGGGGAGCACGTGCAGTACCTCCAGGCTGCGCTCGGTTCGAAGGCCAACCCGAGCCCGACCTTCACCTTCGGTGGAGTGTTCGGCAGCGACGACTCGTTCGCGACGGCGGCTGCGACGCTTTAGGACCTCGGCGTCGCCGCGCACAACGGCCAGGCCGCAAACCTGACGCCGAAGAGCCTCGCCGCCGCCCAGATCGTCTCGGTCGACGCGCGGCACGCGGCGTGGATCCGCTCGATCGTCGGAAAGCCGCCGGCCGACCAGCCGACGGACGTGCCGATGACCGCCGACGAGGTCACCGCCAGTCTCGAGCAGACCGGGTACGTCGGACGAGGGGCGCGCTCTCGCGACGAGGCTTTCTCGGCGCCTCCGCCGGCGCGCTTGGCTTGGGCCTCGTCGCGACCGGGCCTGCGAGCGCCGCGACCGGCGCCGGTGACATCGACATCCTCAACTACGCGCTGCTCCTTGAGGAGCTCCAGGCCGCGTTCTACACCGAGGCCGTGCGGTCGAAGGCGCTGACCGGCGCGTCGCAAAAGGCGGTCGAGGTGATCGGGGCCGTCGAGCGCGCGCACGTCAAGGTTCGGACGCGCCTGGCCTGTCGGAAACGGGATCCGCGAGTGGCGGCCTGGCCGCGCCGTCGGGCCTCGCCGCGCCGCCGACGCCCGCGTTCTCGATCCCGACGCCGCAACCTCTGGCGGACGAGGCCCGCGCGGTCTGGGCCCCCGTTGCCCGGGCTGCGCAGGTCTACCGGCACCCGCGCAGCTCGTCCGCCGTCGTCGGGTCGGTCGCGACCATGACGCCGGAGGGAACCCGCAACATCGTGGCCGTGCTCGGGTCGAGGACGGTCGGCGGCGCCGTGTGGGTGCGCGTCCGGATCGCCAGCCTCCCGAACGGCCGCACCGGCTGGATCCGGCGGCCGGCGCTGGCCGGGTACACGAGTGTTGCCACGCGCCTGGTGATCGACCGCGAGAAGCGGACGGCGACGCTCCTCGCCGACGGGCGGGTCGTGCTCGTCGTGCCGGTCGGGATCGGCACCGCGGCAACGCCCACGCCGGTCGGTGAGTTCTACGTCCGCAACCGGCTGACGAGCGATGCGAGCCCTGCGTACGGGCCGCTCGCGTTCGGCACCAGCGCCCGGTCGGCGGTGCTGACCGACTGGCCCGCGGGCGGGTTCATCGGGATCCACGGGACGGATCGCCCGGACCTGATTCCCGGCGCGATCTCCCACGGCTGCATCCGCCTCCGCAACGCCGATCTGCTGCGCCTGGCAGATCGGCTCGAAATCGGCACGCCGATCACGGTCGAGTAGGTGCCGATGCCAGGAATCAGAGATCTCATCCTCATCTTAGCCTTTAGTCTCGGTTCTCTCGTGATCGGGGCCGGGGCGGCGACCGCCGAGACCGCTCCCGTGCAGACCGGCCCGGCCGGGCTCTGGTCGCTGTACCCGATCGGCACGGCAACCACCGTCGCCGGGACGACACCGCCGGCCGGAGCTCGGCCCGCCATCAGCGTGCCGGCTCCAGCGACGGCGCCGGGCGCATCACCCGCGAAGGCATCGGCCGAGGCGAGCCGCGGGGCGACCTTCACCGACGGCGGCGGCGGCGCGTCGGACTCGCACTGGTGGGTGGTCGGGGCACTGGCGCTGGCGGCGCTCGCCGTCGTCGCGGCTGCCGTTCCCCGCGCGGAGCACTGACGGATGGCGCGCCGCACTCACCGACCCGGCGTTGACCCGTCCACTCGCCCTCACGCGTGGGTGCTCGGTGATGTCGGTGACCCAGAGCCGATCCGGCGCGTCGGGGACGAAGCGGCGGGCGACGAGGTCGTCGTATCAGCCATCGGTCATCAAAGCGCAGAATCGCCCGGATCCGGCGACGCCGCGAAGGCCTACAACGAGACGCTCACGCGCCGTCACCCGACGATCTCCTCATCGCGGCGACGGCGTCGAGCGCGATATTGCCGAGCAGGAGCACGACCACCGAAATGCTGCCCTTGAACGCAGTTGCGTCCGGCCGGCCCGTCACGTGCATCAGGTACCAGACCACGACGCCGACCAGCAGCACGAGACCGACACGACCGGCGGTGCCGACCCGGTCGAGGACGCCGCCCCCGTCCGGGCGTCCGAGGATCCAGACGCGTAGACCGTGCGCGCGCAGCGCGGGCACCGCCGCGGTCGTGACCAGAAACGCCATCAGGACCAGTGGCGGCAATTCCCACGTCCACGTACTTCCCCACTCCGACGCTGTCAGGCCAGCGAGTAGGATGCCGGCGACGAGCGACGCCAGCGGCACGGCGATTCCTACCAGGAGACACACGGCGATCGTGATCTCGGTCAGTCCCTGGAGGGGCGCGGCAACCACTGCGTGGTCGCGCACGAACCGCATGATGTCGCGTTGGATGCCCGGCTGGGTGCCGTGCGCGAGGTATCCATCGATTGTTCGTCGGTAGCCGGCCTCGGTGTAGCCGCTCTGACGGAGGTTGTCGAAGACCGTAGCCGCAAAGACGATCCCGACCATGATCCGCATGGCCTGCACGACGGCCCGCAAGGTCGCCAGCTCAGCACGGTCGGATGCGGCGGGCGCCCTCACTCGTGCGGACCCTACCAGCCGGGCGGATGACGCCCCTGACGCGAAGTCGTCGTTTCGCTCCCGGTCACATTCTTATTCGGCGTCGTCCTCGGAATCGTCGCGGGCGACGACTGACGGCTCGTTGGCCGGCGCGCACAACCGGAACCCCCGAGATCTGTCATTGGAGAACGGCCTCGGCGATGGTGACGCCGTTCACCGAGGACGGCTCGGCTGTCGATGAGCCTGCGCTGCGAGCCTTGGTCGATCAAAGCGCTCGACCGGTCCGACGCGTCGTGGTCGTCGGCAGCCGAGATCGAGACCCGTCGAGGCGTCGCCCAAAGCGCGGCGTCCGTGTCCAGGCTACGGGTGCGCAGTGAGGAGCGGGACCGCGGCGGCGATGAGTGCGATCAGGGCCCAGGTTGCCGGCGCGGCGCTCAGGATCTCGTGACGATGGCGCTGCGCTCTGACGGAGTCGGCCTGATTGCGGGTGATCCACCAGGGGCGGGTACGAACCTCCAACGCGTAGAACGTCATCCCGAGCGCCCCTCCGTAGGCGAGATGGCCGACGAGCGAGGGCAGCGTCGCGGCGACAGCCTCAGCGCTCCATTGCGGCGCACCGCCGAGCAGGAGCGGTAGCAGCGTCAGCGCTCCCAGCACCCACCAGAGCAGGCCGTAGCCGACACCCCAGGCCAGCGCAGACCCGATGTCGAGGTTGTGCCTTCGAAACAGCAGGCCGTAGGAGATGCCGATCAGGATCGAGATCAAGAGGTGCACGGCCAGCCCGGTGCCCGCGGAGCGGGCGCCGATCAGTCGCGCGACCGTCGGCAGGTAGCCGATCTCGAGCATGACCATCGTGAACAGCACGCCGCCGACGATGCCCGCGACGGCGCCGCGAGCGGCAGCGCGAAGGCCTCGGGCGGCGGGCGCCCCCTCCCCCTCCCGGCTCACGTCGTCGGCGAAGAGCGCGTGGGCGAGGCCGTTCAGCCAGCCGTAGATCGCGGCCATCGCGGCTCCGAACAGGAGGTAGCCGGGGAGCGTCGGGAAGCGCACCTGCACCGCGTCGAGCGACCAGGCGAGGCCGTCGCCGTCGAGCACCGGCGCGGCGCTCACGGCGATCGCGATCCAGCAGACAAATCCGTAGACGAGGCCGCGGATCGCCGCCGGGCCGGCCTCGTTGCGCACGTCCCCGTAGAGCGCGGCGTAGATCGTCCCCGCCGCGACGCCCACCACGGCGAGGCTGGTCCAGGTCAGCACCTGACCGTTTCGCATGAGCATCCGCGACGCGCCCGCGAGGCGCTGATCGGGAGCGGTCAGGCTCGAGACGAGCCAGGCGGCGAGCAGGCCGGCGCTCGCACCGCGAACGAGCGCGCCAGCGCTGGGGCGTCGGCCCGGCGAGCGCGACGCGCGCAGCGCCGACAAGCTGAGCGCGGTGGTGGCCCCGTAGGCGAAATGGCCGAACAGGCTCGGCAGCGCTGCCTGGGCGGCAGCGAGGTCCCAGGCGATGTGGTCGCCGACGATGAGCGGCAAGAACGTCAGCGCGCCCAGGAGCCACCAGAAGGCGGCGTAGGTCAGGCCCCAGAGCAGTAGCTCACCGGTCCCGAGGTGCTGGCGGGCGGTGAGCAGTCCGAACCCCGCTCCGACGAGGAGTGCGACCACCATGTGCACCGCGAAGCCGGCGAGCGACGAGCGCGTCCGAACGATCTCGGCGATGGTCGGGAGCGTCCCCAGGTGCGCCATCGCGGCCCCGAACACGACACCGCCGACCGCTCCGGCGAGCGCACCGTGGATGGCGCTCGACCGTCGGAGGGAATCGGCGATCATCGAGCCGGCTCCGGCCCGGACGGATCGACCTCGGGCACGCTCGCGGGACGGGCTGTGACGACGATGTCCCGTGGGAGCGCGAGGTCGAGGCCCCAGTCGATCAGGACGCGGAGCTTCTTGTCGAGGCCGGGAAGCTTGCCGAGGTAGATGCCGCGCCACAGCAACCAGCCGGCGAGGCCGGAGAAATGCCGGCCGCGGATCTCTCCCACGGCTGTTCGATGTCCGAGCGCGACGAACGTTCCGATCGCCTCGAACCGAAACTCACGTGTGGGCTGTCCGCGGAGGCTGGCGGCGATGTTGTCCGCCGCGACCTTGCCCTGCCGCTGCGCGTGCTGCGCGGTGGGCGGATAGAACGAGCCGGGTCGGGCCCGGTCGGGAATGCGCGCACAGTCGCCAATCGCCCAGGCCCGATCGAAACCGATGATGCGCAACGACGCGTCGGTCATCACGCCGGCGCCCTCGCCGGTTGCGGCGGCGAGCTCGCGGACGGCGGGATGGGGCGCGCTGCCGGTCGTCCAGACGAGCGTGCTCGTCGGGATCTCCTCGCCAGTGGCGAGTACCGTTGCATCCGCGCGCGCGCCTGCGACACGGGTTTCGAGCACGAACTCGATGCCGCGCGCGCGCAGCTTGCGCAGCGCGTACTCGGCAAGCGGCAGGCCCAGCTCCGGCAGGATCCGATCGCGGGAGTGCACCAGCACGAACCGCGGCTCGTCGACCCCGATGCTCGGGTAGTAGCGGCGAACCCCGTGGACGAGGTCGAAGAGCTCGGCGATCATCTCGGTGCCCGCGAACCCGCCGCCGGCGACGACGAACGTGAGCTGGCGCCGCCGCACCTGCGGGTCGGGCTCCAGATCGGCGCGCTCCAGCAGTTCGAGGACATGGCTGCGGAGCGCGGTGGCATCCTCGAGCGTCTTCAGCGTGAACGAGTGCTCGCCGACACCCGGCAGGTCGAAAGACGTGGCCACCGATCCGAGCGCGATGACGAGGTGGTCATACTCGATCGTCTCGAGCTGACCCGCAGCGCCACGGCGGATGGACACGACGCGACCCGCCGGGTCGACCGCTTCCACACGGGCGCGCAGGAAGCGCGTATAGCGGCAGGCCGCACGCACCGGGGCGCTGATGTTGTGCGCCTGAAGAGCGCTCGAAGCCACCTCGGCCAGCATCGGTGTGAACAGGAGGTAGTTGGACTCGCTGATCAGGGTGATGTCGAGCATGTGGTCTCGCGGGAACAGGTGCTCGAGACGTCGAGCGGCAGCGACTCCGCCAAAGCCACCGCCCAGGATCACGACACGTGGCGGTCGCGAGCACTCGCTCACGGGGCGGAACGACGGGCGCCGCTGCCGCTCCCACTCGAGCGCACCCGCGTAGAAGAGTGCCGCCGTGAGAGCGCCGAGCTGGAGGTTGCCGACCAGATCCGCAAACGCCGCCCCGGCGGCCTCCGCCGACCAGGTCGGACGCCCTCCCGCGAGCAACGGCACGAGCGTTAGCCACCAGACGACCCAGGCGAGCAAGCCGAACAGGAGCCCCGTCGCCAGCATCGATCCGAGCGCACCTGCCTGATAGCCGATCACCCCTCCGAACGCCGCCCCGACGACGGCGGCCACCGCCACATACCAGACGAAACCGACGTGGAGCGTCGCCACCCCGACGCCGCTCGCCGACATCATCCCCTGGCGAACTTCCAGCGCGCCGATCAAGAGCCCCGCGACGGCACCGGCACCCGAGCCGAGAGCCGCCTCGACGCGGCGTGGAAGCGGCGGCCGGGGCGAATCGTCCGC
>JBKJIG010000166.1:0-23254 GCA_046598415.1 Gaiellales bacterium
GGGGCGTCGTCGCCGGTGCGGTGCTCGCGCCGCGCATCGTCAAGGACACCGCCGCCCTGACCGGCACCGTTCCCGTCTCGGTCGACCTCGTAACGGGGACCGTGGTCGTGGCGGTGACGCTCGTCGCCGTCGCCGTCGCCACCGCGCTGCCCGCCCGGCAGGCAGCGCGTGCCGCGGCCATCGGTGCGCTGGAGGGCGCGACCGCACGGGCGCGCTTCGCCGTTCCCCGCCTCGGGCACCGCATCGCGTTGCGGCTGGGCCTGCGCCAGACGCTGGCGCGCCCGGCGCGAGCCGTCGCGGTCGTGGTGGCGCTCGCGCTGGGTGTCGGCGGTGTCACCTCGGCGCTGGCGATGGAGTCGACGCTGTCGAGGGAGGCGGCGAGGGAGAACGCCGCGTACGCGGCGTTCCCGGCGCCGACCCGGCCAGGCGGCCTCGCGCCGCGCCAGCCGGACCCGATCGCCGTCACCGACCTCGGGCGGGATCAGATCCGGCCGATCGTCTGGAGCCTGAACGCCTTGCTGCTGCTCGTGATCGTCGCGAACGTCCTGGCAACGACACTGCTCGGCGTCCGCGAACGGACGCGCGAGAGCGGGATCGTGCGCGCACTCGCGATGACGCCGCGTGAAGTGACCGGTTCGGTGGTCGGAGCGCAGGCCGCGCTGGCCGTGCTCGCGACCATGGCCGGCATCCCCTTCGGGATCGCCCTGTTCGTCGGCGTCTACAAGCTCGCGGGCGGCGAGATCGATCCCGCGCTGCCGCCGGCGTGGCAGGTCGGGGCGCTCGCGCTCGCGACCATCGCGGGCGTCGTACTGGTCTCGCTGCTGCCGGCCCGCTCCGCCGTCCGCGTCGGCGTGGCCGACGCGCTCCGCCGTGAGTGAGGCACCAAGGGGATGGCGAAGCTGCCGCAGGCGGTGACCGTCTCGGCGGATCCGCGATCTGCCGTCGTCTTCGCGCCACGCATGGGCGTCGCACCTCTCGGAGTTGACGACTAGACCAACGCCACCCGGCCCGATCGCCTACGGCACGGCGATCGGCGCGCTGTCACCGCCGCTCGTCCGCACGACCAGGGCGGCGCCGCGGGTGGGCCACGGCGTCATGTGGATCGAGCCGCACGAGACCGACAGGATCGAGCTCGCCGGCTGCAGGACACCGTCGGCGAGCACCTGGGTCTCGCCGCAGGCGAAGCCCGATCCGCGCACGGTGAAGTCGGGCTCCGACGCGCGGATGCCGTCGATCGAGGTCACCTCCGGCACGATCTGCAAGCGCGCGCTGCCGTGGCCGGCGACGCGCACCCAGCCGCCGGGATCGGCACACGCCGGCACCTCGGCCGCGAGGCTCTGCAGGCCCGTCGCGATCGTGGGTGCGATCGGCACGATGCCGCGCTCGCACCCGCCGCCCGTCTTCGCGTGCAGCACCGGGAACTCCACCGCCGGCACGCTCGCGAACCCCTCGTTCGTGAGCGCATAGGTGGCCGCCGGGATGTCGATCGCGATCGTCTGGCCGCAGTTGGCCGAGGGCAGGGTGGCGATGGCCGGGGTTCCGGTCGCCGCCACCGCGGCGGTCGTGATGCCCGGCACGACGGACACGGTCGCGTAGGTGCGGCGGTTGGGATCGAGCGCCGAGGCGACCGCGACGGAGGCGACTGACCCCGGCACCCGCGACGGCGTGCGGTAGCGCGCGCCGCCGGCCTGCGCGGCGACCGTGCCGTACTCGTCGCCGCCATTCACGCTCCACAGCAGCGGCGTCGCCTGAGTGGCGGTGACGGCAACCGTGATGTCGCCGGTGCGCTCGGTCGCCACCGTCAGCGCGGTCGGCGTCACGGTGGCCGTGAAGTCGTAGTACGGGATCGTGCCCGAGAGGCGCAGCACCCTGCGCTTGCGCACCGCCGCGGAGGTCATCATCACCTGCGCGTCGAGCTGGGGATCCGACTCTGGCAGGCCGTAGGTCTCCCACATCCACTCGGCGATGATCTCGTTGAATCCCTCGTTCAGCGGCACCGGCGCCATGCACAGCACCGTCTCGGCGTTGAGACCCGCGTTGGTCGCCCAGGTGATCGCGCGCCGCGTGCGGCCGAAGCCGCCCGAGACCTTCAGGTGCGTGGCGTTGTAGCCCATCACGTCGAGCGACGGCTGCGTGGAGACGAGGTTCGGCAGGTAGAGGATGTCCGGCCCCTGCGTGGCGACGGGGCGCGCGAGCCCGACGATGGCGCCGTCGGCCCGGATGTCGCCGGTCGAGGCGCGGGCCAGCGCCTGTTGCAGCAGCGTCCGCTCCTCGACCTGGATGGCGCTGCGCGGGTGGAAGCCCTGCTTGCCGGAGACCGCGACGGCGGAGGCGCCCCAGGAGTCGGTGATGCCCTGCAGCAGGATCGTGCCGCCGCCGCCGCCGCCCCCGCCGCCGCCCTGACCGGCGCTGATGTACGCCCACGGGTCGGGCAGGCCGTCGCCCGCAGTGCCGCCGGCTCCGCCATCGCCGCCGTTGGCCATCACGACGCCGTGGAACCGGATGCCCTGGCCCGCGGCGATGCCGACGCCGCCACCGCCGGCTCCACCGCCACCGCCGCCACCGCCGGCGAACTTGAACACCCAGCCCTCGCCGCCGCCACCCCCGCCGCCGCCGCCACCGGCGCCGACGCCGAGCATCGGCGCGAGGGTGGAGTGGGCCTGGAAACCCGGGATGCGCGGGTGCGGCGCGCCGCCGCCGGTGCCGCCATCGCCGCCGGTGTGGGGGTGCAGCCCCCAGCCGCCCGCGGTGCCGCCGGCTCCCGCCGTGCCTGCGGGCAGGCCCGAGCCCGGCGGCGATGAGCCCGCCGACCCAGCGAGGCCGTTCTTGTCGCCGTCGGCGCCACCGGCGCCGCCCGTGCCACCCGCGCCCACGATGAACGGCGCAGCGCCGACGCCGCCGGCACCGCCCGCCCCGCCGGCCGTGCCCTTGGTGCCGAACGTGCCCGTCGCGGCGACGACCGTCACGTTGCCTTCGATGAACGCCTCGCCGAGCACCTCGATCAGCACGGGTGGCACCGTGGAGACGAGCTCGAGCGTGCCGCCGGCATCGACCCGCAGTTCCGAGAAGCGGCGCGACGCCGACACGGTCACCGTCTGGCCGGCGGCGACGATGAGCTCGTCGTGGCCGGTGATCGGAAGCGGGTGCTCGGCGCGGCCGGCCGGCGTGTCGATGCGCAGCCGGTGGTCGGACAGGCTGCCCTCGCCGAGCTCGGGCAGCGGCGACACCTCGACCGTGACGCCGAGGGCCGAGCCGTCGGCCCTCACGACCGTCCCGCGGCACTCGATGCGAGCGTCGCTGGCGCCGTTGGAGCGCACGACCGACACCTGCGTCAGCCCGGGCACAAAGTTCCCGCCGGTGACGAGCAGCGGGACGGTGTCGCCCTCTTCGATCGGCGTCTCGTGCACCGTATCGATGGACGGCGCGGCGCTGAGCGCCTGCGAGCCGCCGTGCGGCCTACGGCCGGGGATGGTCACCTTGATGCCGTCGGGCAGACGCGACAGGTCGAGCCCGACGGTGAAGCCCGTGTCGCCCACCGTGGCGTGGCCGGCGGGGATCCACTGGCCGCCCTCGCGGTGCAGCACGTCGACCACCGAGCCGGGTTCGGCGTGCACGCGCAGCGGGATCTCGAGGGAGGCCGGCCGGTCGAGATCGACGGCGGTCAGCGTCACCTCGGCACCGACCACCACGCCGCGTTGCACGAGGCGCGACTGTCTCGGCTCGACCGAGATCTTCGCGGCCTTCTCCAGCGCGCCGGCGGGGATGGTGAGCGTGACGCCGCCGGCGCCGCGGCTGGTGCCGCCGCGCGGGCCGATGGTGGCGCCGCGGCCCTGCGGCGCGGCCACGTGGACGGTCGTCGCGGCCTCGATGCCGGCCGCCGCGCTGCGGGCGCGGACGACGACCGCGTCGGGCGCGGCGTGGCCGATGGCGAGCACGCCGTCCGCCGAGATCGCGACTGCGGCCGCGGCGTTGACGCTCCACTCCACCGCGGTGTCGGCGACGCCGGCCACGACAGCGTGGAACTGCGCCGAGCCGCCCTCGGTCACCGTGGCACCGGCCGGCACGATCTCGATCGTCGGCCGCGGCCCGACCAGGCCCGGCGCTGCGGCCGCGCCGAGATCGGTGCGGATCTCGACCGAGGCAGGCAGGTGGTTGCCAGCGACCAGCACCAGCTGGCCGTCGCTCGCCTCAGCGATCGGTACCGGGGCGCCATCGACCAGCGCCAGGAGGCCGGGGCTGTTGAAGCCGCTGCCGCGCACCACGACGCGGCCGTCCTTGCGCCACTTCGCGTGCGAGACCTCGGGCGCCGCCGGGCCCTTCTCGCCGACCGCGAACACCGCTGTCGCGGGCGGGCCGGCGTTGCCGTCGGCATCGACCAGCGCGGCGCGCACGACGTACTCGCCGATCGGCGCAGCGGCCTCGATCGAGAACGGCCGGAGCTCGCCCTCGCCGCCCGCGGGCGGCGGCAGGTGTGCGTGCTCCACCGAGCCGTCGGGCCGCGTTAGCTCCAGGTGGATGGCGCTCGCCGCGGCGCCCGGCTCGCGGAACGCGATGCGTAGGCGCGGCACCGCTGTGGCACCCTTGCCGGGCCGCCGCAGATTCGCGTCGCGCGCGGCGAGCGCCGTGATCACCGGGCCGGTGCCCGCGCGGCCCGGCACGGCGAACGATATCGCGGCGGGCTTGCCGTCGCGGCCGTCGGCGCCGACGGCCGTAACCCGCAGCTCGGCCGGCCCGGCCGGCAGCGCGCGCAGATCGATGGCGACCTCCGCGGCGCCCGCGGGCACCGTTCCGGTCGTGACGCCGAGGGCGTGCAGCACGTCCAGGCGCACCATCGCGGCGCCGGCGGGCTCGCCCAGATCGAAGCGAACCGCCGCCGGCCCACGCTCCTCGGCGTCGATGCGAACGGACGAGACGCGAGCGACCGGCTGCTGCTTCATGGGCCCATCCTAGGACGATCCGCGACATCTGTCCTGACGGGGCTGGGAGCTGACCCACGTGCGGCTGGCGCCGGCCCAGGCCGCGGGGTATGCTCGCCGCGCCCTTCGCCAACGAGTGGAACGGGGAGCGCGTGGCTGTCGACGGAAACGGTGCGTCGGACCCGGCCGGACGGGTCCTCGACGAGTGGCGGAACGCCGCCTACAACTGCTTCAGCTCGGGGCACAAGTTCTGTCGCGAGGTGTGCCCGGTCCTGCAGGTGACGCACGACGAGACCCACAGCCCGACCGCGTTCCACGCGAACGTCGTGGCCATGGAGAAGGGCCTCGTGACCATCGCCGACGTGGCCGAGGACTACGTCAATTGCACCCAGTGCGGCGCCTGCGAGCTGCGCTGCCCGAACACGATCTTCGCCGGCGACTTCTACCGGTTCCGGACGCGCACGGTCGACCTCGTGAAGGCGATGCGCACCCTCGCCGTCGACAGCGGCATCCACCAGCCGGGCTGGGAGCGGTGGAACCTGCAGACCGACGAGCTGAAGAACGAGCCCGTGCTGGCGGGCGTCTCGCAGGATCGGGTCGCCGACTGGGCGGCCGACCTCGGCATCCCGGTCGGCGGCGAGACGATCCTGTTCTGCGACTGCGAGGCGGCGTTCTACCGCACGTCGCAGCCGAAGGCGGTGGCGAAGCTGCTGCAGGCGGCGGGCGTGGAATTCGGCCTCATGCGCGAGCAGTGGTGCTGTGGTGGTCCGGCAGCCGAGATGGGCTACGCCGAGCAGGCGCGGCGCTTCGCCGAGCACAACGTGGCCGACTGGCGCGCGGTCGGGGCGAAGCGCATCCTCGTGCTCGACCCGCACGACTACATCACGTTCACCGAGGACTACCCGAAGTACTTCGGTGACGCCTACGACTTCGAGATCGTGCTCGTCATCGAGCTGGTCGCCGAGCTGATCCGCGACGGCCGGCTGACGCTGACCGTGCCCGTCGAGCGGCGGGCTACGTACCACGACCCGTGCCGCCTGAACAAACGCAAGGGCATCCACCGCGAGCCGCGCGAGATCATCCGCGCCATCCCGGGCCTGACGTTCGAGGACGTCGACCACGTGACGCAATGGGGCTACTGCTCGGGGGCCGGTGCGGGGCTCGGTATCGAGCGCCCGGACATCACCGCGGCCATCAGCGCGCGCCGCATCGACCAGGCGGCGCAGCTCGACGTCGACCTCCTCGTATCGGCCTGCGTCTGGTCGGAGCGCCCGCTGGCGGAACAGGGCGAAGCGCGTGCGATCGAGGTGTGCGACCTGATGGAGCTGGTCGCGCACGCAGCCGGGCTGCACTCGCTCGCCGGCCTCGACGTCGCCACCGGAGCGGACTGACATGGCCACCGTCGCGGCGCTCGACGATCGCGTGCTCGAGGGCCTCGCGCAGATCGTCGGCCCGGAGCACGTACTGACCTCGCTGACGGCTCGCATCAACCGCGCCCGCACGCCGGCGATGTTCCCGGTACACCGCTGGGAGGAGCACGTGCCGCAGGTGGTCGTGCTGCCGGCGACGGCCGAGGAGGTGTCGCAGATCGTCCAGCTCGCCAACCGCGAGCGCATCCCGGTGGTGCCCCGCGCCGGCGGCACCGGTCTCGTCGACGGTGCGGTGCCGCTGCACCACGGCATCCTGGTCGACATCAAGCGCATGGACCGGGTGTTCGAGATCGACCTCGCCGAGCGCGCCGTCACCGTCGGCCCCGGCGTCAACATGCTGAAGCTCAACGAGGTGCTGCGCCCGCACGGCGTCATGTACCCCGACAACCCGGCGTCGTACTCGTGTGCGCTGGTGGGCGGGCGCATCGGCACGAACGGCTGGTCGCTGCTCGGCTCGAGGTTCGGTCACGTCCGCCAGCTGGTGATCTCGTTCGAGATCGTGCTGCCGACCGGCGAGATCATCCGGGTCGGCGAGGGCGGTGGCGTGAAGACGCGGTCGAGCTCCTCGGGCTATCGCCTGAAGGAGCTGTTCATGGGCACGCAGGGCACGCTCGGCATTGTCACGCAGGCGACGCTCGAGCTGGTCAAGCGCCCGGAGGCCGAGTTCTCGGCCTTCTGGATGCAACGCTCGTTCGATGCGGCGTGGCGCATGGGCGGCGAGCTGATGCGATCGGGCTTCGCGACCATCGCGGGCGTGATGCTGTTCGACGAGCGCAAGGTCGCCTACCTGCGCCGCGACGACGAGGCGTACATCCCGCAGCCCGACTGGGCCACGGCGGTGGTGGCGTTCGCGCTGTACGGCAACCGGGTCGAGGTGCGGCCGGCCGCCAAGGAGATGATGCGGATCGCGAAGGCGTCGGGCGGCGAGTACGTCGGCGACGAGATCGCGCAGCTCGACTGGTCGGCGCGGCACGACCGCTACGCGACGCCGCTGCACGGGCGGACGCCGAACGGCCAGGTGGCGCCGATGTCGTGGCACTGCGAGGACGCGGCGATCCCGTATCCGAAGGTGCCCGAGATCCGCGAGCGCTGGCACGCCATCGTCGACCGCCTCGTCGAGCGGCACCCGGTGTTCGACGACTGGGGCATGTTCGGCTATACCAACGGGCCGAACAAGCCGTGGGGCGACGTGCTGTGCGAGATCGACGTCGGCATCTGGGAGCAGGAGCTCGACGACGAGACGTGGGGCGCCTGGGTGGATGCGAAGCGCGACATCGCGCGCGCCTCGCTGGAGGTGGGCGGGTCGATCTCGGCCGCCCACGGCTCGGCCCGGGCCGGCGAGGTCGACCTCGTGCCGCTCGAGCTCGGTGGAGGCTACGACGTGATGCAGAAGATCAAGCGCCTGCTCGACCCGAACAACATCATGAACCCGGGCAAGTACGGGCTCGACTCGGCCTACGAGGACGAGTGATGGAGGGCTACACCCGCGCCGGCCAGGAGCCGCCGCCCGCGCAGCGGATCACCGACATCGTCGTGATGCGGCACGAGCACGTGTACGAGGTCGACCCGGCGCTGATGACCGAGCACGTGCGCCAGCAGGACATCCCGGCGTGGGACACGCACCGCATGGTCGACGCCCGGCTCGAGTACCTCTACTGGGTCCAGGACCACTGGGCCGACGAACGGATCTCCGGCGAGGAGCTCCTCGCCGAGATTGAGGCTGAGGAGGCTTCTGGGCGATGAAGATCAGTTTCGGGCTGCTGCCCGACCACCCGATGGACGAGATCCTCGACACCATCGAGGTCGCCGACAAGCTCGGCTTCCACGCCGTCTACGGCGCCGACGAGACCTTCCACAAGGACTGCTTCCAGATCTTCGCGGCGGTCGCCCACCGGACGAAGAACATCATCCTCGCCCCCGACGTCACCCACGTGATCCTGCGCGACCCGACGATGGTCGTGCAGGCGATGGCGACCCTCGACGAGATCACGGGCGGGCGCACCGAGCTGAACTACTCGATCGGCAACTTCGCGATGCTCGAGCAATACGGGCTGCAGGACGCCGCGAAGCGCTCGCTGTCCCGCATGCGCGAGGCGCACGGGATGATGCGGACGTTCCTGGACGAGGGCGTCCTCGACCACCAGGGCGAGTTCTACACCTGCCAGGGCATGTTCACCTCGGCCCGGCCGGTGCAGGAGCGGATGCCGATCAAGATCGGCGCGATGCGCGGCCCGAAGTCGTTCGAGTTCGCCGGCGAGGTCACCGACGGCATGCACCAGGCGCTCGGCTACTCCCGCGAGGCGAACCAGTACGCCGCCGACCACGTGCGCATCGGCGCCGAGCGCGCCGGCCGCGACTGGAACGACCTCGACCTCGCCGCGTGGGGCGTCTCCTGTGTGTCGGAGGACCGGGACGAGGCGCGCGAGTGCGCCCGGGTGCTGGTCGCGTTCTACATCCCGGCGATGCCGGTCGAGCAGGTGCAGCGCCACGGCATCGACGTCGCCCAGACGCAGCCGATCTTCGACGCGTTCGCGAGCGGCGACGTGGAGAAGGCGATCGAGCTGACGACGCCCGACCTGGTCGAGAAGCTGTCGTTCTCGGGCACGCCGGAAGACGTGGTGGCGCAGATCAGGGAGAACGTCGTGCCGGCCGGCATGAACCACGTGATCCTGTCGCTCTGCGACCCGACCCTGGCGCAGCACTGGCTCGGCCGCGAGGCCGACTACGGCGGCGTCCCGCACATGAAGGACCAGCTGCAGCTGATCCACGACCGCGTGATGCCGCAGCTGGCCTAGCCCCCAGACCTTCGAGCCGGTCGTTTTCGTGCCAGGCACGGATACGCCATCGGCTGTCGCTTCCGAGCCTGGCACGGATCCGACCGGTCGGCACCAGCCTCGCCCCGGGCCACGCGCGCCGCCGCGGCTGTCGCTTCCAGAAGTTCGGCTCGCGGCGACGTCATCCGCGGATCTCGCTCATCGCGACCGCCCGGCCTTCGGCGGCCGACCGGTCGGCCGCGAACACGACCTCGAACGTCTGCACCGCGTCGGCGAGGCTCGTGCGCTCCATCTCCCGATCGCCGTTGACGGCGGCGTAGAACTCCCGGAACTGCGGCGTGTAGGCGTCGTCGATGTCCTCGATCACGCTCTCCAGCTTGATGCCGAGGTCGGTCCAGCGGTCGGGATCGAGGCCGGTGATGCGGTCCGACCAGAGCTTGCCGTCGAGGATCGTCCCGTCCCGGCCGACGAGGTACACCCGCAGGTAGTACGGCTGGTGCGAGTCGACCACCGACGCCACCTTGCCGATGGCGCCGTTCGCGTAGCGCAGCACCGTCACCGACGAGGTGGCGTACTCGTACGGTGCGAAGTTCGGGTGCGTCGACGCGGTCTCGTAGCTCGTCACCTCGGTGATGTCGTTGCCCATGAACATCAGCAGGCCGTCGAGCGCGTGGCAGCCCGCGGTGAGGAGCGTCGAACCGCCGCCGTCGCGCCGGAGGTTCCACTGGTACTGGCCGACCTCGGGCCCGATGTGGTGGTTGTAGTCGACCTCGGCGTAGTGGATGGGGCCGATCAGGTCGCCGTCGACGAGCCCCTTGGTGGCGGTGAACTGCTGCCCGAACCGCACCTGCAGGCACACGCAGGTGCGCACGCCCGCGGCCTGCACGGCGGCCTCGACCGCCCGCATGTCCGCGAGATCGAGACCGATCGGCTTCTCGATGATGAGGTGCTTGCCGGCCGCCGCGGCGGCGATCGCCTGGGCGGCATGCACGTCGCTGCGGTTGCAGATGTCGATCACGTCGATGTCGTCCCGGGCGATCAGGTCGGCGAAGTCGCGCACGACCTCGAGCGGCGTGCCGTCGCGACCGATGAACTCGGACGGCACCGGCGCGCGGGACGTGCAGACCGCCACCACCTCGCAGGCGTCGATCTGGCTGTGCGCTCCAAGGTGCGCACCCGCGGCCCATCCCGAACCGACCAGGCCGACTCGCAGTCGCGTCATGTCACTCGCTCCCCGTGGTGCAGGGCGCCGATCTCGCGGCGGTCGAGCGCCCGGTCGAAGGTGTGAAAGTCGCCGATCGCACCGGCGTAGCGGCCGGTCTCGTCCTCGCCGACGCGCAGCGGTGCGGCGGTGGCGATCGATCCGGTCACGCTCCCGGTCGCCGTCGCCGACTCGTTGCCGTCGACGTAGATCGTCAGCGTGCCGCCGCGACGGACGACGGCGACGCGATGGCTGCCCGGCGCCAGCGTGCGGGGCGTGGTGGCGACCACGCCGGTGCCGAGCGCGTGGACGGTGCCGCGGACGTCGGCCGGCGCGTCGATGGCGGCGCTGGTGCAGCTGCCGACCGCGGCGAACACCAGGCCGTCGTGCTGCGTGAGGCTGGTGACGCGTGTCCACTCGCGATGGCGCGCGAACCCCTCCCGCGTGCTCATGCGGCGGACCAGCACCGGTCGCCAGCCGGGCGGGTCGAACAGCCGGCGCAGGCTCGTCCACGAGCCGTCGCGCTCGTAGCGGAACACCTCGGCGCGCGGAATGGTCGAGCTGTAGAGCTTGCCGTTGTACACGTTCAGCGCCATCACCTCGGTGCTGTCGCCGAGCCGGCCGGTCTGCCGCCAGCGCCGGCCGGCGGCGTCCCAGCGGGCGACGCGGCCGAGCGGCCACGTGCCGGCGTGCAGCGCGCCGTGAAACGTGGCCAGCGTGTGGATCTCGTCGCACCGGGCCGGATCGCCGAGGGGGTTGCCGAGGTCCTCCCAGCCGGTGCCGTCGAACGCGTGCACCGTGGCGGGCTGGAGCATGCCGAGCACCAGCCGCCCGTCGTGCACGCTCGCCGGGTGCGCGAACGTATCGAAGCGCGCGACCCGCTCCCAGGTGCCGCCACCGCGGTAGGCGTGGACGGTCGAGTCGTCGCCCATCGCCAGCAGGTCGCCGCGGTACGAGGCGAGGCTGAAGATGCGTCGCGAGTCGCCCGGCTGGCCGCAGTCCTCCCACGCTCCCGGCGCCACGAACCGGTACACGTGGCAGGCGGCGAGGTCCTCGTCGTGGACGCGCGTCCAGTCGTAGTTCCAGGTGGCCGCGAACAGAGCGTCGCGGTGCACGATCAGCGGCCCGACGCCGTGTGCGCCCTCGCGCCCGACCTGGCCGAGATCCTGCCACTCGGTGTCGCCGAGGTGCCGGTAGACGTGGCCGCGGTCAGCCGCCTCCGGGGCATCGGTGGTGGCCGCGTGGATCGCTCCGTCGAACACCGTCAGCGAGTTGGAGACGTAGTTCGATGTCGGCGACGGCCGGCCGCGATCGAACCAGCGCGGCTCGCTGCCGGCATCGATGCCGAACGACAGCCGCAGCTCGTCGCCGGGCCCGTTGTAGCCGCCGGCGCTCGAGATCGCGCTCAGGCTGAAGCCCGTGCGGCTGACCGGGTCGAACTTCGACGCGAGCCCGCCGGCGGCGCCGGCCCGGTCGGCTGGCACCTCCATGCGGAGGCTGAGGGTGAAGTCGCCATCCAGGTGCTCGGCCGCGTCGATCACGCGGCCACGATAACGGACGGGTACAGTGCCCGCGTGTTCCGCCTGGACAACAGGATCGCGTTCGTCACGGGAGCCGCGTCGGGCATCGGTGCGGCGACCGCCACGACGTTCGCCGAGGCCGGCGCCGACGTGGCCCTCGCGTACTTCGCCGGCGACCCGTACGACGTCACGCCGGTCGCGCACGCCGTCGAGGCCGCGGGCCGGCGGGCGCTGGTGCTGGAGTGCGACGTCGCGAGCCGCGAGGCCGTCGACGACGCTGTCGCGCGCACGGTCGCCGAGCTGGGCGGCATCGACATCGTGGTCGCCAACGCCGGCATCGCGCGCGTCGTGCCGTCGGTCGAGCTGGACGACGAGCGCTGGGCGCAGCTGCTCGACATCGACCTGGCCGGCGTGTTCCGCTGCTTCCGCGCGGCGCTGCCGCACATGGTGGTCGCCGGGCGGGGGAGGCTGCTCGCGACGAGCTCGATCGTGGGGCCGTACATGGGCTGGTCGGAGCACGTGCACTACGGGGCGGCCAAGGGCGGCGTCGCCGGGCTGGTGCGCAGCCTCGCGCTGGAGGTCGCCCGCAGCGGCATCACCGTCAACGCGGTCGCGCCGGGTGTGATCGTGTCGCCGCAGAGCAGCGACCCCGTGAACTCGATGGGAGCCGACGGCCTGGAGGCGTTCGCCAAGCGGGTGCCCGCCGGGCGCAACGGCCGACCCGAGGACGTCGCGGCGCTCTACACCTACCTCGCCAGCGACGAGGCGTCGTACCTGACGGGCCAGGTGCTGCTGATCGACGGCGGCGCGAGCCTCTCGCTCGGCTACTGACTGCCTCCAGGCTCAGAGGGCGATCTCGCGCACCGTCCCGCGAACGTCCATCTCGAACTCGATGCCCACGACGGGAGGCCGGGCGAAGTGCCACGAGAACCCGTCCGGCGCGACGCCGGTCGCCGCCAGCTCGTCGCCCACGAGCGCCCCGACGTCGTGCACGGTGTAGACCTGTGTCGAGGTGGCATCGCCCCACCCGTACCCGAGGGCGGTCACGCGGCGCTCCATCTCGGCGATCACGAACCGCGCCTTCTCCCGGAGGGCGTCCGGCGACGTCTCGCCCTCGCGGACGATGTGCCCGGCATAGGTGGTCTTGCCCCGCTCCATCGCCTCGGCCCCGCCCGAGCTGATGAACCCGCCGCGCGGTCGCTTCGACGGCACGGCGTACGAGAACGCGCGCATGGACGGGACGTCGGGCGTTCCGTACTCCGGACAGACATTGGTCCGGGCGACCGGATTCACGCCGTCGCGGTAGAGGCCCCATCGCTCGAGGGTCTGCACGTAGTGCCGGTTGAAGTCGACGAACCCCTGCTCGGTGAACGGAGCCGGCGAGCGCAACTCGCAGGCCGCGAACGCGGTCAGGGGCAGTCCGAGGCCCGTCAGGTGCGCCTCGACCGCGTCGAACGCCTCAGCCAGCGGCAGGCAGGTGGCGAGCCGCGCGCGCTCCATCTCGTAGCCCGGCTCGGCGGCGACGCCGCCGGAGTACTGGAACGCCGCGCTGATGTAGCGATAGCCGCCGGCGGGGAACGGGATCACCTCGGTCACGATCGATCTCCCATGTGTGGGAAGCGAGGACGAGCGACGATGGTACGCGTTCTTGGCCGGCTGGTTGCTCCGAACATCAACCCGGCAGCATCGGCATCTCCAGGTCGCCGCCGCGGCCGAGCAGGACGGCGCGGGTCAGCGAGCTGCTGCCGAACCGGCCGCGCACCTCGTCGAGGGCGGCGTCGAGCGCCGCGTTGCGGTCCGGCTCGAACGGCAGCACCAGCTGGACGGCGCGGGGGTCGCCGAGGTTCGTGATAGACACCCCGACGAGCGTGATCCCGCGCTGCTCGACCAGCGGCGCCGCCTCGGCGAGCAGCCCGCGCGCGGCCGCCACGAGTGTCGTCGTCTCGGCCGTCGGCGTCATCAGCGTGCAGGACCGGGTGGCGCGCTCGAAGTCGGAGAAGCGCAGGCGCAGCACCACGGTGCGGCCGACCCGGTCGGCGCGGCGCATGCGGCCGGTGACGCGGTCGACCAGCGCGATCAGGCTCGCGTCGATGTCGTCGAGGCGGTGCGGCCCGCGCCCCAGCGCCCGCTGCGCGCCCATCGAGCGCCGCCGGCGGCGGGTCTGCACGCGACGCGCGTCGCGGTTGTGGGCGAGCGCGTGGAGCTGCCGCCCCGACGCCCGGCCGACCATCAGGATGAGCCGGTCCTCGGTCAGCCGCGCGACCTCGCCGACCGTCGTGATGCCGTGGTGATGCAGCTTCGCCGCGGTCACCCTGCCGACGCCCCAGAGTCGCTCCACCGGCAGCGGGTGCAGGAACTGCAGCTCGCGGTCGGGCGGCACGATCAGCAGGCCGTCCGGCTTGGCCACACCGCTCGCGACCTTGGCGAGGAACTTCGTGCGCGCGACGCCGACCGTGATCGGCAGGCCGACCTGCTCGCGCACGTCCGCCTTCAGACGGGCCGCGATCGCCTCGGGCGAACCGGCGATCTCGTGCATACCGCGCACGTCGAGGAAGGCCTCGTCGATCGACAGCGCCTCGACCACCGGCGAGGTGTTCGCGAACACGCCGAACACCGCCCGGCTGGCGGCGGAGTAGGCTGCCATCCGCGCCGGCACCACGATCGCCTGCGGGCAGAGCCGCAGCGCCTGTCGACCGCCCATCGCGGTCCGGACGCCACAGGCCCGGGCCTCGTAGCTGGCCGACAGCACCACCCCGCCGCCGACGATGACGGGCCGTCCCCGCAGGCTCGGATCGTCGCGCTGCTCGACTGAAGCGTAGAAGGCGTCGAGATCGGCGTGGAGGATCGTCGCTCCGGTCATACGAACACATGTTCGTATGTGCGCCGAGGCCCGTCCAGTGCCTTCAGCCCGCCTGGCGCTCGAGCCACTCGTTGCGAAGCAGGGCGTAGATGCCCTCGCTCTGCCACTCGCCCTTGATGAACTCGTTCTCGCGCAGCGTCGCCTCGTGTCGCATGCCCGCGCGCTCCAGCACGCGGCCCGACGCCACGTTGCGGGGCTCGATGCGGCCGCACGCGCGGTGCAGCTGCACGTCGCCGAGCGCGATCTCGAGGAGTGCCTTCGCGGTCTCGGTCGCGTAGCCATGGCCCTGGCGGGCGGGGTCGATCAGGTAGCCGACCTCGGCCTGCTCGTGCGCGGCGCTGGTCAGGATCACGATTGCGTCGCCGATGGTCTCGCCGGTCTCCCTCAGGTCGACCGCGAGGCTGATCGCGTCACCGTCGCCGGCGAGCGTCAGCTCCGCCACCTTTCGCGCGAGCACGGGGCGCACCTCGTCGATCCCGCGCGGGTCCCAGTACAGCCAGCGCGTCACCTCGGGATCACCGTGCAGGCGGGTGAGGATTGCGAGGTCGTCGTCCACGTAGGGCCGGAGCACGAGGCGCTCCGTCTCGCGGCGACCGCTGAAGGTGTATGGCAGGACGGCCATGGCCGGAACTCTAGGCCCGGGCACGCCGCGACCTCCCCGGCGCATCGTGCTCGGCCTCGCCCCGGCGCGCGGCCGGTGCAGAGACGCCGGGGAGGTCGGCGTTCGGTCGGCTAGGCCCTGACGGGCGTGTTGACCGTGCTCTTCAGCGAGGAGCCGGCCGAGAACCGCGGGACGCGGGCGGCGGGGATCGCCACTGCCTCGCCCGTGCGCGGGTTGACGCCCTTGCGGGCGGCCCGAGCGGACACCTTGAAGGTGCCGAAGCCGGTCAGCGTGACCGACCCGCCGCCGGCGAGCTCGTCGCTGATTGCGCCGAGCGTCGCGTCGAGCGCTGCGTGCGCGTCGCGCTTGGTGATACCGGCGCGCTCCGCGATCGCGTCTACCAGGTCACTCTTCGTCATGTGTGCCTCCTTACGTAGGCGAACGGATGTGACGCTACCAGGGGCATCGGACGGCACAACGCGCTGCGCGCCGTCCATGCCGTGCCGTTCACCGGGCCGGAGCTACGTCAGGAAGGCGGCGCTCCAGGGGTCGTCGTCGGCCGCAGGCGCGGCAACAACGTCGGCGGGAGCGACGTGGTCGTCGCCGATCGCGAAGTCGTGGACGGCGGCGTCGAGCTCGGACGTCCCGATGTCGGTGACGTCGACCGTCATGTCGTCGAGCGGCTGCAGCCCGGCGTGCAGGTCGAACTGATCGTCGACGAATCCGGTGTCAGTCCCCGGGTCGACCGGATCGAGCCCGGTCCCGAGCAGATCGTCGAAGGCGTCGAGATGGTCTTCCATACCCCGATGCTAGCGACTCGGTGCTGGCCGTTCCCTCCCCGTCGGGCCGCCTGGGGTCGAGATGCGGGAAATCCCCAGTGCCCGCGGGCGCGCACTAAGCTATGTGCGCCGGTGGAAACAGCGCTCATCGACGTGACGGGGTTCGTCGATCGGCTCGCCGCGTCTGCCGCCGGCGCGTCGCGCGAGGCCGTGCGCGACGCGCAGGCCGAGCTCGGTCGGCCCCTGCGGATCGCCATCGCCGGCCGTGTCAGTACGGGCAAGTCGACGATCGTCAACGCCCTCCTCGGCCAGGACGTCGCACCGACCAGCGCCGGCGAGTGCACGCGCGTGACCGCGGCCTTCTCGCGCGGGCCGGTGGAACGCGCCGAGCTGCGGACGCTCGATGGCCGCCGCCTGCCGCTCCCCCTCACCGGCAGCCGTCTGCCCGACGACCTCCCCGTGCGGCCGGACGAGGTCGACGGTATCGAGATGGAGCTCGAGATCGCCGCGCTGGACGGGCTGGAGATCGTCGACACGCCGGGCCTCGAATCGCTGTCCGGCTACGACGCCGCCACCCGTCGCGCACTGACGCGGGCCGATGCGCTCGTGCTCGTGCTCGACCCCACCGGCATCCGCGAGCGCGACCTCGCACTGGTGCGGGCGTTCCGCGGTGCATCGCGGTCGGGCGGCGCCGCGCGCGTCGTGCTCGTCCTCAACAAGGTCGACCTGCTGGTCGAGGTCGGAGCGGGGCTCGACGCAGCCCTCGAGGCCGGCCGCCGGCTCGTCGCCCGCCAGCTCGCCCCGTCGATCGGCGCCGAGGTGTCGGCCATCGTGCCGACCGTCGGGGTCGTCGCCGCCGCCGTCTCGGCGGGCGTCCTCCGCCAGGCCCACGTTGCCGAGCTGGCATCGCTGGCCGGGCCGGACGCCGCGGCGCCGTCGACCGGGCTGCGGCGCGTGCTGGGCGACACCGGCGTCGCGCACGCGGCATCGCTGATCGCGGCGGGCACGGATCAGGACCTTCGCGGCGCCCTGCTCGGGAGCTCGGGGTTCGGCGCCGTCCGCGCGGTCCTCGACGAGGTGCTGCTCGCGCAGCGGGCGACCATCAAGCGGATCGCGGTGCTGGAACGCCTCGAGGTGATCCTGCGGACCGGGGACCGGGCCGCCGAGGCGATCGAGGCACGTGTCTACGCCGACGCGCTCGGTGCCCGGCTGGACGCTGCCCCGGACGAGGATCGCGACCTGCTCGGCGCGTCGGGAGCCGCGGAGCTGCAGGCGATGCGGGGCGACGGCACCGTCGCCATGCGGCTCGGTCTGCCCGCCACGGCGGCCGTCGGTGACCTGCGCGCTGCGCTGGTCGACCGCGTCGGTCGGTGGCGCGCCCTCGAGAACAGCGGGCTCCGGTCGCGCCGCCAGGCGGCGCGCGTCGCGGCGCTCGTCGACACCTACTCCGCGCTGCTCACCCTCGTCGCGCGCCATCCTGGCTGAACCTCGGGTGTCCCCTGGTGGCGCCCCTGGGGTACGCTCAAGAGGTTGTCCGAGTTCGCCGCCGATGTGACAGTCGGATTGTCCGGTGCACGGAGCGCCGGCAGAACCCCGAGGTGATGTGATGGACGCCATGCATGACGAGGGCCACGAGGTCGACCATCTCGCGAGCAGCTGCGACGACTCCGGCGGCACGTTCGATCCCTCCGGCGAGGTCGCCCCGCCTCCGCCCGTCGACATCGACGTGCAGCCGACCTCCGCGTACGACGTCATGGGGTACGGCCAGCCCGGCACCATCGAGGTCACCCCGGATCTCACCACGATCCCGACGCCCGACGCGCCGCCGCCCGCTCCGCTGGCCGACGCTCCGCTCGACGACTGCGGCACGCCACCGGCGCCGCCCGAATGGCAGCTGCCCGACACCTCCGTCGAGGCCGCTCCACCCGCGCCGACCTTCGCGGTCGAAGGCGAGGGCTCGTTCGACGTCACCGGCCTGGGCCAGCCCGGGCACCCCGACGTCGCCCCCGACACCTCGATCGACGTGATCGGTCTCGGCCAGCCCGGCAACGAGGTGCCTGTCGACACGGCGGCGCCCGAGGCGATCGACGTGATCGGTCTCGGCCAGCCCGGCAACGAGGGGCACGTCGACACGGCGGCGCCCGGGGCGATCGACGTGATCGGCCTGGGCCAGCCCGGGAACCCGGTTGTCGACGCGCCGACGGTCGGCTTCGTCGGCGGCTCCGCGCCGCTCGAGATGACGATCGTCCCCGGTGACGACACGACGCAGGTCAGCGACCAGAGCGCCGGCCTGGGCGTCATCAGCGGCGGCACCGCGGACGACGCGCTCGCCGAGGTGCTCGGCAGGACCAGCAACCCGCTCACCGAGGCGCAGCTGATGGCGCTCATGAACTCGCAGCGCACGATGAACGAGATCTGGACGTCCGACCACTCGTCGTCGAGCTGATCTGCCGCACTCGCGGGCGGATGGGAGCCCGGGCTCCCATCCGCCCTCTGTGCTGGTCCGGCCCGCGGGCACCGCAACCCTGGGGTCTACCCTGGTACGACCCCTGGGGTGCGTCCGGAGCGTTGTCCGCGCTCGAGGCCGATGTGACACTCGGATTGTCCGGTGCACGAAGCGCCGGCAGGAACCCAGAGGTGATGTGATGGACGCCATGTACACCGACAACTTCGAGGTCGACCACCTGACCAGCGGCTGCGGCGACTCCGGCGCGACGTTCGATCCGTCCGGCGAGCTGGCTCCGCCGCTCCCGCCCGTCGACCTCGACGTGCAGCCGGAGTCGGCCTACGACGTGATGGGCCTCGGCCAGCCGGGCTCCACCGACGTCAGCTACGACGTCGCCCCCGAGTTCACGCCCGACGTCACCACCATCCCGACGCCCGACGCGCCGCCGCCCGCCCCGCTCGCCGACGCGCCCGCCGGCGACTTCGGCCCGCCGCCGGCACCCAGCTTCTCGGTCGAGGGCGAGGGCTCGTTCGACGTCACCGGTCTGGGCCAGCCCGGGCACCCCGACGTCGCCCCCGACACCTCGATCGACGTGATCGGCCTCGGCCAGCCCGGCAACGACGCCACCGTTGCCCCGGAGACGACGATCGGCTTCGACGGCGGTCAGCCGCTGGACGAGCCGCTCGTCATCACCGACGCCGCGCCGGCGCCCACCCCGACCTTCACCACGTCGGTGATCGGCGGCGACTCGATCGACACGACGGTCGGCACGCCGAGCTTCACGACGACGACCATCGGCGGCGGCTTCGTGCTCGGCGACGCCGTCCACCAGGACGCCCCGTCGGAGGCCGTCGTCGGCGGCTACCTGCTCGACACCTCCGGCATGGGCTCGTCGCCGCTGCCGGGCATGTACCAGCTGCTGAACCTGGCGAGCGATCCCATCACCAAGCTGCAGATCATGGGCATGATCAACTCGCAGAACCACATGACCGACGTCTGGCTCTCCGACTTCACCGCGTCGATCATCTGATCCACCGACCCGACGGGGCGGCCGGAGCGCCAGTTGCGCCCGTCCGCCCCGTTAGCATGGGCGCTCCGCCCCGGGAGGCACGTGACACACGAACAGGCAATCGGCGAACTCGCTGCGGTGCTCGAGCGATCCGGGCACGCAGCCCGGGCCACCCGGCTCCGGTCGGCGCTGGCCGCAATCGACGGCCCGTCGCGCATCGTCATCGTGGGTGAGACGAAGCGCGGTAAGAGCTCGCTGCTGAACGCCCTCGTCGCCCGCCCGAACACGTCGCCCGTGGGCATCGAGCTGACCACTGCCTCCGCCGTCGTCGTGCGCCATGGCGAGACCTTCGCGGCGCGGGTGCGCCTCGCGGACGGCACCGAGCGCCCGGTGCCGATCGACGGCATCGCGGAATGGGTATCGGCCGGCGCAGCGTCCGCCGGCGCGCAGCGTGTGGAGTCGGTTGAGATCGACCTGCCGCACCCGATCCTCGGCGCGGGCGTCGTCCTCGTCGACACGCCCGGTCTCGGCGGGTTGATACCGGCGCACGGCCGGATCGCGCTCGAGACGGCGCGCGGCGCCGATGGCTGCGTGCTGGTGCTCGACGCGATGCAGCCGATGCTCGACACCGACGTCCAGCTGCTGCGGCGCCTGCGAGCGGACGGTGTGCCGGTGATCGTCGCGGTCACGAAGATCGACCGCCAGCCCGACTGGCAGGCGGTCGTGGCCGAGAGCCGGGCCGCGTTGGCGCGCGTCGCTCCCGACCTCGCCGATACCGATTTCCTGCCCGTCTCGAGCCACGTGCGCGAACAGGCGCTGACGACGGAGGACGTCACCCGGCGCGGCGAGCTCGACAAGTCGTCCGGCGTGCCGGCACTCTGGCTCGCCCTGCGCAAGACGGTCGTCGCCGAGGTTCGTGAGCGACGCGTGCTGCGCCTCGCGAACGACGGGCTGTCCGGCCTCGCCGTGGTCGAGTCCGAGACGACGAGCCGGCGCGACGCCGCCCGGGCCACGGCCTACGACGACGCCGACCGCCTCGAGCGCGAGCGGCTCGACCGGTTGCAGTTCGAGTCGGGCGACTGGGACCGGACGCTGCGGCGCGGCCTGGCGGCCACGTACGCGAGCGTGGGGGAGGCGACGGAGCGCGGCTTCCGCGAGCTGCGCGACGAGCTGACGGCCGCCATCGACGCGCACGATCCGAAGGAGGTCGCGGCCTGGCTGGAGGACGCGGTCGAGACGGGCGTCCGGTCGGTGGCCGGCACGGCCTTCTCGACGCTGATCGAGGGTGCGGCGCGCGTCGCCGCCGAGCTGGCAGCGCGCTGCGACGCGCCGGCGGCGCGGCTCGGAGCGGCTGGCGGCGATCCCGCTGTCAGCGACTGGCAGGGCTTCTCGGCCGACTCTGCGATCGGCGCACCCGACGTGGTCGTGCTCGTCCCGACGCTGCTGTCAGCGGCCGGACTGGCGCACTACGCCGCGCCCGGGCTCGCCGCCGCGGTCGGCTCGGTCGCCGTCGTGCCGTTCGTGATCGCGGTCGCCGCGCCCTTCGCCGTCCTGCTCGGTGGCGCGCACCTGTACCGGCAGCGGCGGATGGCGACGCGGGTCAAGCGCAACGAGCTGCGGACGTGGATCCGGGAGACGCTGGCCGCGGCCCGGGCCGATCTGACGGCGGCTCTCGGTCGCGCCCACGCGTCGATCTCGACCGAGGCGGAGCAGTGGCTGCGTGATCGCGTGTGGGAACGCCGCGCCGAGGTGACGCGTGCGCTCGCCACGCTGAACGAGGACCGGCAGCGCTCGGCGTCCGAGCGCGCGGAGATCGTCCGGGAGTGCGACCGTCTGCTCGTGTCGGCCGCCCAGCTGCGGACGCGGCTGGCCGCCGCCCGTTCTGCACCCGCCTAGAGGGGCCGTCCGGGCGCGATCGTCTTCGTGACGGTGTTGCCGGCGGCGTCCGTCAGCTCGATCTTCACGGTCTTGCCCTCGGCCGCCGGTGCCTGCTTGCAGTAGGCCGCCATCGAGTTGACGGCCTTGCCGCCCATCTTCTTGATCGTCCAGCCGGTCTTCACGCCGGCGCGCGCCGCGGAGCCGCGGGGCTGCATGGCGTTGATCGTGAGACCGGGCTTGGCCAGACCCAGGTTCCAGCCGAACCACTTCGGGAACGATCCGGCGGTGAGCTCGGGGAGCAGCTCGGACATGCGCTCCTGCGTGATCGCGTAGGCGCCGGTCGAGTTGCCGCCGATGGCGGTGTTGATGCCGACCACCTTGCCGTTCGCGTCGAGCAGCGGTCCGCCGCTCGAGCCGTGGTCGATGTTGCCGTCGTGCTGGATCACCGAGTCGAGCGGCGCGACGTCGTCGAAGGCGAGCGCGATGCCGTTCTTCGAGACGACGCCCGCGGTGGTGGAGAGGCTGTCCGAGGCGAACTTCGCCGTCTGGTCGCCGCTCTCGCCCGAGACGGGGAAGCCCATCGCGACGACATCGGCGCCGATGGCCAGCGACTTCGAGTCGCCGATGGCGGCGTTCTTGAGGCCCTCTGCGTCGCGCAGGTCGCGGAAGCGGATCAGCGCCAGGTCGGCGCAGGGGTTCGCGCCCACCAGCTGCGCCGGCGAGCGGCGACCCGTGACCGGGTTGTCGATGTAGAGGGTGTTGCCGGTCGCGACGTGGCTGTTCGTGACGATGGTGCCCTGGTCGGTGTCGATGACGACGCCCGAGCCGCTCGCGACGACCTCGCCGGCCTCGGTGACGACGATGCGCACGACGCTCTTCGAGTTGGCGTTGAAGGCGCGCGTCGCGGCAGAGCCCCCGCTGTCGTCGCCGCGCATCAGGAACGCCGCGCCGGCGACGACGGCGAGCAGGAGCAGGATGGCACCCGCGATCAGGGGCGTCCGGGAGCGGCCCCCCTTCGCGGACGTGGCCTTGCGGCCCGGACCGCCCGATTCCGCGCCGCCCGGCTTCTCGAACACCGTCGCGGGTGCGGGCCGTGCGGCGACGCCCTCGGGCGACGTGACCGCGATGATGGTCGTGCCGATGCGGATCTCGTCGCCGCGACCGAGGTCGGCCTCGTCGTCGATCTGCTCACCGTTCAGCTTCGTGCCGTTGGTGGAGCCGAGGTCGCGGATGCGCAGGCCGTCGGGGCTGCTCGAGACGCGGGTGTGGTGCCCGGACGCGAGCGCGTCCTCGAGCACCAGGTCGGCATCCTCGGCGCGCCCGATCACGATCGAGCCGGTGGCCGGCAGGGCGACGTGCTTGCCGCGGTCGGGGCCGGCGCGTACGACCAGCACGAGCGCCGCGTCATCCTCGGCGGGAGCGGCACCCGGGCTCGGATGGCCGGGGTCGGAGACGGTGCCGGCCACGACCGTGCGCCCGATCGGCGCCGTCGGCACGAGGCCCACCATCGCACCGCGGTCGCCCTGGAGCCGGATCGTGGAGTCGCCGATGGAGATGGCCGAGCCGTCCGCGATCGTGCGCGGCCCTTCGATCTTGGCGCCGTCCACCCGCGTGCCGTTGGTCGACCCGAGGTCGCGGATCTCGACGCGATCGCCGTCGACGCGGACGGAGCAGTGCCGGGTGGACGCCGACTGGTCCGACAGCCGGAGCTGGCAGTCGGGGCCGCGTCCGATGACGATCTCACCGGCGAGATCGACCACCGTGCCGCGATCGGGGCCGGTCTCGACGATGAGTCGCATCATGGCGTTCGCTCCTGGGTGCTCTTCGCGCCGAGGCCTGC
>JBKJIG010000100.1:0-5153 GCA_046598415.1 Gaiellales bacterium
CGCACGCGGTGCGAAAACGGCCACGGTCGGCGTGTTCCGTCACGCGCGTGGTGCGAAATGGCGCGATGCGCGCATGGTCCGTCTGGCTGGAACGTGGACAGCTACCGCCTCACCCCAAGAGGAGCGAGCGGCTTGGCACGACGGAACCGACGGCAGACCGACTGCCGCCTCCACCACATCACGACGCGGGGCAACAACCGGCGGATGATCTTCGAGGATGCCGGCGACTGGCGGCTGTTCTACGCGCTGCTCGACACCGCCATCGCCGAGCACGAGGTGGAGTGCCACGCGGACGTGCTCATGGGCAATCACGTCCATCTGCTCCTGGCCGGCCCGATAGCGGCCGTATCGGAGGTCATGTGGTGCGTGTGCCAGCGCTACGCCGTTGCCTACAACGAGCGGCATGGCCGGACGAACCACCTGCTCGGCGGGCGGTTCCACAGCTCCGACGTGCCCGACGCAGCGGCCGCCCGCGCGGTGTGCGTCTATCTCGCGATGAACCCGGTCCGCGCCGGCCTCTGCGGCCACCCCGGCGAGTGGGAATACGGATCGTTCCGCGCGTCCGTCGGCTGGAGCGAACCACGCCCGCACCTCACCCGAGGCTTCATCGCCCCTCTGTTCGCACAGCGCCGCACGACCTTCGCCGACGCCACCGAGGCTGCACTCGCACTGGACCGCGGCGGCCGCCCGCGCCTCGCAGACATCCTCCCGAGCGCCGACCGGCTCACCCTCCAGCACATCCGCCACGCACGCGACGTGTACGGCTACACCGGCGAGGAGATCGAGCAGCACTACGAGCGATCCGCGCGCACGCTACGGCGATGGCTTGCCGCCTGAGGGCCCCCCACCTCTTCGCTGAACGGGCCCGGAGGGATTCGAACCCCCGACCGGCAGGTTCGAAGCCTGCTGCTCTATCCCCTGAGCTACGGACCCTTCCTGCCGAGGATACCGCGTCCGCTAGCGTGTCGCTCCGTGACCGACTTCCAGGCGTTCGTCCTCGGCATCGTCCAGGGGATCACGGAGTTCCTGCCGATCTCCTCCTCCGGCCACCTCATCGTCTTCCCCTGGCTGTTCGGATGGGACGACGTCTCCGCCGACGAGCAGTTCAAGCACACGTTCGACGTGGCCACGAACATCGGCACGCTGCTCGCAGTCGTCAGCTACTTCTGGCGTGACCTGATCCGTCTGCTGCGCTCCTGGCTCGGGACGTTCTCGCGGCGCTCGATCAAGACGCACGACGAGCGCATCGCGTGGCTCGTCGTCGTCGCGTCCATCCCCGCCGCGGCCGCCGGCGCGATCGGCGAGAAGTTCTTCGAGTCGAACTTCGGCCAGCCGTGGCAGATCGCCATCTTCCTCGCCCTGTTCGGGATCCTGCTCGGGATCGCCGACCGCCGCCCGACCACGCACGAGATCGAGGACCTGACGCTGCGCCACGCCGTCGGCGTCGGCCTCGCGCAGTCGCTGGCGCTGATTCCCGGCGTCTCGCGCTCCGGCATCACCATCACGGCGGGGCGCTTCCTCGGGCTCGGCCGCGACGCGGCGGCGCGCTTCTCGTTCCTCATCTACACGCCGATCGTGCTCGGCGCCGTGCTCTACAAGGCCGCGAAGCTGCCCGGCGAGAACCTGCCGGACGGCTGGCAGTCGACGTTCCTGATCGGGATCGCCGGCGCCGCGGTCGCCGGCTTCGCCGCCATCTGGGGCCTGCTCGCCTACCTGCGCCGCCACGACTACCGCCCGTTCGTGCTGTACCGCGTCGGCGCCGCCGCCGTGATCCTGCTGCTGATTCTCACGGGCGTTCGCGACGCCACGCTATAGCGAGCTCGTCGCGGGCCACCGCCACGAACCCGCAGCGTTCGAGCACGCGCTGCGACGGCTCGTTGTCGGCGTCCGTGGCCGCCCGGACGACGCGGATCTCGGGCTGGGCCTCGAGGAACCCGACGAGCGCCGCCAGCGCCTCGGTCGCGATCCCGCGCCCGCGCACCTCCGGCGCGATGCCGTAGCCGATCTCGACGATGCCGTCGGTGGGCGCGCCGTGGCAGCCGATGCCGCCGATCGCGAGACCGGTCGCCCGCTCGACGACCTGGAGCGTCACCCAGCGCGGATCCACCGGCGCGGGCCAGCCGGCCGTCTCCACGTCGCCGGGCGTCGGATAGCCGGGCGACCACGCCCGGCCGTCGCGCGTGCCGGCCAGGATGGCCTCCGCATCCTCGTCGGAGAGCGGCACCAGGTCGAGCCGCGGCGTTCGGATCACGCGAGCGTCTCGGTGGCTGCGCGCCGCGCCTCGGCCTCGTAGCGGTTCTTCGCGTACCGCTCCCAGACGTACGACAGCGGCATCTTGAACGGATGATGCTGCATCTGCCAGACGTGACACAGCTCGTGCGTCACGAGCTCGTCCGACGCCCCACCGGGACCGGGCGGCTCGCGCAGCAGGATCGTCCAGTGCGCCGCGTACCCGTCGAACCGGCGGAACGGCGGCAGCTGGAAGAACCACGGGGCGACGAACAGGCGAACGTGCCGCATCCGCACCGGATGGCGGTAGTAGTCGAGGGTGTCGAGCCGGCGACAGGCCCGCTCGAGCGCCGCGCGCGAGTCGGGCCTCACGTGGCGGGCGGGTCGAGCACGAGCACGGGCGCGCCGTTCACGTCCTGCACCTTGTACGAGTAGCGTGCGTTGCCGGTCAGCTGCTCGATCATCTCGCGCTCTCCCGATCCGGCGAGGCTGGTCGGGTTCGGGGCCGGCTCCGGCAGGGTCTCGGTGATCGGATGCCCCAGCTCGCTGCCGTAGTTCTGCTTCTTGAAGAGCAGCGCCCACGAGGTCGTCGCGCCGACCGGCGGCGGCATGAACACGACCACCGCGTCGGTGGCGCCGATGTACTTGAACGTGTAGAGCGCGATCTCGAGCGCCTCGCGGCGGAGCAACCGGTCACGGTCGGTCGACGGCTGGCCGGTGCTGATGGAGCAATGTTCGCCCAGGCCGCACATCTCGTACGCGACCGTGTCGGCGCCGTTGATGATGTCGTACTGCTCCTGGCCGGGGACGGCAACGAACTGGATCTGCTGCGACCCGACGCCGGCGTCGCGCGCGGCGACCACCACCATCTGCTTCGCATCCTCGAGCTTGTAGTCCGGCGCGACGTAGTCGGCGATCGCCTGCGCCTTCTGGAGCCGTTCGCCGCTCGGCTTGAACGCCGACCACGCGGCGGGCGCGCCGGGACGGAACCCGGAGATGGCCATCACCGTGCCGAGTGCTCCGATCACGAAGATCGCGACCACCACGCCGTAGGCGGCCGAGAACCGGCGCTGGACGCCGACGGAGACCGTCGACGGCTTCGCCTGGTACGGCACCAGCTGGCCAGGCGTCTCGGCGACGATCAGCTCGGTCGGCGCCGGCTCGGCCGGCTCGAGCGCGGTGCCGGACGACGGCGCGGTGTCGACCGTGATCTCGGCGTCGCTGATCGGCTCGTCGGCGCCGGCGCCGGCAGCGGGCTTCAGATCGTCGGCCATGACCGCTCCTGCGTCAGATCGATCTCCGGCTCCACCAGCCCGACCCCGTCGAGCAGGTCGACGACCTCGTCGCCGTGCATCTCGCGCTTCTCGATCAGCACCTCGGCCACCTGCTTGACGCCGTCGCGGTTCGCCCGGACGAAGTTGAACGCGATCAGGTACGCCTGACCGAGGATCTGCGCGGCGTTGGCGCGCTTGGTCGGGTCGGAGAGCACGGATCCGAGCGTGTCTCCGGTCATCGGGCCGCCCTGGGCGCGGTTCATGATGCCGAGCCCGAGCTTCTCGAAGCGTCTCATGAGCTTCTCGCGCGCCTCGTCCTCCTCGGACAGACGCGAGAACTTGCCCTCCAGATCGATGCGCTCGGGCGCCATCGCGCACATGCCGACCATCCAGGCGCTGCGCATGGTGGCGCTCTGCACGTCGCCGCCGACTCCGGTCGAGTTCTCGCCGTAGAAGACGTGCTCCGCCGCCATCGCCCCGAGCGTCCAGATCAGTCGGCCCATCTCCTCGCTGCGCCAGGAGGAGAACCGCTCGTCCTTCTCCAGCGCCTGGTGATGACCCAGCGAACCGCCGCGCTTGCGGATCGACAGGCGCGTCGACTCGGAACGCTTCATGTACACGTGCGCCGCCGTCGCGTGACCCGCCTCGTGGATGGCGACGGCGCGCGTCTCGTCGGGGACGTAGTCGATGTTGACCGCGGTGCCGGACTCGACCGTGGTCATCGCGTCGACGATGTCGTCCCAGCCGAACGCCTCGCGGTTGGCGTCGTGCGCGACCGTGAGCGCCATCGAGCAGACCTGTTCGATCATGGCCGGCGAGTAGCCGCTCGTGATGCGCGCGAGCTCGTCGCGGCGCTTCTCGAGGTCGAGGTCCGGCTCGTGCGCGACCTTGCGCAGGTAGAGGTCGAAGATGTCCTTGCGGTCTTCCTTGGTGGGCGTGCGGAAGTAGATGTGGCGCCCCATGCGGCCGGCGCGCGTGAGCGCGGGGTCGAGCGAGGCGAGCGGGACGTTGCACGCGCCGATGAAGTAGATCTGCTCCTTGCGGAGCTTGGCCGGCGGCATGCGCAGCGAGTACCTGCCGATGCGGGTCGGGACGACGAAGATCGCGTCCAGCAGCACGTTCACCCGGCCGAGCATCTTGCGCCCGAACGAGGGATTCCCGATGCCGTCCATGACGACCAGCAGCTGGTTCAGCGCCAGTCCGCCACCACCGCCGAACATGCCGGGGACGATGTTCATGATGCCGTTGCGGCGCACCGGTGCGACCGGCTCGCGCTCGGTGAACAGGCGGTCGCGCCACGCGGCCGTCTCGAGCACCAGGTCGCCGCTCGAGGAGACCGAGCCGCTGGGGCCGTGGAAGGCGAAGGCCTCGAAGGGCAGGACACCGTTCACGATCTCGCTGCCGCCGAGCCCGGAGTGGCCCGGCTGGCCGGTGCCGAGGCTCTGACGCCGCATGCCGACGGCGTCGATCTCGTCGATGAAGACGATGCACTGGCCGCCCCACTTGCGGGCGAGCCGCTTGGCCTTGCGCGCCAGGAACCGGACGATGACCGCGTCCATGCCGATGAACGTCTGTGCGAAGCCGGAGCCCGGGATGGTCACGAACGGGCAGTTGAAGCCCGTGGCGATCGCCTTCGCCAGCATCGTCTTG
>JBKJIG010000032.1:0-4146 GCA_046598415.1 Gaiellales bacterium
CGCGCGTGCGGGTGGTTCGCGCCGCCCGGCACGTCACGACCGATCGCGAAACCGGCCAGCGCCTGCTGGACCCAGGTTTCGATCCCGATCGAGAGATCCTGTTGAACGACGCGCCCGCCTCGATCCATCCGACCGTGGACGAGATCGGCGCGGCGATCGGTGACACGCCGTCCGCCGGAACGGCCGGCCGGGCCGTCATCACGCACGAGGACTCCCGTCAGATCGTGATCGACGCGGAGGCGCCGGCAAACGGTTTCCTGCTCCTCGCCGACACCTTCTATCCGGGCTGGACCGCGACGGTGGACGGCACGCTCACGCCGATCTACCGGGCCAATCACTCGGTGCGGGGGATTCCTCTGCCGCGGGGTCGGCACGAGGTCAGGTTCATCTACGAGGCGCCGGGTTACATCCGGGGCCTGCAGATCACGCTGCTGTCGCTGTCGATACTGCTGCTGTGGGCCGCTGGCGCGGCTTACGCCGGCCGACGAGCCTCGGGCAGCGTCAGCGCTGCGATCAGATAGGCCACAACGGCGCACCCGAGCACGGCGGCGAAGCCCGCGATGAGGGCGATCACGAGCGCGAGCACACTCGCGAGCACGCTGGTGGCGCCATTGACGGCCCAATACCAGCTGCGATCGCGGTCGTCGAAGTTCGCCATGCCCAGCGGAAACGGCATCCCCATCATCGCGCCCGCAAGCGTCACCGCCGTGACGGAAATGGCGACCCGGACGGCTAACGATTGACCGAGGGTCCTTTCAGCCAGCCACAGGAGAAAGAATGCGAGAGTGCCGACCACGAGCGGCACGAGCAGGCCGACGAGTCGTCGCCGGGCTTCAGGGATGCGCCCGGCGAGCGACGCTCCGACTCCGGCGCCGATGAGGAGCGACCCCAGCACCACCGTCGTCGAATAGCTGGGATGTCCGAGGTACACGGCGAGCCGCTGCAGGAGAGGGATCTCGACGAACATGAATCCGAACCCGATGCTGGCGAAGAAGAGCGTGCTCCGGGCGAAGTGTGGCCCGCGCGGGAGCGCGCCGCGAGTGGCCACCGGCAGCAGCACGAGCACGAACACGAGACCGCCCAGAATGGCCACCAGACGCCGGAGCAGCGTGACGCTCTGCTCGCGGTCATTGCCCACTTCGGCGGCATGCGACGTGCCGCTCAAAATATTGAGCGTCTGGAAGAAGAACGGGCGGTCGTCCGTGGGCGGCGATACGTCGTAACCTCGCGCCGTCATGGACTGCGGGCCGTCCGCGAGCGCCCGCGTCAGTTCCGACAGGTCCGTATAGCCGGGCACGGCCGGCCAGAGAATCACATAGCCCTGGCGCGTCGCGATCTCGACGGCGTGATCCATCTGCGGCTGGGTCAGGGCCTTCCGGAACAGCAGCACGTTGGCCGTGTCGCCCGCGGCGAACACCACCATGTGATTGCGCGGCTCGACGATCCCTTCCTGCCGCAGCGCTTCGACTTCGAGCAGGACCAGGCGCACCGCCTCGGGCCACGCCGGGCCGTTGACCCACCGTGAAACCGAGAGCACACCCTGCTCGCTCAGGTGCGACCAGAACATGCGGATCGCCTCGGTCGTATAGAGGCTGTTCTCGATAAGCGCGTACGCTCCGGCGGCCGATGCGGCGAACGTGTCGATCTGCGAGATCTCGATCACGTCGCACGGCGTGCTCGAGCGGCTGAAGTGGCTGCGCCCCTCGCCCACGAAAGCGTGGACGCCGGGCAGGTGGTAGGGGTCGCCCGAGTAGGCGCCGAAGACGCGCGACACGGCATCGACGGTGTAGGGGTTGAGCTCGACGACTTCGACGTCGGTCGCGCCGCCCTGGAGCGCTTTGAGAATGTCGCGCCCGCCGCCACCACCGATGATGCAGGCGCGGCGGGGCGAGGCCAGCGGATACGCAGCGCTGACCACGTCGTACGAGAGGTGTTCCGGGTACGGACTCCCTGGCTGGTACGACAGGATGGGCGTGCCGGCGCTGCCGTCCTGATCGAGCCAGTAGTGATCCGCCGTCGGTGCGCCGCGGTAGCGTCCGCCCATGCCCCAGGCAAGAAACCCAGGGTTCATCTGATCGAAGACGGTGATGCGCGCGGTGGCCGTCCACTTCTCATAGAGCGGCGGACGGGTTTCGAGGTAGAAGCGCGCGTAGCGCAGTTGATAGGGCCCGCCCCACACGGCCGAGCCGACGAGGACGATGGCGCAGACGAGCGTGATCGCATAGCGGTGCGAGCCCGCCAGGACCGCGGCCAGCAGCGGCAAGACACCGAGCGCGGCAACCACGCACGGCGTCGACAGGCCGTGGAGGAGCGGCACGGCGAGGAGCGCGCCCGCCGCGGCGCCGGCCAGGTCGGCGGCGTACATGCGCGCGACCTGCCTACCGCGCGCCCGGAGCAGCAGCACACAGATGGCCGTGCCGAGCGCCAGCATCGGCACGAGGATGACCGCGATCCAGAAGAACAGATCGCCGCGCCGCGGCGCGCCGAGGTGCACGATCGCGAGCACGGCGCCGGGCAGCGCGGCCGCGCTCGCGTAGAGCGCCACGAACAAGGTGGACGGACGAGGCGGCGTCAGCGAGAACCACACGCCGGGCGCCGCGAGGCCGAGCATGGCGAGTGAAATCGTGAGGAAGGCGAAGTGATACGACAGCGTGACGCTGAGGATCCGCGTCACCAGCACTTCGAACAACAACACCGCGCAGGAGACCGCGGCGATGGCGCCGTAATGTCCGTACGGCAGAGCCGGCTCGTGATCCATTCCAGCCGAGAGTGTCATGGACTTCCAGGCCCGGTCGAGGCGACGGAGTGGCGCAGAGCCTGGCGGTATCGCACGAGCCCCAGCGAGCCCCAGAGCCCGATCACGACGTAACTGAGCGCCTGCGCGACGAGGATGTAGGCGACCGCGTCGGCCCGGCTGAAGCCGAACGGCCCGAGGACCGTCACGGCGACGAACTGAAAAATGCCGACGTAGCCAGGCGTCGAGGGCAGCGCACTGCCGAGGCCGAGGCTCGCGATCAGCAGCGCCGCAGCCGGCACCGGCATCGGCAAACCCAACGCCCTGGCGGTCACCACCGTGCCGAGGATGTCCAGACTCCAGATGATCGCTGTCAGCACGACGAAGCCGGACAGCCGCCGCAGATCGTGGAACGCCCGCATGCCGCGCAGGCCCTGCTCCATCATCACGATCAGGCGGTCTCGCAAGCCCTCGGGCAACGGCGCGCGTTCGAGCACCGAGCGGAGCAGCGGTCCGACAAACGGCAGGAACGCGATTCCCAGTACCCCGGCGAGGGCGAGTATCGCGAACGGCCGCGCGGCGCCGGCCATCCACTCGGGCGGCTGCGGCAGTGTCAGCAGCACCACGGCGCTGATGAGGACGAGCGCGACGGCGTCGGCGGCGCGCTCGGAGAGAGCCGTGGCGAGGACGTAAGCGCCGTCGAGCCCGCTGCGTGCACTGATCAGGAACGAGCGGAGGAGCTCGCCGGCGCGCGCCGGCAGAAAGTTGTTGCCGAAGTAGCCGGCCGCGGTCGCCCAGAACGCGGCCGAAATGCCCACGGTCCCCTCGGCGTTCAGGAGGATTCGCCAGCGGCAGGCGCGCAGGACCAGGGTCACACTGCCGAGCGCGGCGGCAAGGATCAATCCCGCGGGCGACGCACCCGCCATGATTCGTTCGACCTGCCGCCAGTCGATGCCGCGAAGCGAGTAGTAGAGCAGGACGAGAGCGAGGCCGCAGGCCACGGCAACCGAGAGGGCCTTCGCCTTGCCTGCGGCCATCAGAAGAACCGCGCGTACTGGCGCTGGACGTCGAGGAGATCCGCCGGAGGCGACTCGTGCCACCGCCACTGGCCGGCCGACGGCGCTTCCGGCCGCGCCTCCCGCAGCGCGTCCGGCGGGCTCAAGAGGCGGCAGCGATACAGCAGCGACACCGCGTGGCCGCGATCGCGCTGCTCGAGCATGGTTTCCATGACGAAGATCGGCGCGTCCTCGAACGCCACGTCGGCCCCGAGCTCCCCGAGGGCGCACGCTCGAATGCGATCGGCAGCCGGTTCCTTGTAGCGGATGACGCTGCCCGGCACATGCCACCCGGAAGGGAAGTGGGCGTCATTCCGCCACGTCAGCAGCGTCCGGCCCCGATCGTCCTGGATCAGA
>JBKJIG010000060.1:0-76399 GCA_046598415.1 Gaiellales bacterium
GACCAGATCACTCGCATCGAGGTGCACGTCAGCGATGTAAACGCCGGCAAGTCCGGCACCGATGACAAGCGATGCCTGCTCGAAGCACGCCTCGCCGGCCTCCGACCGCTCGCCGTCGACCATCAGGCCGCGACGGTCGACGGCGCGGTCGCGGGTGCGGCCCGCAAGCTCGTCCGAATGCTCGACAGCACGCTCGGCCGACTCGCCCAACCGTAGACACGCGCAACCTGCTGACACGCGTCCCGAGAGCGGTGCCACGCGCCGTCGCCACCTCGCGACGGACGATGCTTGCAGGAGAGGGCCGCGACTCGACCTGCCCTGCCCGCCGGGTTCAGCTGGTCTTGGCCTTCGCCCTGTCCTTCTCATAGACGGGGTGCTGCACGACCTCGCCGGCCACCGGGCGGCCGTCGACCTCGGCGACGAAGGCCTGTCCGACCACGAGGCGATCGCGATCGATCTTGGCAAGTCCGAGCGTTGCGCCGTCGAGATACGGCGAGAAGACCGCCTGCGTCACGAAGCCGACGTCCGTGCCGTCGATCGAGATCCGCGCCCCTGTTGCCAGGTCGCCGCCCTCGTCGAGGCGGACGCTGGTCAGCCGTCGGCGTGTCGCCTCGCCGTCGCGCAGGCAACCTTCGCGCCCCGGAAAGGGGCCTTTCTCGTAGTTGACCGACCAGCCGAGGCCGCACTCGTACGGCGAGACGGTCGAGTCGTACTCGACGCCGCCGATGATGAAGCCGCCCTCGATTCGGAACAGGTCGAGCGCGACCATCCCGATCACCGCCATCCCGCGCGGCGTGCCGCCGGCGAGCAGGGCGTCCCACAGTTCGAGCGCCCGGGCCTGCTCGACCCAGAGCTCGTAGCCCAGCTCGGCGGTGTAGCCGAGCCTCGTCATGAAGACGGGGATGCCGGCGACCTCGATGTCCTCGCGGAACGTGTAGTACGGGAAGGCTTCGTTCGAGATATCCGTCGCCGTCAGGGACTGCAGGATCTCGCGGCTGCGCGGGCCTTGCAGGCAGAGGTGGGGAATCGCGTCGGTGATCTCCGAGACGGTGATGCCGGGCGGCGCCGCCGCACGAAACACCTCGAAGTCGCGATCGTTGGCTCCGCAGAAGCGGATCTGGTCCGCCGCCCGGACGAGGACGGTGCAGTCGTCGATCATCTTGCCGTTGTCATCGGTCAGCGCGCCATACGCCATCCGACCCGGGGCGAGGGACGCAACGTCACGGGTCACGATCGAGTTCACGAAGGCCTGGGCGCCGGTGCCGTCGATATCGATCTTGCGGAGCATCGAGAAGTCCATCAACGCCGCCGCCTGACGGCACGCCCGCCACTCGGCCTGCGTGTCCGTCACGACCGACGGCGCGAGGTAGCCGAACAGGTCCATCCACTCGCCCGTCATCGCAGCGAGACGCTCGTGGAATACCGTCGCCCTGCTCACCTAAGGCCTCCTCGCCAATTCGGCGCGCCACGCTGCACAAGGATGCCGCAGCGATCCGCTCCGCCCCGACCCTGCCCCCGCGACGTCGCATGCGCTAACCGCGTGAAGCACGTCCGGGTGAGCGGCTCGCACGCTGCCGTAGCTTGTGGTGGCTCCATGCACTGAGGCTCCTAGAGAGAGTCGGCCTGACTCGCGCGTCCGCCACTCGGCCGGCGAGTTCGGGACGAGTATACGGCCACGCTGGGCGACCTGCACCGACGCAAGCATCGACACAGCGCGCTCCGCGTCGTCCCGGTGAGGTGCTCGGGATCGCCAACTCGAGCGGCCTGACGCGACGATGCCGCCGTCGGCCATCGTGTCCGCCTCGTCGATGTTCCTTTCAGCCAGGGTCGACCGGAGAACCGATGGCCGGCGCTACCACCTCAACGCAACACGCCTCCGAATCTCCACCATGTATCGGGGCATGACCGCGCCCCGCCCACAAGGCGGACGGTCGGGGTCCTTGCGAGGCTGCTCCGGGCGAGAGTAGGATCACCGCAATGACAGGAATCACGACCAGCGATGTGCTCGCCCGTGTGCCGCTCCTCGCGGGAGTGGACAAGAAGACGCTGAAGCGGCTTGCCGCGGAACTGAAGGGCCGAACGTTCGGCGCCGGTTCGAACGCCACCGAGGAAGGTGGCACCGGGATCGGATTCTTCATCGTTCTCGACGGCACCGCGACGGTCACGATCGGCGGCGAGACGGTCAACACGCTCGGGCCGGGTGACTGGTTCGGCGAACTGGCGCTGCTCAGCACCGGCGGCGTCCGCACCGCGACGGTGAAGGCTGATACCGATCTCGAGTGCGTCGGCCTGACCGCGTGGGAGTTTCGCCCCTTCCTGGCAGCGCACCCGGAGGTCGCCTGGCAGGTCATGGACACGATGGCGGCGCGCCTCGAAGCGGGCTCGTCGACTTAGGTCACATCGCTCGCCGCTTTAGGTGCCTACGTCACATTTCCCGCCGTAGTCGCATTGCGAATGCGCCGTTCCAGCGATCTTTGGCTATCTAGCGGGGAGCTCGTCTGGTAGAAGGGCGTCATGGATTCACCCGGGCCGGGCTTCGCCGCAGCACGGCCGACCCGCGTAGCAGTCATTTCGGTGGTCGCCCTCTTGTTGGTCGCGACGCCGTCGGCGTTTGCCGATTCGATCACGCTCGCTTCTGGCGTGAACCCTGTCTCCGTGACGGTCGCCGGCCAGGCGAACGCGTCTACCGCCGTCCTCGTCGCCAAGAAGCCCTTTTGGGGAAAGCCGGTCGGGACGAGCAAGTGGATAGGCCCGGATACCAACTCTGGCGTGACCACTGGCCCCAACACGATTACCACGTACCGGACGACGTTCACCCTGCCGGCCGGTTTCATCGCGCCGGTGCTCCAGGTCTCGGTGATGGCGGACAACGCGGCGACGGTCCTCGTGAACGAGGTGCAGTTCGGCCAGCAGCCACAGCAGGACCTCGCCGACAACTACAAGGTGCCCTCCACCTTCACAACGTCGGCGGCGTCGTTCTCGGCCGGCACCAACACGCTGACGGTCAACGTGCTCGACACGAACGGCGTCACGGGGCTCGACTTCTCGGCGACGGTCAGCTATGGGACGGCGCGCGACGTGAGCGGCGTGACGCTGAGCGGGCCCGCCACGACACCGACCGGCGCGACATCGGTCTCCCTGACGAGCCTCCCGGTCGGCAACCTGGTCGTGCAGCGAACGTCGCCGACCCAGAGCGCCGGCGTGGACGAGATCAGCACGCATCGCATCAGCACCGCGCGGATCTCGACGCATCGCATCTCCACGCACCGGATCTCCACGCACCGCATCTCCACGCACCGGATCTCGACCCACCGGATCGCCGCAGCATTGAGCACGCACCGGATCGGCGGCGATGGCCTGCTGGCGGGGAATGACCTCGGGGCGCTGCTGGGCAATGCCAGTCTGGCCAGCCTGACACTGCTGCGCGACGGGGGGTGGCCGGCACTGCTCCGCGGCACGGATCTCGAGCATGCGCTACCCCAGAACAGCACGTTCGCTGAGGCCCTGCGCGCGTCTCCTGCGATCCGCGAGCTCACCGACCCCACCTGCGACGCCGACCCGACCTGTCAGCCCGTGACGATGGACGAGTTCGCGCTGGACGGGTCCCCGCTCGGAGACATCCCCTGGATCGCCCTGTTGCTGCAGGGCGTGACCTGGGCTGACATCGCCGCGCCGGCCGGCTGGTGCGTCGACACCGCGGGGCAACCCATCGACGGCTGTCCGTCGCTGAACCCCCAGGACACCATCCTCGCGAGCGTCTTGAACGGCGTCCGACTGGATGCGACGGCGCTCGGCCTGCGGCGCGTGGGCGACATCGCCGCCGCCAAGCGCGGATCGCTGCTCGCGCTGTCCATCTCGGACCTGAACATTACGGGGACGGTGCTCGGCGACATCACGGCGAGCCAGATCGCAGCGGGTGGCGGAAACCTCGGCAACATCCTGACGGCGACCGGATATCCCGACTTGCGGACGGCCGCCGAGGCCGGGGCGATCAGGAGCACGGCCACTTTCGGCGATCTGGGGTCGACGCTGGACGATGTCACCCTGGCCGCCGTCCTCCTGAGCTTCGTCGACGCGAACGACATGCCGTGGGAGCAGCTCGGCCTTGCCGACGCGCATCTCGAGCTCCTCTATCCGGGCCGATCCGTGACGACGCCGCTCAACTTCGTTTCCGAGCAACTCGCCTTCTCGCTCCCGTGCGGCCAGACCGCGACAGCCTCGGTCATGCTCCCCGCCGGCTTCGCCTACCGGCCTGGCTCGTCGCAGCTCGCCGCCGGAGCGGGCACGCCGGCCGGCATGGCGGATCCGGTCGCATCCGGGCGGACACTGACGTGGGCGGTACCGCCGGCGGGCTGCGCCGCCGGCGGAAATCAGTCGACGACCATTGGCTTCTTCGTCCTGCCGGGGTACTCCGTGGGCTCGTACCTGCTCGCCGGGTCGGTCACCGCCGACTTCACGGCGGCGCACGCCATTCCCGGCTCGACCACGATCAGCGTCGCGGCGGCCGCCACCTCGGTCAGCCTGCCCGCGCAGTGCTCGTCCTCCTCGTCGTGCAGCTCCGGGGTGCTCGCCGTCGGACAGATCACGAGCGCGACCGACATCGACACCTACAGCCTGCGCGTGCCCGCCGGAAAGGAGCTCACCGTCACGGTGAGCGGCCTGAGCTACGACGCCGACCTCGTCCTCTACCCGCCCGCCGGGTCGCAGGGCGCCCAACTCCTGCACGGTACGGGCGCGACGCCAATACCGGTGGGGACGGTGCCGCTCGGCGACGTCGCGGCCGGCGACACGCTCCCGCCGACCGCGGCGCAGGACATTCCGATCGTGCCGGCGACCGCGTCCATCGCCGGACTCTCCAGCTTCCGCGACCGCGAGCCCGAGTCGGTGTCGACGGTAACCGCGGCGGGAACGGGCGGCGACACGACCTATCGGATCCAGGTTGACGGATACAACGGCGCGCACGGGCCTGATCCGTACACGGTGATCGTCCGCGTCGACGACCCACCCGTGCTGCCCCCGTGCGCAGCGAGCCCGTTCGCGGGTGCCAACGCGTCGGCGGGGGCTACGCTGCCGACCTCGATCGACCCTGCCGTCAACACGCTGTTCGTCGTCGACGCATCACGGATGGCGAAGGCCTACACCGCGGCCACGGCACGCTCGATTCTGGCGCGACTGGGCGACCCCGGCTGGCTCGCGGCCGGCGTGCGAGGGGCTGTGCTGCCCGTCGATGGGAGTGCGACGGTTGCCGCGGCCTTCGAGGCCTGGGATGCGAAGCCGTGCGATGTCGACCTCTCCAACAAGGTCGTGCGCGCGATCGACGACCTCATCGACGGATACAAGGTAGGCACGGGAGGCTGGGCCAACCTCCAGAACATCGTGATCGTCGGTGACGGGACGATCATCCCGCACGCGGCGCTCCCCGACGGCACGACGGACACGAGCGAGCGCGACTTCCTCAGCGAGGCGCTGGCCGCGGGGTCGGGTCAGATTTCCGGCGCGGCGGGACGGAGCATGTTCCTCTCCGACGCGCCGTACGGCACGTTCGTGCCGCTCGCGATCCAGGGCCAGATCGCGTACATCCCGCAAGTCGCGCTGGGTCGCCTCGGCGGCAGCGGCGACACCGTCGGCCAGGCGATCGACCGGTTCCTGGCGGCAGGCGGCGTGGCCGACCCCGGTACGGCGTCGAAGACAGCGTTCGAGAGCGACTACGACTTCTTCACCGACGCGGGCGCCGCGACCACGGCCACGCTCACCGGCCTCGGATATGCCGTCAACCGCCTCACGGTGGCCGACGCCCTCGCGCCCTGGTCGGTGACCCAGTTCGTCGATGGTCTGCTGCCCGCCGGGGGAGCCGCGAGGCTGTTGGCGATCAACGCCCACTTCGACCCGAGCCGGATGCTCGCAGCGAGTGGCCTCGAGACCGGTGCCTCGACGGATCTGTTCACGACCGCCGACCTGGCCGCGTCACCGCTCGACAGCATGCGCCTGCGGGTGGTCTACAGCATCGGCTGCCACTTCGGGCTCGACGTGCCCGACTCCCTCGCCCACGCCGTGCCCGACTGGCAGGAGACCTTCCAGGCAAAGGGGTCTGCGGTGATGATCGGCAACCTCGGATACGGCATCGGAGACACCGCGTCGATCGGCTTCAGCGAACGGTTGATGGCCGGATTCACCGCCACCCTCGAGGGCGGCAACCAGATCGGCGCCGGGCTGGTGCGCGCCCAGCAGGAATACGTGCGGTCGCGTTCCGTGATCAACCCCTATGACCTGAAGGCCGTCCAGGAGGTCGTGCTCTGGGGCATGCCGATGTACCGACTTCCCGGGTCGGGATCGGCCCCCGCGGCGGGGACGACCGCCGCGATCACCACCGATCCCCGCTCTCAGCTTCCGTCCGCCACCGTGCGGGTGCATCCAGCACTGCAGACCGTTACCACGCCGGACGGTCGCCTGTACGTGACCAACGCCGGCCTCGACCAGGCTGTCCACCCGTACCCGATCCTGCCGGCGGCGGTGCTGGACGTTCCCGCCGGCGCGGGCCTCGTGGCGCACGGTGCCGTGCCACTGTCGTGGACGCTCGCGACGCTCGACGTGACGTCGGCCAACGCACCCAACGGGTACGCGTTCGCGAACGCGACGGTGGATAACGCAGCCGGCGAGCCGGCCCCGCCGTCCCGCACCATCTTCCCGACCGCGTTCTCCACCATCGGGACGACCTACGGCGTGGATGGCTCCGCGCGTCAGAGCCTCGTCGTCGTACCCGCGCAGTTCCGTTCCGGCCCCGCCGGCAATCCCGGCTTCGGCCAGCTGCGCGAGTACACGGACGCAGATTGGCTCATCACGTATGCACCGGCATCGGTGACGGACTTCACCGGTCCGCAGTTCAGCGCCCTCACGGCCACCGAGCAGGGAGCGAACACGGTCGTGGTGGCGAACGTCGACGATGCGGCCGGCGTCGCGCGCGTACTGGTCCAGGTCCTGCGCAGCGGGCGCTACAGCCGCGTCGAGCTCGTGCGGCAGACCGGTACGCCCGGCCGGTGGGCGGGAACCGTTCCTGGCACCGACGTCACGCCCGTGCAGGAGGCGACCTACTTCGCCATCGACGCCAACGGCAACACGGCGTCGGCGAACAACAAGGGCCCTGGCTACGTCCCGCTTCCCGCAGTCGCATCAGGCCCCGCCTCCCTGATCTTCTCGCCGGCCGCGCCGAGCGCCAGCGGCTGGTTCCTGACACACCCATCCGTCGCGGCCAGCGGCGCGGGCTACCGCGTGCAGATCGACGCGACCGGCACGCAGCAGGCGTCGGCGACCGTGCCCGACGGGGCGCATACGGTGTTCGCCTTCGACCCTGCGGGCCAGATCGTGAACGCGGTGCAGGCCTTCGTCGACACCGTCGATCCGCAGCTCGGAACCGCGCCCGACATCATCGTCGCCGCCACCGGCCCGGCCGGCGCACGCGTCGACTACCCGCTCCCGGCCGCCACCGACAACGTCGACCCCGCCCCGGACGTGACGTGCACGCCCGCCTCCGGCACGACGTTCCCGGCCGGCCGGACGACGGTGTCGTGCATCGCGACTGACCGCGCCGGCCGCACGTCGTCCGCTCAGCCGGTCGCGACCTTCGCCGTCGTGGTCGACGGCACGCCGCCGGTCGTGACTCCGGTCGTGACGGGCACACGCGGCCTGAACGACTGGTACACCGGCGATGTCACCGTCGCGTTCACGACCGTCGATCCCGAGTCCCCGATCGCGAGCACGGCGTGCGCCACGGTGACGGTCTCGGCCGACACCCCGGGCACCACCTTCACGTGCACTGCGACGAGCCTCGGCGGGACGCAGAGTGCGACGCTCACGGTGAAGCGCGACGCCACGGCTCCGGTCATCACGTGTCCGGTCAATGCCGTGTACACGCTCGGCCAGACGGGCGCGACGCTCACCGCGAGCGTTGCCGACCTCATGTCGGGCGCCCCCCTGAGCACCGTCACGGGCGCGATTGCAACGACCGACGCCGGCGCAGGGTCCGTCGTTCTCGTTGCAACCGACGGGGCCGGCAACAACGGCTCGAACCGGTGCTCGTACCTCGTCGGCTACGGCTTCGCCCCACCGGCCGGCTTCCTCTCACCTGCACCGAACTCCAAGTGGAAGGCCGGTCAGACGGTCCCGATCAAGATCCAGCTGACCGGAGCGGACGGTCAGCTGCTGGGCGACGCCGAGGCGAACGCGCTGGTGGCCGCGCCCGGCTGCCGGCTGATGTTCTCGGCGACCGGCGCGCAGAGCCTCGGCGCGTCGTGTATGCGGTACGACGCCGGCTCGAAGCAGTTCCAGTACAACTGGAAGCTCAGCACGAAGGGCACCGGAAACGAGACGCTCCTGGTCACGATCTCCTATCCAGGCACGACGCAGACCACCACGCGGAGCGTGGTGGTCACGATCACCCCCTGACCTCAGCCGCTGGTCGGCAAGGGGATCCGTGCGATGCCGATCACTCCGAGCCGGTTCAGCACCTCGTCCGCGTCGTGCCGAGCGGAAGCAGCTTCGGGCGTCCCGGCATCGATCCGTGCGAGCGCGTCGAGGCCCATCGCGAGCTCGAACTGCGAGCCACTGGCGCGGCTGAGGGACACCGCCTCGCGGAGGACCACGACGCCGGCCTCGCGATCACCGGCCTGCACGAGCGCGCTGCCGAGGAGCCGCTGGAGAAGCGCCCGCAACCACGGGACGACGGCAAGTTGCCGTCCCCGTTCGACCGCCGGACCGAGCACCGCGAGGGCGCCGGCGTGGTTGCCTTCGAGCAGCATCGCCTCGGCCAGCTTCGCCTCGGTCTCGGTCGTGCTGGCCGCACTGCCGATCTCGACCCACAGGTCGAGCGCCTCCGTGAGCAGGTCTCGTGCCTCCGCTGTGCGGCCCCCGCGCGCCATGATCCGGCCCAGGTGCTGGATCGAGTAGGCGATCCCCATCGGATACTCGGCAGCGCGGTGCGTGCGAAGGCTCGCGCGCACGAGGCGCTCGGCCTCGTCGAGCCGGCCCTGGTCGGACAGGATCTCGGCGATGTTGTTGTCCGTGTCCGCCGCCTCGACCCACGCGCCGGCCCGACCGAGCGCCTCGCGGCTGCGCTGGTAGAGGCCGATGGCCTCATCCCACTGGCCCTCCTCATACGCGTCGATACCGAGGTTGTTCAGCACGTATCCCTGTCGGGTCAGGTCACCCAGTTCCTCGTAGATCGGGAGCGCCAGCGACCGGTACTTCGCCTTCTCCGGCGTGCCGAGGGTCATGTGCAGGATGTGCAGCACGTAGTAGGCATGTGCCAGCCCGGGCCGGTCGCCGACGAGCTGTGCGTGCTCCACGGCCCGCTCGCACCACCGCACCGCCTCTCGGAACCGGCCCTGGCGGAAACGAACGCCCCCATAGGCGATCAACAGCTCGGCCCGCTCGGGAAGAGGCTGCTCGGGATCGTCCATCGCGAGAGCGCGGGTGTACCAGCGCAGCGCCTGCGGGTAACGGCCCGAGTGTTCGCGGATCACGCCCTCCTTCATGAGCAGGCGGGCCTGGTCGTCACGTCGGCCACCGGTCAGGCGACGCGCTCGTGCGTACGCGTCGGCTGCCGCTCCGAACTTTCCGAGCCGCTCGTTGGCGTCGCCGAGCGCCTCCGCCGCCGCCGCGACGTCTGCCGGGTCGACGTCAAGGAGGTGGCGAGCGGCGAGCAGCGCCCGCCCGTAGAAGTCCACCGCCTCGGCGTTGGCCCACTTCGCCTGCGCGCTCGCGGCGGCGAGCAGGGAGTAGCGCCAGGCGTCCTCGTAGCGCTGGGCGTTGAAGAAATGCAGCGAGAGGAGTTCGGCCTGCTCGTCGCCGCGGACGGCTCGCCGGAGGATCGCATCGCCGACGCGGCCGTGCAGGTCACGGCGGCGTCGGAACGGCAGGCCCTCATAGGCGACATCCCGGAGCAGCGCATGCGTGAACCGGACGTCATGCGGGCTGGACCGGGCGAGGAATCCGTCGAGGTCGTCCCAGTCGGCCTGCCCGGCCAGATCGTCGCCGACAACCGCCCGGGCAAGTTCGAGGGAGAACGTCTGGCCGAGCACCGAGACGGACCGCAGGAGCGCGCGGCGACGTGGCGGTAGCCGGTCGATCTGCGCCGCGATCACCGCCTCGACGGAGTCCGGCACGTCGCCTCCCGCGTCGATCGTGCCGGCATGGAGGAGCAGTTCGCGCAGGAAGAGCGGGTTTCCTCCGGCGCGCTCGGTCACGGCGGCTAACTCGTGACGGGCGAGGTGGAGCTCCGGGTTGCTCACCTCGATGAAAGCCTGGATCGATGCCACCTCGAGCGGCCCGAGTCGGATCGTCAGGGTGCCCGGCCAGCCCGACGCGTCGACTCCGGCGGGGGCCTCGCGCCGCGTCATGCACAGCACCCAGCCTTCGCTGCGAATACGCGCTGCCAACTGGCGCAGGACGCCTCCGGACGCCTCGTCCATCCAGTGGGCGTCCTCCACCATGACCAGCACGGGGCCCGCAAGAAGCCGTACGAGGAGCGCGGACACCGTCCGCTCGAGCCGCTCGCGGCGAACGGCATCGCCGAGCTGTGCCGTCTCGAGCGTCGGTGGGAGCTCGAGGCCGAGAACGACGCCGATCAGCGGGAGCCACGGGACGAGATCCGCCGCCGCCGCCGCCGTCGCGGCGGTCAGCCGCTCGGCCATTTCCTCCTCATCGGCATCAGCGAGGTCCAGCGCCTCTAGCAGCAGGAGCCGGATCGCGAGATACGGCGTGGACGACTCGTACGCCTGGCAGCGGACGTCGAGGATGCGGAAGTCGGCGGCATGTCCGTACGCCTCGGCGACCAGGCGAGACTTCCCGATGCCGGGCTCGCCGACCACGTCGACGACACCGCCCTCGCCACGACGTGCGCCGGCCAGCACGTGGTCGACGGTCGCCAGTTCCGCCTCGCGGCCGATCAGCGGCGTCCGTTCCCGCGATCGCGGTCGGCGGTCGCGCGCCCGTTCGACCGGACCGACGATCGACGCCTCGACCAGCTGGGATTTTCCCTTCACGGCGAATGGCTCGAGCGGCGTTTTCTCGAAGCAGACGCGTGCTCGCTCGAGCACCGCCGCTGTTGCCAGCACCTGGCCCGGGGCAGCACGCCCCATGACGCGAGCCGCGAGGTTCACGGCATCGCCCTTGATGGAGAACGTCCGGCGGTACGGTGGCCCGAGGATGCCGGAGAACACGCGGCCGCGGTTGATCCCGACTCGCACGGACAGCGGCCCTTCGTGTTCGATCGCGGCACGCGCCGCCAGGAGGACGCGGTCCTCGTCGCTACCCGTCGTATCGGGAGCGCCCCCGACGAGCAGGATCTTCACGGCGTTCGAGCCGACGTCGGACTCGTGGAAGGAGACCTCGTGCTGCCCGGCCGCTCGTTGCACCGCCGAGACGAGATCGTGGAGGACGCTCGCCAGCGTCTCGGGTCCGTCGTCGGCGAGCATCTGGTCGGTGCCGGATACCTCGACGAACGCGATGGTCACCGGCCGATGTTCCGGCTCCGCGGCGCCGGACAGGAGGCGCTCTCGGAGCGCGATCGGCACGCAGTCGACGAGATCGACGTCGGCGACGTCCACTGCGCCCGCAACTCGTTGCGGTGCGTCGGGAGCGCCGCGGAGCGGCACGCCGTCGGCGCGAGCCACGCCGAGGAAGCGCCCGTCGATGGACGCCGCGGTTTCCCGGCTGAGGAGCACCTCGCCGGCACTGGCGGCCGATTCCTGACGGACCGTGCGGGATGTTGCGGGTCCGACCACGAGCAGCTCGCGATGGACGTCTCCGACGAGGAACAGATGGACCGGCCCGGTGTGCACGCCGACGCTCATGCGCAGCCGCACCTGGCCGGCCGAGGTGCGCAGCCGGCCCGTACGGCGCATGACGTCCTGCATCGCGAATGTCGCGCGACAGGCGCGTGGCTGGTGATCGGCTCCTGTGAACAGCAGCAGCACGGCGTCGCCGCCCCACTTGAGCAGGCTCGCGCCGTCCGCGTACGCCACCGACAGCAGCCCCTTCAACACCTCCTCGAGCAGGTCGGCGAGCTCTTCTGCACCCGCCTTGCCTCGGCGCTGCAACCGCTCGGTGAGCTCCGTGAAGCCGGTGATGTCGACCATCGCGAGTGTTCCGTCGACCAGGCGGTGGCGAGCCTCCGGGGCCTCGCGGAGCCACTCGACGACGACGCGCGGAACGTAGGACCGCAGCAGCTCCGAGGCGCTCGGCTCTCGATCGGTGGCGAGCGACTTCGGGGCCATGCTGCCAGTCTACGGCCGCGGAAAGCGGGCTGCCGACCGGGATGACGTTGCGGCGAGTCATGCGGTTCGGAACACGGCAGCAGGAGACGTGTCGGGCGCCTGCCGCTCGCCGGTGCTCCGCCGGCCGATGCGCGGACCCGCCGCTACGCTGTGCGCGTGCTGGGGTGGGGTGCCTATCGGGGTGTGCTCGCGATCCGCGACGCGCGGCTGCTCATCGGGGCGAGCGCCGCTTCGCAGCTCGGCGACTGGCTCTACAACGCGGCACTCCTGGCGTACGTCTACATCTCCACGGGGTCGGCCGCCTGGGTGGCAGCCGCCACGATCTTCCGACTGCTGCCCTACGCGTTGCTCGGACCGTTCGGAGGTGTCGTCGCCGACCGCTACGAGCGACGGATCGTGCTGCTGTTCGGTGACCTGCTGCGCGTGCTCCTCATGGTCGTGCTCGCCGCGGCGGTCGCGACGGAGAGCCCGATGGTGGTCGTCATCGCCCTCACGGCGCTCTCCTCGGTTGCCGGGGCCGCCGAGCGGCCGGCGGCGATGGCCCTGCTGCCGCGCCTCGTCGGCGAAGCACGACTCGGGCCGGCCAACGCGCTGCTGCACACCGTGCAGGAGCTGGGCGTCGTGGTGGGGCCGGCGATCGGGGCGATCCTGCTCACCATCGCTGCGACGTGGGTGGCGTTTGCCGTCAACGCGCTCACCTTCATGGTCTCGGCGCTACTCGTCTCACGGCTGCGTCGACGCCCGGCCGCACCGACGGCTGCCGAGACCGAGCGTGCGGTCTCCCAGCTCAAGCAGGGCCTCTCCATGGTCTGGCGCACTGCCTATGTCGCGCCGATCTTCCTCGTCGTGGCCATGGTCGAGCTCACCTACGGCGCCCAGACCGTGCAGCTGGTGCTCTACGCCCAGCAGAAGCTCGGGCTCGGGGCCGAAGGGTACGGGTACCTGCTGGCCGCTGCGGGCTTCGGTGGGCTGCTGAGCATCGTGGTCAATGCACGGCTGTCCACGAGCAGTGCCGTGTCGCGCATCGTCGTGGGGACGGCTGTGGTGTTCTGTGCGACGCAGCTGGTGTACGCGCGGTTCGACCTCGTCGTCGTGGCCCTGGTGGTCACGACCCTCGGTGGCATCGGACTGGTCGCGTGCGAGGTCGTCGCCGAGACAACCCTCGCGCGGGTGGTCCCGGGGGACGTGCTCGGCCGCGTGATGGGGTTCTACGACTCGCTGACGGTCGCGGCGATGGTGGTCGGAGCCCTCCTGGCCCCCGTGCTCATCAGCCGTTCGTCACTGTCGACGAGCCTCCTGGTGCTGGGCGCCGCTGCCGTGATCGTGACCCTGGCGTGCCTGGCCGGGTTGAGGGGTCTGGATGCCGCCAGCCGCCATCGTGCGGAGGCGCTGGCGTCGCGCGTCTCCATCATCGACAAGGTGCCGCTCGCACAGGGCGTCCCGCAGATCGTGCTCGAGGAGCTCGCCGCCGCCGCACAGCTGTGTTCCTTGCCACCGGGTGTCGACGTTGTGGTGCAGGGCGCTCCTGCGCACGCGTTCTACGTCGTGGTGGACGGGGAGGTGGTCGTCCACCGCGGTGACACCGAGGTCATCCGACTCGGATCAGGGGAGTGGTTCGGAGAGCGCGGCCTTCTGGACGGCGCGCCGCGGAACGCGACCGTGACGACCGCGGTCGACAGCAACGTGCTGCGCCTCGAGGGCAGCGTGCTGCTCGACGCACTCGAGGCTGCTCCGACGATGAGGTCCGAGCTGGCGAGCGGCGGTCGCCGGCCGGGGACGCCCGCGGGCACCACCGCGCTCGTCGACGACCCTCGGTGGGAGTCGGCGTGAGCGCCACGGGTGCGGTCGTAGCGGTCGTCGGTGCGGGGTACGAGGGCAAGCGCAACATCCACGCCCGCATGGCCGCTCTCGGCGCCCGGCTCGTCATCGTGGACGAGCCAGGGCACTGGTCGCAGTCGCTGGTGGAGGAGGGGATAGCGGCGTCGTGGCTGGCGGCACCGATCGTCGGAGACCCGGATCAGGACGCGCAGGCGGTGCTCGACGCGCTGATCGCAGCCGGAGTGCGGCCGGACGGCGTCCTCACCTTCTGGGAGAACAGCATCGATGTCTGCGCCCGGGTGGCGGCGTCGCTGGGGCTGCCCGGCAACTCGACCGAGGCGGTCGACGCTGCCCGCAGCAAGGTGCGCACCCGCGAACTGTCGACCGAGCTCGGGCTGCCGAGTCCGCGCGCACGGCGTGTGCGCTCCCTCGACGAGCTGTTCGCCGCGGCGCCCTACGTGGGATTCCCGGCCGTGGTGAAGCCCGAGTTCGGAGCGAGCGCCATGGGATGTGTGCGGGTCGACGCGCTCGAGGAGCTCCCGAAGATCTACTCCCTGGTACGCGGCGTCGTAACCCCCGAGCACGACGGGATCTTCCGCACCGGCAACGACCTGCTCGTCGAGGAGTACCTCGACGGCGTCGAGTTCGACGTCGACCTCGTGATGCACCGGGGCGACTGCGTGTTTTCCAGCGTCTCGCAGAACTGGCCGACGGCTGAGCCCTCGTTCCAGGAGACGGGGCTGCACTGCCCGCCCGATCACGACCGAAAGGCTGTGGCACGCGTCGTCGACCTCTGCGTTTCGACCGCGCGCGCCTTCGGGCTGCACCGCGGCGTCCTGCACATCGAGGCCAAGTCGACCAGCCGTGGCCCGCGGATCGTCGAAGTCAACGCCCGCATGGGCGGCGGCCGGATCTACGAGTACGTGCGCCAGGTCTGGAACGTCGACCTCATCGAGGCTCACCTGCGCGAGAGCCTCGACCACCCGCCGGCCCTAACGCCGAGCCGCAAGCCCCGGTGCACGGTCGTCAACGGCCTCCTGTACGCCCCCGCGAGCGGCCGGCTGGTCTCGCTCACGGTGGACGACCGACCGCGTCGGGACGGTGCGACAGTGGCCATCGACCTCGAGGCGGCGGTCGGCGACGACGTCGACGGACCGGAAGCGGTGTTCGCCACCCTGCTGGCCGAGGTGCACATCACCGCCAAGGACCTCAGGCACGCCCGGGCCGATCTGGCCGACGTGCTGCGGGAGCGCCCCCGCGTTGATCCCGCCGAGTGACGCATCCGACGGCAAGCGGGAACCTGAGGGCGTCACGCTGCGTGGCATCAGTCGCAGGCCGGTGCGCTCCGACCGGGTGATGAACAGGTGGATAGCGCGCCGTGATCCGGATCCTGCTCGCGCACCTGACCCGTACGCGCTAGGTTGTGTCCCCGGCGGGGCTCGCCGAAGGCCGCAGGCGACGCAGGAGGACCCCGAGATGGAGCATGCGGCGGCGGTAGCCGGCGAGTCGCAGACGGAAGGGAGATTCCCCGACCTGCCGGTCCGATCGCCCTGGATCGCGCAACTCGCACCGCTCGGTGACCCGCGGCCGCTCGAGGAGGACGTCGCTACCGACGTCGCGATCATCGGCGCGGGAATCGCGGGCATCGCCACGGCGTTCTTCGCGCTGCGGTCGACCGGCCATAGCGTCCTGGTGCTCGAGCGCGACCGCGTCGCGCATGGCGCGACCGGCCGCAACGCCGGGCAGCTCACCACCTATTTCGAGCGGCCGCTCCACGACATCGCCGCGCAGTTCGGGGACGACCTGGCGATCGAGGGTCAGCGCGCGTTCGACGACGCGCACGACCTGCTCGACCTGCTCGTCGTCGAGGCGGGCGCCACCGTCCGCGTCGAGCGGTTCACCGGCCATCTGGGCATGCTCACGTTGAACCACGTGATGGTTCACCTGCGCAACAACCGGCTGCGCCTCCACGGGGGCCTCCGGATCGAGCCCTGCGTCGTCTCCGAACAAGCCGCGTTCCTGGACAACATCCCGGCGGAGTTCGCGGAGCTCTACACCGTCGTGCCGCAGGCGCGCATCCGCGAGCTGCTCGAGACCGACGACGACCGCTACCGGGCGGTGCTCTCTGACCGCAAGGGCTGCGCCAACAGCGCCATGCTCTGCCAGCAGGTCCTCGCCTACCTGGAGCGGCAGTACCCCGAGCGGCTGCGCTTCGCCGACCAGACCGAGGTGGAGCGCGTTGTGGTCGGCCCAGGCGGCGTCGAGTTGCACGCGAACCACCACAGCGTGCGTGCGGCGCGCGTCGTCCTCTGCACCAATGGCTACACCCGGCACGTCGTCGAGGACGAGACCGGGACGCCGCTCGAGCTCCATCCGGAGCAGCGGGTCGTCGGCACGTACGGCTTCATGGCGGCGTTCGCCGAGGACCGACCGCGCACGCCCGCTGCGATGAGCTACATCCGCAACCAGGCGGTCGGCAGCGGCGAGGCGCCATACGTCTACATCACCCGGCGCACCTACGACCGGCCCGGCGGCGCCGTGACGCTCACCTGCATGGGCGGGCCGGAGTGGCCGCACGAAGGAGTCTACGACCCGTGGGCGCCGTTTCCCGGGGTGCTGCTGGACGTGCTCGATGCCGAGGTGCGCGCCTTCGCGCAGCCGGCGCGGCCCGCCGGGCAGCCCTACGACTACCACTGGCACGGGCTGATGGGCTACATGGACGGGATGGTGCGCGTCGTCGGCCCGCACCCCGGGCGGCCCTCCCTGCTCTACAACCTGGGCTGCAACGGCGTCGGCTTCCTCCCGTCCATCCACGGCGGCCGCCAGATCGCCCGCCTGCTCGGTGGCGAGCAGCTCCCGCGGAGCATCTTCGACCCGCGCTGATCGAGGCGACGCCGGCCTCCCGAGGCGTGCGACGACCACCTGAAGCGCCGCCACCTACCCGATCTCGGGACGCTCATGGTCAGGCGCCGATCCGACTCGGCGCGACCACGAATCGCTGGCCCTGCGCCAAGACGCTCGAGGCGGTGCGGAAGGGCTCAGCACCCACGAGCCGTGCGCTGGACAACATGCTCGCTGCGACCGATACTGGCCGGATGCTGTCGCGCGAGGACGGACGGACGTGACGACCCCTGCCGGCGGCGGGCGCGCCGAACGCATGCAAACGGCGCTCTTCCGGATTACCGAGCTCGCCAGCTCGGTGCAGGACATGCAGGAGTTCTACCGCGAGGTGCACGCCGTCGTCGGCGAATGCATGTACGCGAACAACTTCTTCATCGCGCTGTACGACGACGACCGGCAGCTGATCAGCTGGCCCTACTACGTCGACGAGCTCGACCCCGACGTCCCGGAACCCAACAAGTGGGTTGCGTTCGGCGAAGGCGAGGCCAAGGGGGGGACGGCGTACGTCCTCCGGACAGGAGAGCCGCAGCTCCTGACGTACGAGCGCGCACTCGAGCTGGTCGAGCGACATGAGATCGAGATCACGGGGCTCGTGACCGAAGAGTCGAGTTGGATCGGCGTTCCGCTGAAGGCCGATGGCCGCACGCTCGGCGTGGCGACGGTGCAGACGTACACACGCGACTTCCAGTACACGGAGCAGGACAAGGAGCTGCTCGCGTTCGTCGGCCAGCACATCGGCGTCGCTCTGTCGCGCGCACGTGCGATCGAGGAGACGCGGCAGCGGAACGCCGAGCTCGCACTGATCAACAGCGTCCAGGCCGCGCTCGCCGGCGAGCTGGAGCTGCAGGCGATCTACGACGTGGTCGGCGACAAGCTCCAGGAGGTCTTCGACGCGCAGGTCGTCGACATCGGCATCTACGAGCCCTCGTCGGGGCTGATCCGCTTCCCGTACACGATCGAGCGCGGCGTGCGCTTCCCGGACGAGCCGATCCCGCTGATCGGCTTCCGCAAGCACGCGATGGAGACGCGCGAGCCGCTGATGATCGAGGACAGCACGCCGGAGACCGCCGAGCGTTACGGCAACCCGTTCGTCCTGAGCGGCGAGCCGGTCCGCTCGGCCCTGTTCGTCCCGCTCGTCGTCGGCGGGCGCGCGACCGGTGTGACCTCCCTCCAGAACCTCGATCGGACGCATGCCTTCAGCGGGGCGGATCAGCGACTCCTGACGACGCTGGCCGACAGTCTCAGCGTGGCGCTGGAGAACGCCAGGCTCATCCACGAGACGCGGCAGCGGAACGCCGAGCTTGCCCTGATCAACGGCGTCCAGGCTGCAGTCGCCGCCGAACTCGACCAGCAGGCGATCTACGACGTCGTCGGCGACAAGATCGACGAGGTCTACGACGCGCAGGCCGTCAGCATCTCGACGTACGACGAGTCGACCGGGCTCCTCGGCTTCCCCTATGTGGTCGAGCGCGGCCAGCGCTTCGAGCTCGAGCCGATGCCGGTGGTCGGGTTCCGGAAGCACGTGCTTGAGACCGGTCAGCCGCTGCTCTTGAACGAGGATGTCGCGGCGGCGGCCGAGTTGTACGGCAACCCGACGGCGATCGCCGGAGAGGCACCGAAGTCGGTGCTCTTCGTGCCGCTCCTGACCGGCGGCCGTCCCACCGGCGTCGTCTCGCTGCAGAACGTCGACCGCGAGCACGCCTTCAGCGACTCCGACCAACGGTTGCTCGTCACGCTCGCCGGCAGCATCGGCGCCGCCCTCGAAAATGCGCGCCTCGTCCAGGAGATCCGGCAGCGGAACGCCGAGCTGGCCCTGATCAACAGCGTCCAGGCCGCGATCGCCGGGGAGCTCGACCCGCAGTCCATCTACGACCTCGTCGGCGACCGGCTGCGCGAGGTGTTCGACGCGCAGGTCGTCAGCATCTCCGTCTACGACGAGGCGAGCCGGTTGCTCGCCTTCCCGTACGTGATCGAGCGAGGCGAGCGGCTGCACGAGCAGCCGATCGCATTGATCGGCTTTCGCCGGCACGTGATGGAGACGCGGGAGCCGCTGATGCTCGACGAGGTCACGCCGGAGGTGTCGGAGCGCTACGGCAACCCGTATGTGTTGAGCGGCGATCCGATCCGTTCGGCGCTGTTCGTCCCGCTCGTCGTCGGCGGTCGCTCGACCGGCGTGATCTCGCTCCAGAACGCGGATCGGACCCACGCCTTCGCCGAAGCGGATCAGCGCCTGCTGACGACGCTTGCCGGCAGCCTGGGCGTCGCGCTCGACAACGCTCGGCTCGTCCATGAGACCCGGCAGCGAGTGGTCGAGCTCGCGACGGTCAACAGCGTTGGGCAGGCGCTCGCCTCGCAGCTCGATCTCGGCGCGCTGATCGAGCTGGTCGGCGAGCGGGTGCGCGAGACGTTCAGTGCCGACATCGCCTACGTGGCGCTGCACGACGCGGCCGCCGGACGGATCGACTTCGCCTACTACTACGAGAACGGTGAGCGCCGGCCGGAGCCTCCTCTGGACTACGGGGAGGGGCTCACGTCGCAGATCCTCCGTTCGCGAGAGCCGCTGCTGCTGAACCGGAATCAGCAGTACGAGGGGCACGGCACGGTCGGCACGCCCTCCCGCTCCTACCTCGGAGTTCCGATCGTCCTCGGCAGCAAGTCGATCGGTGTGATCAGCGTCCAGAACGTCGAGGTGGAGGGCCAGTTCGGAGACGACGACGTTCGCCTGCTCGCCACGATCGCGGCCAACGTCGGCGTTGCGATCCAGAACGCACGTCTCTTCGCCGAGGTCCAGCGGCAGCGCCAGTACCTGGAGTCGCTCGCCGCGATCAGTCCCGCAGCGGTGATCGTGATGGATGCCGACGAGCGGGTCACCGACTGGAACCCGGCGGCGGCGGAGCTGTTCGGCTATGCGGCGGCAGAAGCGCTCGGCCGCTCCGTCGACGAACTCGTCTTCGGCGACGCCGATCGCGGCGAAGGGCGCGAGGTCACGCAGGAGGCGCTGAGAGGCGGTCGCGCGCAACGAATCACGACGCGCAGGCGGAAGGACGGAACAGCGGTCGACGTCGAGCTGAAGCTCGTCCCGCTCATGGAGGCCGGCTCCCACGTCGGCTTCCTCGGCATCTACCACGACGTGACGGAGCTCCAGCGCGCCCGGCAGGAGGCCGAGGCGGCGACGCAGGCGAAGAGCGCCTTCCTGGCAACGATGAGCCACGAGATCAGGACGCCGATGAACGCCGTGATCGGCATGACCGACCTCCTGCTGGGCACCGAGCTGACGGGCGAACAGCGCGAGTTCGCCGAGATCGTCCACTCGAGCGGCGACGCCCTGCTGCACGTGATCGACGACATCCTCGACTACTCGAAGATCGAGGCCGGGAAGCTCGAGCTGGAGCACGAACCATTCGACCTGCGTGAATGCGTCGAGCGGGCGCTCGAAATCGTCGCTCCGCGCGCCTGGGAGAAAGGAATCGAACTCGGGTGCCTGATCGGCGAGGACGCGCCCCCCGGAATCCTCGGCGACGCGGCCCGCGTTCGACAGGTGCTGCTCAACCTCCTGTCGAACGCCGTCAAGTTCACCGAGGAGGGCGAGGTCGTCGTGCTCGTGGAGGCCGCGGCAGCCACCGGGAAATCGGTGCAGCTCGAAATCGCGGTGCGCGACACCGGGATCGGGATCCCGCAGGATCGAATGGACCGCCTGTTCGCGTCGTTCAGCCAGGTCGACGCATCGACGACGCGACGCTACGGCGGGACGGGGCTCGGACTCGCGATCTCGAAGCGCCTCGTCGAACTGATGGGCGGGACGATCCGGGCGGAGAGCGAGGAGGGCAAGGGCTCGACGTTCCGCATCACACTCACCGCCGTCCCGGCGGAGCTACCGACCGCCGACGGGACCCTGACGCAGCTCGTCGGGAAGCGTGTCCTCGTCGTCGACGACAACGCGACGAACCGCGAGATCGTCACGCGCCACGCGCGTGCGTGGCGGATGGAACCTGTCGCCGTCGAGAGCGGCGCCGCGGCGCTCGCGCTGATCGACGGGGGCGAGAAGTTCGACGTTGCCGTGCTCGATATGATGATGCCCCTCATGGACGGGGTCGACCTGGCGCGCGAGATCCGGCGCCGTCGCTCGCGGCCCGAGCTGGCACTCCTGCTCCTGACCTCGCTTGGACGCCTGCCCCAGGCCGACGCCGGCGACGAGTTCGACGCGCAGCTCGCAAAGCCGATGCGCGCGTCCCAGCTCTACAACGCACTCGTCCGACTGCTCGCGCAGGACGAGGCACCCGGCTCGGCGGCCGAGCCGGCACGGCCCGGGACGGCCGGCCCGTCACTGCAGATCCTGCTTGCCGAGGACAACGCGGTGAACCAGAAGGTCGCACTCCGTCTGCTCCAGCGGCTCGGCTACACCGCTGATGTCGCCTCGAACGGATTCGAGGCGATCGCGGCGATCGAGCGTCGCCGGTACGACGTCGTGCTGATGGACGTGCAGATGCCGGAGCTCGACGGTCTCGACGCGTCGCGCCGGATCTGCGCGCGCTGGCCCGATACACGGCCGCGCATCATCGCGATGACCGCGAACGCGCTGCCCGAGGACCGCGAAGCATGCTTCGCGGCCGGCATGGACGACTACGTGGCGAAGCCGATCCGGCCGGAATTGCTGGCCGAGGCGCTGCAGCTCGTGCGGCCGGCCGGACAGGATGCGGTGGTGCCCGCGGGAGACGCCCACGGACTCCTCGACGACGCTGCGCTGGCGAGCCTGCGGGAGCTCGGGGGCGACGACTTCCTCGTCGAGGTGATCGACACGTTTCTCGCCGACGTGCCGACGCTGCTCGCGACGCTCCACCAAGCCCTCGAGGCGGGAGACACCGCCGAGGTTCGGCGGGCGGCGCACACGCTGAAGTCAAACGGCGCCACGCTCGGGGCGACGGAGTTCGCCGACCTCTGTCGCGCGCTTGAACAGCAGGCGAGGGACGCCCGACTGAACGGGGCTCCGGCCCTCGTCGCGCGGATCGAGGCGGAGCGCCTATCGCTGGAGCGCGCACTCGAGGCGTTGCGCTCGGCGGCGGCGACGTGAGCGATCGCTTCGCGCCCGGCACGGTCCTCGTCGCCGACGACAACCGGATGAACCGGCTGCTGCTCGGCCGCAGCCTCGAGCAGCAAGGTCACACGGTCGTTTTCGCGGAGCACGGGCGCGAGGCGCTCGATCTGCTCCGGCAGCGGCCGTTCGACGTGCTGCTACTCGACGTGCTGATGCCCGAGCTCGACGGGTACCGCGTCCTCGAGGAGCTACAGCAGGACGCGCAGCTTCGCGACATCCCCGTCGTCATGACCTCCGCGCTCGACGAGCTGGACAGCGTCGTGAAGTGCATCGAGATGGGGGCTGAGGACTACCTGACGAAGCCGATCAACCCGGTCCTGCTCAACGCGCGGGTCAACGCGAGCGTCGAGAAGAAGCGGCTGCGCGACCAGCAACGCGAGCTCATCAGCAAGTTCGCCACGAAGGAAGTGGCCGACGACCTGCTCACATCGGGCTTCGCGCTCGGCGGCAAGCACGTCGACGCGTCGGCGTTGTTCTGCGACATCCGGTCGTTCACGTCGATCGCGGAAGCGTGGGAGCCGACCGAGACGATCGAGCTGCTGAACGACTACTACACGCTGATGATGGACGCGATCGGCGGCGAGGGCGGCATCGTCAACCAGATGATCGGCGACGGTCTGATGGCGATCTTCGGCGCGCCGGTGCCGCGTCCGGATCACCGGCTGCGCGCCGTCCGCGCAGCCTGCCAGATGGTCGAGTTGATCCGCCTCTTCAACGCGGAGCAGGTGACGCGGGGCAAGGTGGAGATCCAGATCGGCATCGGCATCGCGTCGGGCCGTGTCGTCGCCGGGTACACCGGGACGCAGCACCGCGCGACCTACACGTGCGTCGGCGACACCGTCAACGTCGCGGCTCGGCTCGAGGCGCAGACGAAGGAGCTCGGCCGGCCGATTCTGATCGACGAGAACACCCGCGCCGGCCTCGGCGACGACATCGCCGTCGAAGCGCAGGGCGAGCATCCGCTGAAGGGAAAGCGGCAACCGGTGAAGGTGTACGCCGTGAATGTCGGCTCCCTCGTCGCCGAGAGCGCGTAACGGCTCAGTCTGGCGATCGCGACCGCGGAGTTGCCCAACGGCAGTGCTCCCAGCCGGTCACGATCCGAACCACGCCGGCGTACCTGCAGATTGGATTCGACTCGCGGGCACCGCGAACCAACCGCGGCGCCTCGTCCCAGACGCGGCTCCCGGTCCTGATCGGGCCGGGCCGCTACTCGCCGCGCGACAGAAGTGGTCGGTGCGGACGAGAGAGTCCATCCCGTGCTGCGTTTGCGAATCGGGGTGCGGCACGGGGCTCGCGCGGTGGACACTTTCGTGCCGTCTATACTCCGGTCGGCGCGGAACGAGTGGCCGGGGGGGAAGCTACGATGCACGTGCGGCTCCGCGAGCTCGACGACAAGATCCGCCGCAGCCTGTTCTTCGTCCCGATGCTGTTCGTCGTCGCGGCAGTGGTGCTCGGCGAGCTGATGCTCGTCGTCGACGAGCGCGTCGACAACGTGCCGTCCCGGCTGACGGCGACGGTCGAGAGCGCGCGCGGCGTGCTCACGGTCGTCGCGAGCGCGACCCTGGCCTTCGCGGGCATCGCGTTCTCGGTCAGCCTCCTGCTCCTCTCGCTGGCCTCGAGCCAGTTCTCGCCGCGGGTGGTGCACGGTCTGTTCCGCGACCCCTACAACAAGCGGATCATGGGAATCGTCATCGGCACGTTCACGTACAGCCTGGTCGTGCTGCGCGCCGTCCGTGGACCGCTCGAGGAGGCCGGCAATCCCGTCGTCCCCAGCATCTCGATCCTCGTCGCGGTGCTGCTCGGCGTGGTCTCCGTGCTCTCCATCGTGGCGTTCATCAGCCACAGCGCCCACACGATGGACGTCTCTGTCATCCTCCACCGGGTCAGCGCCGAGTCGATCGCGCAGGCACGTAGCCGCGGCAGCGAACCTCCTCCGGACAGCGCTGACGGGACGGTTCCCGCACCGTCCGGTCCCTGCTTCGCGGTGCCGTTCGCGCACGAGGGGTGGGTGCAGCAGATCCACCACCAGGCGCTTCTCGAGGCACTCGAACCGGGTGCGTCGATGCGTCTCGATACGACCGCCGGCCACTACGCGATCCCGCGCACGCCGCTCTGCGTGATCTGGCCGCGTCCGACCGACGAGGCGGCAGCCGAACGCGCGGTGCGGCGGGCGGTCATCGTCGGCCAGACGCGCACCATGCAGCAGGACACGACCTACGGCGCGCGGCAGCTCGCCGACGTCGCGCTGAAGGCGCTCTCGCCTGGCATCAATGATCCGACCACGGCACAGGACGCGCTGTTTCACCTCGGTGCCGTCGTGAGCGAGCTGCTCGTCGCGCCGCCCGCTCCGAGGGTGATGAGCGGGAAGGACGGGCGGGTGCTCGTCCTCGCCGAGGCGATGACGCCGGATGACGTGATCGGTCTCGCGTTCGACGAGGTGCGCATCGCGGCCGCCGACCAGCCGACGGTGCAGATCTACCTCCTCGAGATCCTCCGGCTGCTCGACGAGTCGCTCGGTGAGGGCTACGACGCCGCGCGGCGCGCGATCCGCACGCGGGCCGATCTGATCGTCGAGATCAGCGACGCCGGCGCGCAGTTGCCGCACGACAAGGAGCGCGTCCGCTCGGCGCACCGCCACCGCTTCGGAGCGGTGCAGATCGACTGAAGCGGTCGTTGGCCACCGGCGTCGTCGATGGGTGTCGCCCGGCCGGAGCTAGCTTGCTGTGGCCTGTAGCACGCCGCAGTCGCGGGGCTTTCATCACGTCCGGCGCCTGGCGCCGGTGCCGAACCAACACGCGTTCTCCGCCGCGTGGGCGCCGACTGGGTGCGGACTACCACCTCCCACCGAGCGCGACGGTGATCGCCTCGCCGTTGATTCCGCTGGCGGCGTCGCTGCAGAGGAACACGATCACGTCTGCGACTTCTCGGGGCGTAAGCACCCGGTTCTGAGGGTAGTCGGCGGCCCGCTCGGCCCACACCTGATCGGGGGTGACGCCGCGCTGGCCCGCCTCGGCGCGAGCGGATCGTTCGGCCATCGCGGTTCGCACCCAACCCGGAAGGACGGCGTTCGAGCGTACGCCGAACGGACCGGCATCCTGCGCGACGGCGCGCATCAGGCCGAGCAGGCCGTGCTTCGAGGTGGTGTACGCGCTGCCGGCTCGCTCGGCAATCTGCCCGGCGGTCGAGCTCGTGTACACCAGGCTGCCGAAACCCCGTTCGACCATTCCGCCGACGACGAGCCGCGTCAGCTCGTATGGCGCGTCGAGGTTCACCCGCATCGTCTCGTCCCAGACCTCGCGGCGCTGTTCCCAGATCAGACGTTCGTGCGCGGAGCCGATGCCGTGGTTCACCACCAGCAGATCGATGGGACCAAGCCGGGTCTCCGTCTCCCTGATTACCTGCGCGCAACCGTCCCGGTTCCCGAGGTCAGCCGCCACGAAGTCGACGCCGACGGCCGCCAACTCCTGTTCGCTGCGCGCCGTGATCATCACGCGAGCACCAGCCTGGGATAGCAGGAGGGCAGCCTCTCGCCCGATTCCCCGGCCACCGCCCGTCACCAGTGCAACGCGCTGATTCATGCGTCGGCCTCGTAGTCGACGACGAGCACGTCGACGGCCGTCGAGCCGCCGTCCGCCATGACGACGGCGCCGGTGACGTACGAGGCGTCGTCAGACGCGAGAAAACAGATCACAGCCGCGACCTCGTCGGGCTCTGCCGGCCGGCGAAGCGGGGCGAGTCGGGTGACGGTGCGGCCCACCGCACACCGCGTCGCGTACCCCCGTCCGAGGTTCTGTCAGCCATACCGGACATCGATACCATATTTCGATGCCGAACCCAGGGAGAACCGAACGGCACTGGTACCGGCTGCACGCGCCGCGCGACGCCGAGGCCCTTCGAAGCACGCGCCGCGGCGGCGCCCCGACCGGAAGCGGACGGAGCGCGGTGAGGGCAGATTCCCCAATCGGTCGCTAGAGGGCCGAACGCACGCGCCGCGACGGGCCTTGCTGCAGCGTCGACGCGCTCGTGCTCGCGACCCTCAGTCGGGTCGACCGGCACAACACCATCCGTCTGAACTTCGGCATCGGCGCGACGATCTCTGGCGGCACACGCCCGTCTCCATAGCGGGTGCGGTGCCGCCGTCGCCGGTCTGGCTGGGCAGGCGCAGACGCAACCACCTCTTCGGTGACGGACTGCGGCTGGTAGGAGGACGAGAGGGTTCACGCGTACTGGATCGGCGCGGCGGGGTGCACGTTGTGGACCGGGCTGCCGGCGGTGGGACGCACCAGTGCCGCGACCTCGGCGAGCACTCCGGCGGTCGCCTCGCCGACGGCCGACCAGGCGAGGTCACTGCCGATGCGGCGCGCCTCGGCGCGGGCCGTCTCGAGCGTCTCCGGGTGGCATGCGAAGTCGCAGACGGCGGCGGCGAGCGCGGTGGGATCGGCGAACGGCACCAGCCGTCCGGCGCCGGACGACAAGACGTCCTCGGCGTACCAGTACGGCGTCGACACCACGGCGCAGCCGGCGGCGATCGCGAACGTCAGCGCGCCGGACGCGATCTGCTCGCGGTTGCCGTACGGCGTCACGTAGACGTCGGTCACCGCGAGCAGGTCGGACAGCTCGTCGATCGACAGGAAGCGATCGTCGAAGTCGACGTGATCCTCGAGACCGAGGGCGACCACCCTGCGCTCCAGCTGCAGCCGGTAGGCCTCACCGTCGCGGCGCGCGACCTGCGGATGGGTGCGCCCGGCGATCAAATACAGCACCTCGGGATGGCGCTCGATCAGCGCCGGCATCGCATCTAGCATCGTCTCGATGCCCTTGCCCGCCGACAGCAGGCCGAACGTGGACACCAGGAACCGCTCCTTGAGCCGCTCGTAGCCGCCGGGCATGGGCGCGACGTAGCGCGGCCTGCTGCCGTTCGCGACCTCCCCGCGACGACGGGCGAGCACGGCCGGCGCGCCGTGCGGTACAACGCGGATCTTCGCCGCCTGGCAAGCGTCCAGCTCGATCAGGATGCGCCGTGCCGTGCCGGTCATCACCATCACGCGATCGGCCCGGTCGCACAGCGCGGTAAGCACCTCCAGCTGGTGCTCGCTCGGCGCCGACAAGAGCGTGTGGAGCGACACCACGAGCGGCTGTGCGAGCTCCTGCGCGAATGAGAGCACGTCGTCGCCGTCGGAACCGCCGAAGATACCGAACTCGTGCTGCAGCAGCACCACGTCGACGTCGGTGTGGCCCAGCAGCCGGGCGGCGCGCGAGTAGTCGCTGCGGACGGACTGGTTCACCGTCGCCAGCACGTCGGGCCACTGCGGGCTGGACGGCTCGTCGACCACGACGATCGGATGCACGTCCTCGATGGACGACACCTCGAGCAGGGCGGTGCGGAGGTCGAAGGAGAACGTCCCGATACCGCACGCCCGGGGAGGGAAGGTGGAGAAGATGGCAGCACGCATTGGATGGACGTTCCCCGCCTGACCGGCCCTGACACGTCACGTCGGCAGCACCACCCGCCAGGGCCGATCCCCGGCGATCGGGGCAGGATCGCGCGGGATCGCCGCAGCAGGCGGAATCCACCGGACTTGACCCCGCGAGCCGTCACGGCCACACGTACGTGCGGGGCGAGCGCGCGTCAGCCAGTCGTCGACAAGAGGAAGGCGGCCGAGAAGCCCAGCACCGTGACCAGTCCGACGACCGAGCCGCCGTGTTCGAACGCTTCGGGCATCATGGTGTCGGCGAGCATCGTGAGTATCGCGCCTGCGGCGAATGCCTGAATGGCCGCCACGATGCTCGGCGATGCGCCGCCGAGCAGTTCGTACCCGAGTGCGGCGGCCAGCGTCGAGATGCCCACGACCGCAGTCCAGAGCGTAAGCACGTAGCGCGCCGAGTGGCCCGCCTTTTGCATCCCGGTCGCAGCAGATAGCGACTCCGGGATGTTGGAGAGGAACACCGCGGCGACAACCGCCGTGCCGACGCCACCTCCGCCGAGCAGGCTCACCCCGATCGCGATCGACTCGGGTATGCCGTCCATCAGCGCACCGATCGCGATCGCCATGCCTGAGCCGGCCTGCTGCTCTCCGCCGGACCGTTTGCGGTGATTGCCACCATGATGGTCGACGATCCAGTCAGCAGCGAAGAAGGAGACCGCGCCGGCTGCAAGGCCGACCGCGACGGAGTGGACGCCACTCCTTCGATAGGCCTCCTCGGTGAGCTGGAATGCGACGGCGCTGATCAGGACGCCCGAACCGAACGCCATGACCAGACCGATCGTGCGCTGCGACGCGGTCAGGCGCAGGCCGAGCACCGCGCCGATGAGCAGCGCGAAACCACCCACAAAACCCCAGAACGCCGCCTCCAGCACTACGGCTTTCGATGCCCGGCGGGATCGAATCCGAAACAAGGCCCGCAGAGGCCGGCGAGGACCTTGAGACGCACGTGGCGACGGCTGGTGCCTGCGTACTGGTTGCTCGCGCGGCCCCCGCCACGTGTGATCATCCCTGCGCATGAGCTACGCGATCTTCGTCGGCCGGAACCGCTCGGCCGACGGCTGCGCCTACCTGGCCGGGTACGGCGACGAGCCGTCGAGCCACTTCCTCGAGCTCGTGCCGCGCGCCGAGCACGCGCCCGGTGCGCAGATCGATGTCGGGGTCACACCCTCGGCTGCCATGCCCGGCATCCGGACGACGATCCCGCAGGTGCCCGTGACGGCGCGCCACCTGCGTGTCAGCTACTCGCACTACCTCGGCATTCCGGCGCCGATCACAAACGGCGGCCTGAACGAGCACGGCGTGGCTGTCCGCGACGTGTGGTCTCCGAGCCACGAGCGGCTGGTCGCGATGACGCCAACCGACCAGCGCGGCCCGAACTACTCCGACCTCGCGCGGACCGTGCTGGAGCGGGCGCGGACCGCACGCGAAGGCGTCGAACTGATGGGTGAGCTGATCGCCCGGCACGGCGAATCGACCTACGGCGGCAACTCGCACCTCGTCGCCGACGCCGACGAGGGGTGGGTCGTCATCCAGTTCGCCGGCGGGCAGGGCCTGTGGGTCGCCGAGCGCCTGGGCCCGGACTCCATCCGGGTGAGCCGCCCCGGCTACATCAGCGAGGTGCCCGACGACTACCTCGCCCATCCGGGCTTCCTCGGGGCGCCGCACCTGATCGACTTCGCCGTCGAGCGCGGCTGGCACGACCCGGGCAGCGGGCCGTTCGACGTCAACCGCGTCTACGGGGACGGTGCGGGCCGCTGGGCCGGCGTGGCGTGGATGGAGGGCGAACTCGAGCGGCTTGCCACGCGCCCGGAGCGGATCGGCCTTCACGACGTGATGTGGGCCGTGCGGACCGAGCGCCTGACCGGCGATACCGCGGGTTACGGCCAGGTTGTGCCGCTCCCGTTCAGCCAGAACCCCGACCTGCGCCACCTCTGGCACACGCCGATCGGCGCCATCGCCGCGCCGTTCACCCCCTTCTTTCTCGGTGTCTCCTCGATCCCGCCCGAGTTCCGCCAGCACCGCTACTTGACGGCCGGCGAGGACGCGGCCTTCAACGACGCGCGCGAGCACGATCCGGCCTCCTCGGTGCCCCAGCGGGTCGAGGCCACACGGTCAGCGGTCGCGGTCTTCAAGCGGCTGCTGTACCTGCTGGCGGAGCACAGCGAGCTGTTCTTGCCCGAGGTCACGCCCGTGTGGGAAGCGGTCGAGCGCCGGCTCGCCGGTGCGGTTCCCGATGTGGCCGTCGCTGCCGGTATCCTGCTCGACGCAGGGCGCCCGGAGCTCGCGCGGGACCTTCTGACGCGGTTCTGCTGCACCGAGGCGCTCCGCGCGCTCGACCTGGGCGAGACGATGGTGGACAGCATGGAGGCGCGAAGCCGGGTGCTGTTCGGCATCCGCAACGAACTCGCGTGGCGTGGCCCGGAGCGGCTCTGGTAGCTCTGACCCGACCTGCAGTCAGTGAAGGCTACGTGCCCGCCGAGGCGGGCCTGCCGCAGACGCGGGTTGCTCCGTCTTCTCGGGTGAGACGTGCCAGAACCTCGCTGCGAGCGCTGGTCGTCGAGTCCTTCGCGGAGACGCCCAGTGTGGGCGTCAGATGGCGACGACCACGGATCAGGGGCCAGTCGAGGCGGTCGGGCCGGATGGTTTGGACGACCCGCTCGGCGCGTCGACTCCGTTTCGGTGCTTCGCCGCACGCGCCGGCGGCGTTGGGGCCGGCGACGCACCGCGGACCCTCAGTCGCTCTCCTGCGAGTGAGAGCGTCAAGTCCGAGTCGGCGCAGTGATGTCAATCGCCGCGAGCCACAGGTCGATCAGCGACAGGAAATCGAACGTCGGGCATCTCGTCGCCAGCTGCACGGCGGATGCGTGAGTTGGTAGCAGGGAGCATTCGATCAGGAGCGCCCGGACGTCCGGATGACGGCGCAGGAGCGACGCCGCCGCGGCAACGGTTTCCTGTTCGATCAACGAGTAGTCGATGCGTCCGGGGCGCTGCGCCATGTAGGAGTGCCAGAAGGCCGGCGAGTCATCCATCCCTTGAATGGCGATTCGGTCCCGCTCTACGCCTGCCAGCTCGAGTACGTCTGGCGTCAGATGGCGGGCTGATGCGGTGATGACCCCGACGCGCCCCGATACCGTCGCCGTGATCAGGGGAAGCAGCAGCAGACTGGAGAGCAGCACCGGAACGTCGACCGAGGACGCGACCAGTCGCTGATATCGGACGAAGAATCCACAGCCGCTTGTGATCGCGCAAACACGATCCTGCTCGAGGTCTCGTGCCGCGCCGACGACGGCGCCGGCCAGACTCGCGTCCGGCTTGAAAATGAGCCGCTCGACCGTGCACCCGGTCACGGGGACGATGCGAGCCGGTCGAGGAGCGTAGGTGCTAACCGACGAGGTATCGCCGACGATGTTCGGCTCTGTCGAATCGAGTCGAAGCACGCCGATAGGGGCGTTCATGAACCTCTCCTTCAAGGAATCGTGAGCGAGAGCTCGGCGTCGACGTGCGGCACGCGAGGGCGCGCATGTCCACGCGGACAAGACCGTCACCACCTCGGAAACGCTCCGCGCCCGCGGCGTCTACGCCATCGCGAGAACGCCCCACCGGCGGTGCCACCTCATGCACGGCCGCCGGCCCGGACGGCGAGGCCGTTCGCACGGTCTCGGCGCGGAGGTCGCCGATACGCGCCAGCGCCCGGGTACCTGCGTTAGCCATTCGCGGACTCGTGCTTGCGCTGCCAGGCGCGCCACGTCATCGCCCACCGCGCCGGGTCGTCCATCGGGGCCGGGTCGAGGTAGTGGGCGGCCGACGCGTGTGGTGCGGTGCGCACCGTCTCGGGGTCCGAGTAGGCCTCGTCGGCCACGCGGGCGATGATCTCGGCGTACGTGTCCAGGTCAGCCCGCGACACGGTCTCGGCCGGCTCGAGCGTCATCGGCTCCGGTACGATCCACGGCTCGTGGCTCGGGAAGTACTGCGCGACGCCGAAGTCGTTCGTGCGGCGCGCCAGATCGAGCGTCGACAGGCCGGTGTCCTCCTGCAGCTGCCGCCACGAGTACCGGATCTGCTCGAGCCGGTGGGCGCCGTTGCCCTCCGCGTAGGAGACCTCGAGGCCCCGGACGCCCTCGAGCCGCTTGGCGAGATAGTTGTTGTTCAGCACCGCGATCTCGGCGACCTCACGGAGCCCCTCGGCACCGAGCGCGAGCACCCACGCGTAGGCGCGGACGACGGTGGCGGGAACACCGTGGAAGGCGCGGACCTTGCCGATCGAGGCGGGGCGGTCGTCGTCGAGGTAGTAGCGGCTTCCGTCGAACTCCACCGTGGGCCGCGGCAGGTACGGCGCCAGTTCCGCCGAGACGGCGGAGACGCCGACGGGCATGCCCATCGAGGCGTGCGGCGAGGCGAACGTCTTGTGGAGGTTGAACTGGCAGAGGTCGAACCCGGCGTCGCGGGCACGGGTGATGCCGAGGGTGCCGTTGGCGTTCGCCTGGTCGTAGTGGCAGATGCCGCCGGCCTGCTGCACGAGGTCGACCATCTCCTCGATGTGCGGGTTGAACAGTCCGGTGTCCTCGGGATTGGTGATCATCAGGCCGGCGGTGCGCTCGGACAGCGCTGCCTTCAGGGCCTCGATCGGCGGCAGGCCGTCGGTGCCCGGAGACAGCGTGATCAGCCGGTAGCCCGCGGTTGCCGGCCCCGCGCCGTCGCACGGGTGGGAGAAGACGGTCGTGATGATCTCGTCACGGTGCCCCTGGCCGCGGGCGGCCTGGGCGGCGGCGATCATGCGCGCGTTCGCGAACACGGCCTGGGTGCCGCCCCCGGGCTGGAACGAGGCGCGGTCCATGCCCGAGATCTCGCAGATGATCCGCTCGAAGCGGTACATCGCCTCCAGGATCCCCTGTGCGGAGTCGTCATCCTGCCACGGGTGCAGGTGCGTGACCTTGTGGGAGCGCACGAGCGCCTCGTTCACCTTCGGGCTGTACTTCATCGTGCACGTGCCGAGGCCGAGGTGGATGTCGACGTCCTGTCCGAGCGTCTCCTGCGACAGACGCAGGAAATGCCGCAGCACGGCGGACTGCGACAGCTGCGGGAGCGCCGGCGGCTCCGACCTCCGCAGGCGCGCAGGGATCTGGGAGACCCCGTCGCCGACCGCCGCGACGATGGCCGGATCCGTCGCCGGCGGGTCGAAGCCGCGCTCGCCGGGGCTCGACTGCTCGTGCAGGAGGGGCTCGTTCCAGGCGGCCTGGTGGAACGCGCGAAGCCGGGTGGTGGTGCTCATCGTCGCGCTCCTTCGAGGGCCGCCGCCACGGTGTCGGCCAGCAGATCGATGTCGCCTCCGGTGTGGACCTCGGTCACGCACACGAGTGCCGACTGGCCGAGCGCCGGGAGGTGCCGTGAGAGGTCGAGCGGCCCGTGCACGCCGGCCACGGCGAGCGCGCGATTGACCTCGGCGACGGTTCGCCCGGTGCCGTTCAGGTCGACGACGAACTCCTTGAAGAATGGTGCGCTGAGCGCGGGAGCCCGCACGCCGGGTATCGCACCGAGGCGCTGCGCGGCGTACTGGCTGCGCTGCATGATCGTCGTGCCGAGCTCTCGCAGGCCGTCCGGTCCGAGCAGCGCGAGGTACACCGCCACGCCGATCGCCCACAGGTTCTGCGTCGTGCCGGTGAAGTCCGTCGCCTCGCCGCGCTGCACGTAGGCCATCCGGTCCCAGCGCACCTCGCCGAAGCCCCACTCGTCCGCCACGGTGCGGCCGGCGCCGATCAGGAAGGTCGGGTACTCGGCCACGATCCGCTCGTCGTCGGCGCTGCCGATGAAGCCGATCGTGCCGCCGCCGTAGTGCATGTGGATGCCGGCGGCCTGGAGCTCGCCGCAGACGAGGTCGGCGCCGTAGCGCGGCGGCGCCTCGAGCACCCCGAGGGAGATGGCGTCGACGCCGACAACGGCAAGCGCGCCGTGGGCGTGCGCCCGCTCGGCGATCGCCGCCGAGTCGGGCTCGATCTGACCCAGGAAGCCGGGGTTCTCGAAGTACACGCAGGCGACGTCTTCGCCGAGCGCCGCGTCGAGGGCCGCGAGGTCGAGCGCGCCGGTCTCCCGGTCGTACGGCACCAGCTCGACCGTCATCCGGGGCCCGCACGTGCCGGTGATGATCGACAGCCGCTCCGGCGAGATCGACGCCGGCACGAGCGCCCGCGCACGGCCCGTCAGCCGCGCCGCCATCAGGATCGAGCTCGCTGCCGCCGAGCCCCAGTCGTACGTCGACTGCGAGACGACGTCGCACTCGACAAGGTCGCCGACGAGGCTCGAGAACTCGAACAGCGCCTGCATCTTGCCGTGGTCGGAGTACGTCTCGCCGTAGTACGCCGTCAAGAACTCGCTGCGCGCGAGGATCTCGTCAACGACGGCGGGCACGTAGTGCGGCCAGCAGCCGCCGCCGAGGAATGTCGGGCGGTCGCGGCTCGACACGTTCCGGTCGAGCATCGTCTCGAGCCGCCGGCGCAGCTCGACCTCCGAGCCGATCGTCGGCTCGAGATCGAGCAGGCGGTTCAGGCGGAGGCGCTCCGGAATCGATGCGTAGAGGTCGTCGGTGGACGCGACCCCGATCGCCGCCAGCATCTCCTGCCGGATCCGCGGCGTGGAGTTGGGGATGTACGGATGTGCGCGCGCGAGACCCATGCCGCTCGTCCTCCTGCTCGGGGCGTTGCCGTGCGCGGTAGCTTGACCGCTCGGACGTCGCGTGTCACGCCGCGGCCCTGCAGACCACCTCGGGACGTGACCGGTGACCCCGGATCGACACGGCGAGGCGCCCGAGCCTTCTCGCGTCAGGCGTCGAACCTCGTGGCAGAGTCGGTTCGTGGCGCAGTTAGCGGAGCGCCACGGCTACCGCGAACCTGAGCCTGCACATCCAACTACCAGACCAGCATCGGCGACGCCGGTCGATGTTCCTCCGGATGGAGTGGAGATTGTTTGACGACGACCCCTGCGGTACCCTCTCGCGCGATGCGCGTCGACTCCGAAGAGGGAGCTCGTCATCGCCGCCGACTCCCGATCTCGAAGCAGCGCGTCGGCGTTCTCGCGGCCGCGACCGGCTTCCCGACGTCGATCAGGCTGCTCGGTCGGAGTCAGGTCTGGCGCTGGTCGAGCATCGAGGGGTGCGCCGAGGTGACCGGCCGGCCCCAGTCGCCGGCGTGACCCTACGTTCGTCAGTCGTGACGTTCGACGAGGTCGCAGGCGCCATCGCGGCATCGTGGTGCCGCGAGACCTGCGATCCGGACGACCTCGATGGGTGGCACGTGGGGAATCCTTCACGCGGCCAGTGTGGCGCGACCGCGCTCGTCGTCCACGACTACTTCCGCGGCGAACTCCTCCTTGCGGAGGTCACGGTCGCCGGGGAGCAGCGCGGGTTCCACTACTGGAACCTCCTTCCGGACGGCGTCGAGGTCGATCTCACGCGGGGTCAGTTCCACGACGACGAGGCGATCGGCGACCCGAAGATCGTTCGCCGGCCGGCCAGGCCCGTCACCCGCTGCGCCGACGAGTACGCACTGCTCACGCGTCTCGTCCGCGAACGGCTCACATCGCCGGCTCTGTCGCCCGCCTCCCCGTTTCGCCTCGCGAGCCCCGGCAGTTCTCCGCTCACCCGCCGATCGGTGTAGCCTTTCAACTTCCTGAGGAGGAGAATGTCGATGCAGGGTTCCCGGGGCATAGGGGCCGCGCTTGCGGTTTCCGCCATCGCCGTGCTCGTCGCCGCCTGCGGCGGCAGTAAGTCGAGCAGCTCGTCCAGCCAGTCCACGCCGGCCCCGACGGCCTCCAGCACCACCGCCGACGGCGACCGGGCGGCGCTGATGCAACAGCACCGAGGCGGCACGCTCAAGCTGGCGGCTGTCGCCGCCGGTGGCACACTCGACCCGCAGGTGAACTACACGCTCCAGTACTGGAACCTCTACATGGGTGTCTATGACGGACTGGTCGCATTCAAGAAGGTCGGCGGCACCGACGCGTTCAATGTCGTCGCCGACCTCGCCGAGTCGATCCCGACTCCGACCAACGGCGGGAAGACCTGGACGTTCACGCTGCGCAAGGGGATCAAGTTCTCGGACGGCCGCGAGGTGACGGTCAAGGACGCGGTGGCGTCGTTCCAACGCCTCTTCAAGGTCAAGAGCCCGACCGCGGGCGGCTTCTACGCTGGCATTGTCGGAGCGGACGTCTGCCTCAAGACGCCGGACACCTGTACCCTCGACGGCGGGGTGGTCGGCGACGAAGCCGCCGGCACCGTGACGATCAACCTGGTTGCTCCGGATGCGGAGTTCCTCTTCAAGCTCGCGGTCCCACACGCCTCGATTCTGCCTGCCGATTCGCCCAGCTCCGACGCGGGGAGTACACCGATCCCGAGCACCGGCCCGTACATGTTCACCTCGTACGACCCGAACAAGCAGCTGGTCATGGAGCGCAACCCGAACTTCAAGGAGTGGTCGGCGGAAGGGCAGCCCGACGGCTATCCCGACTCGATCGTCGAGAGCTTCGGGTTGACGGCCGAGGCGGAGGTGACTGCGATCGAGAACGGGCAGGCCGACTGGATGCTCGATCAACCGCCGGCGGACCGTCTCAACGAGATTGGCACCACCTACGCCGACCAGGTGCATCTCAACCCGCTGACGGCGATGTGGTACGCACCGATGAACGTCAACCTCGCGCCGTTCGACAACCTCAAGGCCCGCCAGGCGGTCAACTTCGCGGTCGACCGCAACGCGACCATCCAGATCTTCGGCGGACCGAATCTGGCCGTGCCGTCCTGCCAGGTGCTGCCGCCGGGCTTCCCGGGCCATGTTGACTACTGCCCCTACACCGCAAATCCGGGCGCGACCTGGTCGGCTCCCGACCTGGACAAGGCCAAGCAGCTCGTGCAGGAGTCGGGTACGGCCGGCGCCAAGGTGACAGTGGTGGTGGCGGACGACGAGGTCTCGAAGGGCATGGGCACGTACCTCCAGAGCGTGCTCAACTCGATCGGGTACAGCGCGTCCGTCAAGGTGCTGTCCGGGAACATCCAGTTCACCTACATCCAGAACACCAAGAACAAGGTCCAGATCTCCGTCAGCCAGTGGTACCAGGACTACCCGGCAGCGTCGGACTTCCTGAACGTGCTGCTCGGCTGTTCGTCCTACGTTCCCGGGTCGGATTCGAGCATCAACATCTCGGGCTTCTGCGACAAGAAGATCCAGCCCGAGATGGACGCCGCACTTGCGCTCGGCGTCACGGACCAGAAGGCAGCCGACGCGCAGTGGGCGCAGATCGACAAGGAAGTCACCGATTTGGCGCCGCAGGTGACGTTGTTCAACCCGAAGCACGTCGACTTCGTCTCGAAGCGGGTCGGGAACTTCCAGTTCTCGGCGCAGTTCTACTGGTTGTTCGACCAGTCGTGGGTGCAGTAGCGCGAGCGTGAGTGCCGAGAGCCTCAGCGCAGCTGCTCCGGCGCAGCCGCGGGCGCCGGGCGGGAGCCCTTGGGCTCTTGCCCGGCGCCGGCTACTGCGAAACCGGGTGGCGATCGTCATGTTCGGCGTGCTCGTGGTGGTCGTGGCCGCCTGCCTGGCGGCTCCGCTCTACGCCCATTCGATCGCGAACACCGACCCGTTCCGGTCGAACCTGCAGGGCACGACCCTCGTGGGAGGAAAGGCGGTGCCGGTGATGGCGTCATCGACCACGGGCCTCGGCCTGGGTGTGACGCCGATCGGCCCGACGTGGGACCCAGCGCACTACTTTCTCGGAGCTGACAACCAGGGGCGCGACGTCGCTGCCCGCCTGCTCTACGGCGGCCGCAACTCGCTCATGATCGGCGTCGCTTCGGCCTTGCTCTGCTGCTTTTTGGCAACGCTGGTCGGCCTGATTGCGGGCTTCTTCGGCGGCATCACGGATGGTGTCATCTCGCGCGGGCTCGACATCATCTGGGCCTTCCCGGTGTACCTGCTCGCGATCTCGTTGTCCGTCGTCTTGATCTCGCAGGGCATCAACCTCGGCGTCGTCACGATCACGGCTGGCAGCCTCTGGTTGCCGATCTTCATCATCGCCTTGGTGTTCGTGCCGTACGTCGCCCGGCCAATTCGCGGACAGGTGCTCTCACTGCGACAGAAGGAGTTCGTCGAAGCCGCAATCGGGCTCGGGGCGTCGGATCTCCGCCTGATCTTCGCCGAGATCCTGCCGAACGTCATCACCAGCGTGATCGTCTTCCTCCCGCTGATGGTGGCCGTGAACATGCTGACAGAGTCGGCCTTGTCGTTCCTGTCGATCGGCGTCCAGCCACCCGACGCATCGTGGGGCACGATCATTCTCGATGGCCAGCAGCTGATCTACACCCGGCCGTGGGTCGCGATCGCACCGGGCGTGGCGATCGCCGTCACCGTGCTCGCCCTGAACGTGCTCGGCGACGGCATCCGCGATGCCCTCGACCCCAGGGCGAAGCTGCGCTGATGGGCTACTTCCTGGTCCGCCGGTTCGCCTCGACGCTGCTCGTCCTGTTCGCGATCAGCGTGCTCGTGTTCCTGATCTTCTTCGCGACGCCCGGCGTCGACCCGGCGGCGCGCATCGCCGGGCGGAACGCGTCCCAGGAGACCCTTCGGGCCGTGCGGCACGACTTCGGGTTCGACCGCCCGTTGCCGGTCCAGTACGGCATCATGATGCGCAAGCTCTTCATTAGCCGCGACCTGACGAGCTTTGTCAATCGCGGCACCCGGGTCATCCCCCAGGTCACGGAGGCGGCGCCGGTGACGTTCTCACTCGTGCTCGGTGCGGCCATGATCTGGGTGGTCGTCGCGATCGCTATGGGCCTGGCTGCTGCCGTCCTACGCGGTACCTTCGTCGATCCGCTGTTGATGGTCCTCGGCCTGATCGGCATCTCGGTACCCGTGTTCTGGCTCGGCGAGGTCGCGAACCTCGTCGCCCAGAATCGGCTGCACGACTCGGTCTTCTCCTGGGTGCCGCCACTCGGCTACACGCCGTTCACCAGCGACCCCTGGCTGTGGTTCAAGACCATGCTGATCCCGTGGCTGGTGCTCGCCACCACCTACGTCGGCCTCTACGGCCGCGTCCTGCGCTCGGCGTTGATCGAGACCCAGGAGGAGGACTACGTTCGCACCGCGCGCGCCAAGGGGCTGACCGAGGGCAGGGTGCTGCTGCGGCACACGCTGCGAACGTCGCTGATCGTGTTCGTATCGCTCTTCGGCCTCGACTTCGGAGCGCTGGTCGGGGGGAGCGCGCTGCTGACGGAAGTGGTTTTTGGCCTGCAGGGGGTCGGGAAGCTCACCTACGAGGGGCTTCGGAACCTCGACCTGCCGGTGATCATGGCCTGCGTCATGTACGCCGCCTTCTTCGTGGTGGTGGCCAACGCGATCGTGGACGTGGTCTACGCCTGGCTCGACCCGCGGGTGCGCCGTGCCTGACGAGGCGATCCTCGATGTCCGTGATCTCCGGGTCTCGTTTCGCACCGAGGCTGGCATCGTCCGCGCCGTGGACGGCCTCTCGCTGACGCTTCGCAAGGGAGAGGTGCTCGGCATCGTCGGCGAGTCGGGTTCGGGCAAGAGCGTCTCGGTGATGACGATCATGCGCCTGATTCGCGACCCGAATGCGATCGTCGAGGGGCAGGTGCTCTACGGCGGACGCGACCTGATGCAGCTCAGCCAACGCGAGATGCGATCGGTTCGCGGTGGAGAGATCGGCATGATCTTCCAGGACCCGATGACCGCCTTGACGCCGGTGTACACCGTCGGCTGGCAGATCAGGGAGCAGCTGCATGCCCACGAGTCGTTGTCGAAACGCGGCGCTCGGCTCCGCGCCGTGGAACTGCTGGCCGAGGTCGGGATTCCCAACGCGGCGAAACGCGCGAACGACTATCCGCACCAGTTCTCGGGTGGGATGCGACAGCGCGTGATGATCGCTATGGCGCTGTCCTGTAATCCTGCGCTGCTGATCGCCGACGAGCCGACCACGGCTCTGGACGTGACGATCCAGGCGCAGATCCTCGACCTGATGCGACGCCTCCAGCGCGACTTCGACTCGTCGATCATTCTCATCACGCACGACATGGGAGTGATCGCCGACATCGCTGACAGGGTGGTCGTCATGTACGCCGGGAGGGCGGTTGAGGTCGGCACCAAGCGCGAGGTATTCACCGACCCGCAGCACCCGTATACCTGGGGACTGCAAGGATCGATCCCCCGCATCGACCGGCCTCGAGTGCATCGGCTCGCCGCGATCCCGGGGCTGCCGCCGCAGCTGATTGCGCTTCCGCCTGGATGTGGATTCGCGCCGCGCTGCCGGCACCGATTCGACCGGTGCGACGCGCGACCCGAGTTAGCCGATCGCGTTGGCGGCGGGCATCTGGACGCCTGCCACCTCGAGCTCGGCGTCCGCGCGGCGTTGCGGGCGGCAACCCTCGAGCCGGGCAAGGAGCGGGCGCGATGAACGACCCGCTTCTCGAGGCGGTCGACGTCGTCAAACACTTCCCGGTGGGGAGCGGCGCGTTCTCCCGACGCGCGAGCCAGAAAGTGCGGGCGGTCGATGGCGTCACGATCGACGTGCGGGCTGGCGAGACGCTCGGCGTGGTCGGCGAGTCGGGCTGCGGCAAGTCGACGCTCGGGCGGGCCCTGGTGCGGCTGCACGAGCTCACGTCCGGCACGGTCCGCTTCCAGGGCCGCGACATCTCGCACCTCTCTCGCCGCGAGATGCGGCCGTTGCGGCGCGAGATGCAGATGGTGTTCCAGGACCCGTACGCATCGCTCAACCCGCGTAAGCGCGTCGGGCAGATCATCGGCGAACCCTTCCGCATCCACCGGGAGCGGGGCGGCGACTCGAGGGTGCAACAGTTGCTCGAGGTGGTGGGTCTGAACCCCGACCATGCCGATCGGTACCCGCACGAGTTCTCGGGTGGCCAGCGACAACGGATCGGCGTCGCCCGCGCGCTCGCGCTCCGGCCGCGGCTGATCGTCGCAGACGAGCCGGTCTCGGCCCTTGACGTGTCGATCCAGGCCCAGGTGATCAACCTGCTCGACGACCTGCAGGACGAGTTCCAGCTCACCTACGTGTTCATCGCCCACGACCTCGGCGTCGTCCGCCACGTCTCCGACCGGATCGCCGTCATGTACCTCGGTGCGCTGGTCGAGGTCTCACCGGCGGACGAGCTCTACGCGAGGCCCGTGCATCCCTACACCGAAGCGCTGCTGTCCGCGGTCCCCGTGATCGAGGTCGACGCCGCCGTCCGGCGAGAGCGGATCGTCCTCCAGGGCGACGTCCCGAGCCCCATCGAGCCGCCCGACGGCTGCCGCTTCCATCCCCGCTGCAGGTTCGCCACCGACATCTGCCGGGCCGAGCGCCCCGTGCTCCGCGACCACGGGGCGGGCCACCTGGCTGCGTGCCACCATCCGCTGGCCGCGCCCGTGCGCTGAGAGGCTCAGACGTGATCTGCGAGGACGCCTCAGGCGCCTCGTCATGGGCATGTGGCTCGATTCCTCGAAGATCACCCAGCGCGATCCGGGGATGCGGTCGTGGATGGTGCTGACGACGTCTCCCTGTCGTGACGGCCGAAAACGAGCAGGGTGGGCGTCGCGATCTCGTGCAGCCGCGGCGTGATGGCCCGGCTGGACAGCGCGCCGATGCAGTGGAACTCGCGCGGCCCGTTCATCGTGCTGGTACACCGTCGGTTCGGCGACGCTGCTGCACGCAGTCAGGCTGCGGAACCCGGGCAGCCGTGGCGGTCGGAGAACAGCTTGGTTGGCGGCCTCGTACTCCGGGTCGTCAGACATCCCCACCTGAAGCATGGCACCGGACACGCCGGCGTCATGATGTCGCGGTGACGCGATCGGCGCGCGACCCCTCGCCGCCGAGAGCGACCGAGGCGCGGGCCGTCACCAGGTGGTAAACGATCAGCAGCTGCACCAGCGCGAGCGACTCGGAGCGGTGCAGGTGGGTGCCGATCGTGAACTCGCCGAGCCGCTCGGAGCGCAGGTGGCTGGCGAAGTGCAGGCGATCCCAGATCGCTTCCTCGATCTGCGCGGCGTAGGCCGGCTCGATGTCGCCGGCGATCAGCAGCGTCATCTCGTCCTCGCCCTCGATCAGGGTCATCCCCGGCTCGTCCTCGTCGATGTACGGCGCGAGGTCGGGGTGGACGAGGCCGGAGCGCAGCGTCACGCGGGCGCAGAGATGGCTCGCGTCGCCGTGGTCGCCGGGCAGGAATGCGATCACCATGTCGGCGAATCGTTGCTGCGGCCGCACGTACGTGGCCGAGTCCGGCTCGCGCCGGTCGAGCTCCTCGAGCACCTGGTCGGTGGTGTAACCGCGCCGCGAGCAGTCGCGATCGACCTTCCACTGACGCCGCATCTCCTCCGGCGGGGCCAGGAAGATGCGGATGTCATAGACGTCGCGCAACGCCTGTGTGTGGTAGCCGAGCAGGCCCTCGACGACCGTGAACTGTCGCGGCGTGATGTACACCGGCGGTGCGAAGGTGCCGTCCTTGTGCTGGTAGACCGGCTTCAGGATCGAGCGGCCGCCGCGCACCTCGCGGAGATGCTGCTCCATGATGTCGACGTAGTTGCACTCGGGATCGAGCGGCGTGATGGCGCGCTCGGCGCGTTGCTTGCGGTCGAACCGGTGGTAATCGTCGGCGGCGATGTGCGTGACGTGCTCCTCGCCGAGCAGCCGGACGATGCCGCGCGTGATGGTGGTCTTGCCGGCCGCGGAGTCGCCGACGACGCCGAGGATGACGGGCCGCGGCACGGTCAGCTCCCGTCGCCGAACACGGAGCTCTTCAGCAGGTCGGAGGCCGCGATCGTGGCCAGGTCGTCGCGCGACAGCGGGCCTGGCCGATCGAACAGCCGCGCGGCCTGGCGAAGGCGCGCGCGATCGATCGCGTTGCGGATGCTGCGTGCGTTCGCGAACCGCGGCTGCCCGATCCGGCGTTCGATGTAGGCGACGAGTGCCATCTCGGCATCGTCGTCGAGCTCGTAGGAGCGCTGCTGCAGCATCAGCCGCGCGATCGCGACCAGCTCGTCGACGGTGTAGTCGGGAAAGGCGATGTGGTGCGCCACGCGGGACCCCATGCCGGGGTTGAGCTGGAAGAAGTCCTCCATCGGTTCGCGATAGCCGGCCAGGATCACCACCAGCCGGTCGCGGTCGGCCTCCATCGCCGACAGCAGGATCTCGATCACCTCACGGCCGTAGTCCCGTTCGTTCTCGGGCCGGTCGAGGTAGTACGCCTCGTCGATGAACAACACCCCGCCGTAGGCGCGCTTCAGGACCTCCTTGGTCTTCGGCGCCGTGTGGCCGACGTACTGGCCGACCAGGTCGTCGCGCGTGACCGACACCACCTGGGGGCGCTCGACGTAGCCGAGCCGGTGGAGGATCTCCGCCATGCGCAGCGCGACCGTCGTCTTGCCCGTTCCCGGGTTGCCGGTGAAGCTCATGTGCAGCGACGGGCGCGCGGCGACGAGGCCGGCGTCGGCGCGGAGGCGATCGATGATCAGCAGTGCGGCGATCTCGCGGATGCGCGTCTTCACGGGCCGCAGGGCGACCAGGTCGCGGTCGATCTCTGCCAGGACGACCTCGACATCTCGACGGAGGCTCGCGTCGTCCGTCCCGTGCAGCGGCACGGCCACCGTGGCGGTCACGCCGGCTCCCGGTAGCGGCGCCCGGAAGGCACGTCGGTGGCGTAGGAGTGCAACGTATAACGGATCTGGCGATCGGCCTGCTCCTGGCGCTCCAGCCGGAAGCCCGGCTCGTGGTCGGGCCGCCCGACGATGAACGACAGCGCCGTCGTCTGCCGGCCGAGCGAGCGGTCGTAACAGACAACCTTGACGTAGGCGTGCGGGTTTGCGGCACGGGCGGCCAGCACGTCGGCCATCGGCAGGGCGACGTCGCGCTCGCCGAGGTCGAAGTGCGGCGTCCCCCACATCTCCCACAGCGAGTTGCGCGGGTGCGGGTCGTCGGTGTGCTCGACCATGATCGACCAGCCGTTCCGCAGGGCGTAGCGCAGCTGCGCCTCGATCTGCGCGTCGTTGAGGTCGGGCAGGAAGGAAAAGGCGCCCTGGGTGATCCGCATCGGTGCCTCCTAGGCCAACGTCGGGGTGACGACGACATCGGGCGTATCGGTCGACTCGTAGTCGAAGGTGATGTCCTTCCAGACCTCGAGCGCCGCATCGAGCTCGGGGCAGCCCTTCGCGGCTCCGGCGAGGATGTCCGGGCCCTCCCGATAGAAGTCGCGGCCCTCGTTGCGGGCCTGGATCATGGCCTCGACGGCGACCCGGTTGGCCGTCGCACCGGCGGCGATCCCCAGCGGGTGGCCGATCGTGCCGCCGCCGAACTGCAGCACGCAGTCCTCGCCCAGGTGGTGTAACAGCTGGTGCATCTGGCCGGCGTGGATACCGCCGGACGCGACCGGCATCACGCCGGGGAGCGCCGCCCAGTCCTGGTCGAAGTACAGACCGGTGGCCGGGTTCGCCGTGTTGTACGGCTGCCGGCAGATGTCGTAGTAGCCGCGCACGTTGCCGGGGTCGCCCTCGAGCTTGCCGACGACGGTGCCGGCGTGAATGTGGTCGACGCCGATCAGCCGGCACCACTTTGCGAGCACGCGGAACGACATGCCGTGGCTCTTCTGCCGGGTGTAGGTGCTGTGCCCGGCGCGGTGCAGGTGCAGGATCACGCCGTTGGCGCGACACCACCTGGCCATCGACTGCAGCGCCGTGTAGCCGACGGTGAGGTCGACCATCACGATCACGCTGCCGATGTCGCGAGCGAACTCGGCGCGCTCGTACATCTCCTCCATCGAGGCCGCGGTGATGTTCATGTAGTGGCCCTTGACCTCGCCGGTGGCAGCCGAGGCGCGCATGACCGCCTCCATCGCGAACAGGTAGCGGTCGCGCCAGCGCATGAACGGCTGCGAGTTGATGTTCTCGTCGTCCTTGGTGAAGTCGAGCCCGCCGCGCAACGCCTCGTAGACGACGCGGCTGTAGTTCTTGGCCGATAGGCCGAGCTTCGGCTTCGTGGTGGCGCCGAGCAGCGGCCGGCCGAACTTGTCGAGGTACTCGCGCTCCATCACGATCCCGTGGGCCGGTCCCTGGAACGTCTTCACGTAGTGCGCCGGGATGCGCATGTCCTCGAGCCGGAGCGCCTTCAGCGCCTTGAACCCGAACACGTTGCCGATGATCGACGACGACAGGTTCGCGATCGACCCCTCCTCGAACAGGTCGAGGTCGTACGCGATGTAGGCGATGTACTGGGACGGGTCGCCCGGCACCGGATCGACCCGGTAGGCCTTCGCCTGGTAGTGCTCGTACGGGGTCAGGCGGTCGGTCCAGACGACCGTCCAGGTCGCGGTCGACGACTCGCCGGCCACGGCGGCGGCCGCCTCGATCGGATCGACCCCGTCCTGTGGCGTGATCCGGAAGGCGGTCAGCACGTCGGTGTCGCGCGGCTCGTAGTCGGGATCCCAGTAACCCATCTGGGCATACGGCGTCACGCCTGCCGTCCAGCGATCCTTCGGGGGGCTCGTGGTCATGGGCGAACCTTCGCTGATTGTCAATTTGATGGCAAGCAAAATATTCGCGCGAACAAACAGGTCATTGCCTATCATTCGCGAACGTGTCGATGACCCTCACACAGCTACGCAGCTTCCTCGCCGTCGTGCGGGCCGGGTCGGTGCGCGGCGCGGCCGAGGAGCTCGTCGTCACCCAGCCGTCGGTGTCCGCTGCCGTGTCGGCGCTGTCGCGCGAGCTCGGCGTCGAGCTCCTCGAGCGCGAGGGCCGGGGCGTCCGGCCGACCGCCGCCGGCACGGCGTTCGCCGCGTACGCCGCCGACGTGGTCGGCCTGCTCGACCGCGGGCGACGCGTCGCGCACGAGACGGCGGCGAGCAGCGAGCGGGTGCTGCGCATCGCGGCCGTCACCACCGCCGCCGAGTCGTTCGTGCCGGCGCTCATGCACGCGTTTGCCGTCGTCCACCCCGACGTGGCCCTCACGCTCAGCGTGGGCAACCGCGGCGCGGTGCTCGGACTGCTGCTCGGCCACGAGGCCGACGTCGCGTTCGGTGGGCGCCCGCCCCAGGACGACCGCCTCGTCGCGCACGCCTTCGCTCCCAACCGGCTGGTGCTGATCACCGAGCCGGGCGATCCACTCGCCGGCGGCGCAACCGTGGACGCGGCGGCACTGGGCGGCCGAAACTGGCTGCTGCGCGAGCCGGGATCCGGCACGCGCACCGTCAACGAGGAGTTCCTGGTCGCCGCCGGGCTGGGCGCGACCACGCTCACCGTCGGGTCGAACGGGGCCATCAAGCAGGCCGCGCGGGCCGGTCTCGGCATCTCGTTCGTGTCGTGGGACGCGGTCGAGGCGGAGATCAGCGCCGGCCTGCTGGGAGCGATCGCCGTCCAGCCGGCGCCGCTGCCGCGCGAGTGGCACGTGATGCGGTCGCTGGTCGGCCCTCGCAGGTCGCTCGACGATGCGTTCGTGGCATACGTACGAGCAAACAGGCTGCGCCACAGGGACCGGAGCTGACAAGACGCGCAGCCACGGCGAGATCCGTTCGAGTCCCGGGACCGGTCGCTGGCGTTCCCGGCGGTTGACAGTCGGCGTCGCGCGGGGAACAATGCCGCCGGTCGAAGTTGGATCGTTCCAAGGGAGGTCGGGTGTGCGGCGCCTGCGAGTCGGGTTGGTTGGAGCGGGCCTCGTCGGTCAGGCCGCCCACGCGTTCTTCCTCTGGGAGGACCGCGAGCGCTTCGACCTAGTCGCCCTCGCCGACGCGTCCGCCGAGGTCCGCGCCGCCGTCGGCGATCGCTACGGCATCCCCGAGCGGCACGCGGCGTTGGAGCCGCTGCTCTCACTCGGCCTCGACGCGGTCGTCTGCGCCACCCCCGACCCTTCCCACCCGGCCATCACGATCGCCGCGCTCAACGCCGGGCTGCACGTCCTGTGCGAGAAGCCCCTCGCGCTCACGACGGCGGCGTGCGACGAGATGATCACCGCCCGTGACCGCAGCCAGCGCGTCCTCCAAGTCGCCTACATGAAGTGCTACGACCCGGCGGTGGAGAGGATGCTCGAGCTCCTGCCGGAGCGCATCGAGGATGTCCGCTACGTCTCGGTCGAGGTCAACGATCCCGACCACGAGCCGTTCGTGGCGCACCTGCCGATGCGCTTCTGCTCGGACGTGCCCGACGCCCTGATCACCGCTGGGCGGCGCCTCTGGGCGGCGCAACTCGCCGAAAGCGCCGGCGGCAAGCCGGACGAGGCCGGGGCGCGCGCGCTCGCCGGCGGGTACCTGTCGGCGATGGTGCACGACGTCGCCGTGCTCCACGGGATCGTCGCCCGCTACGGCGTCGAGCTGCCCGAGCAGGCGGCGCGCGGCACGATCATCGACGAGGGCCGCGGCGCGCAGCTCGGGGTGTTCCTGCCCGGCGGCGGCTACGCCTCGCTGGTGCACCTCAACCTCCCTGGCGTGAACGACTACACGGAGCGCGTCACCGTCTACTGCACCGACCGCATTCTCGAGCTCGTCTTCCCCGCGCCCTACCTCCGCCACCACCCGACCCGCCTCACGCTGCGGCGCAACGACGGCGCGCTCGGCCTGACGACCACGGAAATCCGGGCGAGCTACGAGGAGGCGTTCCGCAACGAGTTGCGCGCGTTCCACGCCGCGATCTGCGACGGTGCCGCGGTGCGCACGCCGCCGGAACTCGCCCGTCGCGACGTCGCTCTGCTCGTTTCCGCCTATCACCGCGCGATGGAGCGATGACCGTGCGCATCGGTCTCTACAGCGACGCATTGCCCCAACTCGACCGCCTCGCGCTCCTCTCCTGGTGCGCCCAGCGCGGCATCGCCGACGTCGAGCTCGGCGTCGGCGCCTGGGGCCCGCTCCCGCGCCCGCACCTCGATCTCGACCAGCTGCTCGCGGAGCGCGGCGCGCGCGACGTGATCGCCGGCGAGTTCGCCGACCACGGCCTGTCCCTCGCCTGCGTCAACGCGGCGGGCAACGTCCTGCACCCGAACCCAATGGCCCGGGCCGATGCGCAGGCCCGACTGCGCGGGGCGCTCGAGCTCGCCGCGCTCCTCGGCGTCGACCGCGTGGTGACCATGAGCGGCTGCCCCGGTGCACGGACGCCGAGCCCGATCGGCGTCTGGGCCGTATGGTCATCGAGCGCCGACGACGAGGCGCTCTGGGACTGGCAGTTCGACAACGAGGTGGCGCCGTACTGGCGCGAGACGAGCCGTCTCGCGGCCGCGATCGCGCCCGACGTACAGGTCTGCCTCGAGCTCCACGCCGGCCTCGCGATCTACAACCCGGCGTCGTTCGCCCGGCTCGCGGAGGTGGTCGGTCCGAACGTCGGCATCAACTTCGACCCGAGCCATTTCTGGTGGCAGGGCATCGACCCGCTCGCGGTCATCGCCGAGCACGGCGACCGGATCGGCTTCTGCCACGGCAAGGACACGCTCGTGTACCCCGACCGGGTGCGCGTGAACGGTGTCAACGACCATCGCTTCCCGCCCGACCCCGCCACCTCCACCTGGCACTTCGCGGCCGTCGGCGAGGGGCACGACGACGCCACCTGGACGACGCTCCTGTCGACCCTCCGTGCGGCCGGCTACGACGGGGTCGTCTCGATCGAGCACGAGGACCCGCGCTACGACGGCGAGGAGGGCGTCGAGCGTTCTCTGGCGGGGCTGCGCCGAGCGCTGGAGGCGATCCGGTGACCACGATCCACGACGTTGCGCGGCGCGCGGGCGTGTCGAAGTCGACGGTGTCGAACGTCGTCCGCGGCCGGTCGGTGGTCGCGGACGCCACCCGGCGTCGGGTCGAGCGGGCGATCGACGAGCTCGGCTACCACCCGGACGTGGTCGCGCGCGCGCTGCGGTCGCGGGCGACCTTCGCGATCGGCATCCTCGTCCCCGAGACCGTCAACCCGTTCTTCGCGGTCCTGGCGCTGGGTGCCGAGCGGGCGGCACACGCGGCCGGCTATGCGGTGCTCGTGGTGACGACGGAGTGCGAGCCGGACCGCGAGCGCGAGGCGGTGCGGGCGCTGATCGGCCGCCGCGTCGACGGGGTGCTCGTCGCGGGCGCCTCCGAGGGATCGATGCTGCACGCTGCGCTCCTCGAACGCGACGTACCGGTCGTGCTCGCCGGCATCTCGGGCATGTCCGACGCGCGGCTTGGCGTGATCGACGTCGACGACGACGTCGCCATGGACGCGGTCGCCGCGCACCTCGCCGCGCTCGGACACCGGCAGGTGGCGTTCGCCGGCAACGTGCTCCACGAGATGGCCGGCGAACGGCGACGGCTCGCCTTCGCCGCCGCTGCCAGCCGCCAGGGACTGGAGCTGGTCGGCATCGAGGATGCGCCGACGGCGATTGCCGCGCACAACGACATGATCGCGATCGGCGAGATCGACCGGCTGGAGCGGGCGGGCTGGCGCGTGCCGGCCGACGTCTCCGTCGTCGGGTTCGACGACATCCCGCTGGCCGCGCACCGGCGCATCGACCTGACCACCGTCCGCGCCGACGGGCGCGCGCTCGGGCGGCGGGCGACGGAGCTGCTCGTCACCGCCGCGGCGGCCGGCCGGCACGTCGCCCATACCGAGCTTTTCGACGCGGTGCTCGTCGTGCGCGGCTCGACCGGGGCGGTCGCGGCATGACGCCACTCGGGATCGCCGTCGTCGGTGCCGGCCGACAGGGCCTCGCGCACCTCGCAGCGGCGCGGATCGCGCGTCGCGTGCGCCTGCGCGCCGTCTGCGACGCCGTGCCGGGCGTCGCCACCAAGGCCGCCCGGGACGGCATCGCGGCCGACGGCGACCTCGCGCGCACCCTCGACCGCGACGAGGTCGAGGCGGTGGTCGTGGCGGCCTCGACGCACCGCCACGCCGAGATCGTCGACGCCGCGCTCCGCGCAGGCCGCCACGTGCTTTGCGAGAAGCCGCTCACCCTCCTGCCAGCCGACGACGACCGGCTCGCCGCGCTCGCGGCGGAACGCGGCCTCGTACTTCAGGTCGGCTTCACGCGCCGCCACGGCTGGCCGTACCGCGAGGCGCTGCGCCTGCTGCGCGCCGGCGTGATCGGCGAGCCCCGGCTCGCCCGGCTCGCGCAGTGGGACGCGGAGGCGCCGCCGCCCGCGTTTCTCGACCCGGCGGTTTCCGGCGGGCTCGAGATCGACTGCGGCATCCACGAGGTCGACCTCGCCGGCTGGCTGCTCGGCGCGCCCATCGCGCGCGTCGCCGCGCAAGGCGCGCCGACGCGCGCCGCGATCGCCGCAGTCGGCGACGTCGAGGCGCTCGCCGCGCTGGCGGCGACCACGGCCGGGCACGCCGTCACGATCGACCTGCACCGCTCCTGCGGGTTCGCCGACATCGTCCGCAGCGAGATCGCCGGGAGCGAGGGTGCGTTGCTGATCCGCTTCGACGGCGCCGGCGGCCTTGCGGTCGGCACGCGCGACGGGCTCCGCGACATCGCCGGCCCACCGGGCGACGCCATCGCGACGGCCCTTGCAAGCCAGCTCGACGCGCTCGCCGCGGCGGTCGCGGGCGAGCCGGTCGAGGCAGCCGGCGCGGCTGATTCCACGCGCGCGCTGCTCGCTGCCCGCGCGATGGCCGAGGCTCGCCGCAGCGGGCGCTGGGAGGAGGTACCACGTCGGTGAACACCGTGCGGATGACGACGGCCGAGGCGCTGATCCGCCACCTCGTGGTGCAGCGGACCGTCGTCGACGGGCGCTCCGTGCCGCTCCTCGGCGGCGTGTTCGCGATCTTCGGTCACGGCAACGTGACGGGGCTCGGCGCCGCGCTGTACGACGTCGCGGACATCCTGCCGACCTACCGCGGCCAGAACGAGCAGGGGATGGCGCTCGCGGCCGTCGCCTACGCACGGGCACAGCGACGGCGCCGCTTCATGGCAGTGACGTCATCGATCGGTCCGGGCGCGACAAACATGGTGACCGCCGCCGGCGTCGCGCTCGCGAACCGCCTGCCGCTCCTGCTCCTCGCCGGCGACACCTTCGCGAGCCGCCTGCCCGACCCGGTGCTGCAGCAGGTCGAACACTTCGGCGAACCCAGCACGACCGTCAACGACAGCTTCCGCGCCGTCACCCGCTACTGGGACCGGATCGTGCGTCCCTCGCAGCTCCTCTCCTCGCTGCCGCACGCGCTCTCGGTCCTGCTCGACCCGGCTGACTGCGGCCCGGCGTTCCTCGGCCTGCCCCAGGACGTCCAGACCGAGTCCTTCGACTGGCCGGCCGTGTTCTTCGAGCCGGTCGAGCACGAGATCGCCAGGCCGCGCCCGGCGCGGTCCCAGGTCGCCGCCGCTGCGACGCTCCTGCGGGCGGCGCACGCGCCGCTGCTGGTCGCCGGCGGCGGCGTCCGCTACGCCGGCGCCGAGGCCGCGGTCGCGTCGTTCGCCGAGCGGCACGGCGTGCCCGTCGTCGAGACGGTAGCCGGCAAGGGCTCGCTACCTGTTGCGCACCCGCTCTTCGCCGGGCCGGTGGGCGTCACCGGCGCCGACGCCGCGAACGCGCTCGCCGGCGACGCCGACGTCGTGCTCTGCGTCGGCACGCGGCTGCAGGACTTCACAACCGGCTCGTGGACGGTGTTCGGCACCGAGGCGCGCCTGATCGGCCTCAACGCGGCCCGGTTCGACGCCGTCAAGCACCGCTCCCAGCCCGTCCAGGGCGATGCCGGCGAGGCGCTCGCCGACCTCGGCGTGGCGCTCGCCGGCTGGTCTGCCGACCCTGCCGTGGCGGCGACGGCCGCGGCCGCGGGCGCGGCCTACCGGGCGTCCGTGGCCGCGCGCACCCGTCCCGGCGACGGGCCGGTGCTCTCCTACGCCGAGGTGATCGGCGTCGTCCACGGCCAGGCGACGGCGGACGACTACGTGGTAGCGGCGGCCGGCGGGCTGCCCGGAGAGCTGAACGTGAACTGGCTGGCCCGGGGACCCGGCACGGTCGATTGCGAATATGGCTTCTCGTGCATGGGCTACGAGCTCTCCGGCGCGTGGGGAGCCCGCCTCGCTCGGCCCGCGGGCGAGGTGTTCGCCCTCTGCGGCGACGGCTCGTACCTGATGCTGAACGTCGACCTGTACTCGACCGTCCTGCACGGCGAGAAGGTGATCGCGGTCGTGTGCGACAACGGCGGCTACGCCGTTATCGAGCGGCTCCAGCTCGCAATGGGCAACCCCTCCTTCCGCAACATGATCGAGGGTACGCGGGTCGACTTCGCCGCGCACGCCCGTTCCCTCGGCTGCGCCGCCGAGCAGGTCTCGGGCACCGCCGGACTTGCCGCGGCGCTGACGCGGGCCCGTGCGTGTGACCGGACGACCGTGATCGTCGTCGACGTCGCCGCGCAGGACTGGACCCCGGGCGGCGCCTTCTGGGAGGTCGGCGTTCCCGCGGCGTCGGAGCGTCCGGCGGTGCGCGCGGCACGGGCCCGGATCGACGAGGGGCTCGCCCGGCAGCGGCGGGGTGTCTGAGTGCACGACCTCGTTGCGATGGGCCGCGTGTCGGTCGACATCTACCCGGAACAGCCCGGGCCGATCGCGACCGTCCGCACGTTCGCGAAGTCGATCGGCGGTACCGCCACCAACGTCGCCGTCGCCTGCGCCCGCTACGGACGCCGCGTCGCCCTCGTCACGAAGGTCGGCGACGACGCCTTCGGCGCCTACGTCCGCTCAGCGCTGACCGCGTTCGGCGTCGACACCCGACTCGTCGGCAGCGACCCGCGGCTCCTGACGCCGGTCGTCTTCTGTGAGCTCGACCCGCCCGAGTCCCCTCGCCTGATCTTCTACCGAGAGCCAAAGGCGCCGGACATGGAGATCGCGCCCGCCGACCTCGATCTGGACACGATGCGCGCCGCGCGGATTCTCTGGGTCACCGGCAGCGGGCTCTCGGACGAGCCGCATCGCGCGGCGCTCGCGACCGCGCTCGCGGCGCGCGCACGGCGCGGGATCACGGTGCTCGACCTCGACTGGCGACCGACGTTCTGGCGCGCGCCGGACGAGGCGCGGGCGTGTTACGGCGCGGCGCTCGCCGGCGTCACGGTCGCGATCGGCAACCGCGAGGAGGTCGCGGTTGCGGTCGGTACCGACGAGCCGGAGGAGGCCGCCCGACGGCTGCTCGAGCTCGGCCTCGAGCTGGCGATCGTGAAGCTCGGCGGCGACGGCGTCCTGGTCGCGTCGGCCGACGGCGTCGCTCGCATCCCCGCGCACCGGGTCGCGGTGGTCTGCGGTCTCGGTGCCGGCGACGCCTTCGGCGGTGCGCTCTGCCATCGCCTGCTCGCCGGTGATCGTCCGACAGAGGCGGCGCGGTTCGCGAACGCCGCCGGCGCCATCGTCGCCGGCCGCCTGCTCTGCGCCGACGCGATGCCCGTCGAGGACGAGGTCGTCGCGCTTCTCACCACCATCCCCGGGGGACCGACGTGAACCGTACGGCAGCCGAGCTCCACCTCCCGGCCGGGAGCGCAACCGGTGAGGGCTCGCCGGTGCTGGTTACGCCCGCCCGCGCCGGCTGGCGCTACTGCGGGCTCCGCGTCGTCCGCCTCGCGCCAGGCGTGGAGCTTCGCCTCGACACCGGCGGCGACGAGGTGGCGGTGATCCCACTGGCCGTCGCAGCGCTCGACGCGACGGTCGACGGCCAGGACTACCACCTCACAGGCCGCGCCGACGTCTTCGCCCGCGTCCCCGACTACCTCTACGTCCCGCGCGACGCCGCACTCTCGCTCCATGCCGGTGCCGGCGGCGAGGTCGCGCTCGCCAGCGCCCCGGCCCGTGTCCGGCGCGCGCCCGCGCTGCTGCGGGCGGCCGACGTCGCAGTCGAGGTGCGCGGCGCCGGCCGCGCCACCCGCCAGGTGACGAACTTCCTCACGCCCGACGTCGACGTTGCCGACCGGTTGCTCTGCTGCGAGGTGCTGACGCCGCCCGGCAACTGGTCGAGCCACCCGCCGCACAAGCACGACGACGCCTCCGGTGGGTTCGAAGCAGAGCTCGAGGAGATCTACTACTTCCGCGTCGCGGGCGGCGGCTTCGCCGCGCACCGGACGTACGACCTCAGGGAGGGGTGGGACGTGACGGTGGCCGTTCACAGCGACGACGTGTTCCTGGTGCCGCGCGGGTTCCACGGGCCGTGCATGGCGAGCCCGGAGCACGCGCTGTGGTACCTGAACGTGCTGGCGGGGCCGGGCGAAAAGCGCTCGATGGCCATCAGCGACGACCCGGAACACCACTGGATCCGCGCCAGCTGGGAGGGTGTCGAGCTCGACCCGCGCGTGCCGATGGCGACGGCCGGGGGCGAGCGATGAACGCCGGCATCGCCGGGCTGGAGGCGCCCGACGGGGTGGTCGTCGGCGCCGCCGCCGACCACCGCGACAGCCTCCGCGACGAACTCGCGCGCCGCGACCTGACGCTCGACGACGCTGCGATCGGCGCGATCAAGGCGCGAATCGCCGAGGTGCTCGCGTCCGTCGCGACCGTGCTCCTCCTCGACGTGGAGTCGGGCCTGCCCGCCGCGCAGGCGCTCGGCTTGCTCGAGCGCGGTCTGCCGGTGGCACTGCCGCTCGAGGACCAGGGCTACGGCGACGTCGCCCGGGTGGCGGTGACGACGCTGAGCCCCGGGTTCTCGCCCGGTCGGGCCGCCGAGCTCGGTGCGGCGGCGTGCAAGCTGCTCCTGCCGTTCCGCACCGACGTCGCCGACCAGGCGGCCCGGCAGGAGGACGTCGCCGCCGGCTGCGCCGAGGCCTGTCGGGAGGCGGGGCTCCCGCTGGTGCTGGAGCCGATCGTCTACCGCCGCTCGAGCGAGGCGCTCGGCACCGCACAATTCGGCGAGCTCGTGGTCGCAGGTGCCGAGCGGTTGGCGCGCCTCGACCCTGGCCTCCTCAAGCTCCAGTACCCCGGAAGCCGCTCGGCCTGCGACCGGCTCCACACCGCCGCCGGCGCCCAGCCGTGGGTGCTGCTCGGCGGCGGCGCCGAGCCGGAGACGCTCGAGCGTCAGGTGGGCGAGGCCTGCGCCGCCGGGGCGCGCGGCTTCATCGTCGGGCGCACCCTCTGGTCCGACGCGCTCGTCGCCGACCCGGCCGAACGAGAGCGCCGCATCGCCACGTTCGTCCGACCGCGCCTGGAACGGCTCGCCGCCATCGCCCGAGCACACCGACCAGCGACAACCAAGGAGGGCACGTGATCCAAATCGCAACCGCCCCGTGCTCATTCGGAGTCTTCGAGATCACGGTCGGCCGCCCCGGTCTGCCGACCGGCGCCGAGCTCGCTCGGACGATGGCCGAGACGGGCTACGTCGGCACCGAGCTTGGCCCGCCGTCCTACTTCGGGGAGGGCGCCGAGGTCGCCGCCCTCCTCGGTGGCGAGGGGCTCGCGCTCGTCGGCTCGTTCCTACCCCTGCGCCTGTCGCGGACGGAGGCGATCGCCGAGGACCTCGCGATGATGCAGCGGACGCTGGACACGCTCGAGGTGGTCGCCGGCGACGGACCGCGACCAATCGTGCTGATCGCCGACGCCTTCCTCGAGCCGGAGCGCATCGCCTTCGCGGGCGCGATCGAGGAGCACCCCGAGGCCTGGCTCGGGGCGGCCCGGTTCGAGACCCTCGTCGCGAACCTGCACCGCGCCGCCGAGATCTGCCGGAGCCGATCGTTCCCGGTCTCGTTCCACTACCACGCCGGCACCTACGTCGAGACGCCACGCGAGATCGCCGCGCTCGGGGAACGCCTCGACACCGGGCTGCTCGGGCTCTGCTTCGACACCGGCCACAGCGCCTTCGGTGGCGGCGACCCGCTCGGGTTCCTGCGGGAGTTCGGCGAGCTGGTCAACCACGTCCACCTGAAGGACGTCGATCTCGGCCGCCTGCGGGCGGTGCGGGACGGCGGCGGCGACCTGATGGCGGCGTGGGAGCAGGGGGTGTTCTGTCCACTCGGCAAGGGCGACGCGAACGTCGACGGCTGCCTTGAGGAGCTCGCCCGCCGCGGGTACGACGGCTGGTACGTGGTCGAGCAGGATCGGGTGCTCGGGCCGGCGGAGCCGTTCGGCGCCGCCGTCGATGACGCGCGCGCGAACCGCGCCTACCTCCGCGAGCGAGGCTTCTAGCTCGGTGCGTGCGACCAGGCTCTGGACGGGCCGACATTGCCGGGGTCGTCGCGGAGCAGCGATGATATGCCCATGACCGATCGCGCCGATCGCTACGAGGTGTCCGTTCAGCAGTACCGGTCGTTTGCACGAGACGGTTTCCTCGCGGTCCGCGGCCTGGTGCCGGCGGACGAGATCGCAGAGCTGCGCACCCACACCGACGAGCTGACCGCCGGACGGCTTCCGGAACAGGTCACCGCCGGCGCCCGCCGCGACGTCTCGGACGACACCGGCACGACTGTCCAGCTGCTCGAAGCGCCGCCGGCAGCGCTCTCCGACAGCGAGCGAGCGCAGTGGTTCCTACGCGTCCACATGCTGCACCGTCAGCTGCCTCTGCACGAGCGCTGGCTGCTGCACCCGCGCGTGCTCGACGTGCTCGAGGCGCTCGTCGGCCCGGACGTCAGCGCCCTGCAGTCGATGCTCTTCCTCAAGCCACCGGGCAAGCCCGGCCAGGGCTGGCACCAGGACTCCTTCTACATTCCCACCCATCCCGACACGCTCTGCGGCGCCTGGATCGCGATCGACCCAGCCGACGAGATCAACGGCGCGATGTGGTTTGCGAAGGGCTCGCAGGTGGAGCCCGTGCACCCGCCCCCCGTCGACGCGTACGGCTTCTCCGACCAGACCATGCTCGCCGGTCTGGGTTGCGTTCGAGGCGTCAGCGATCCGGCCGACGAGCGAAACGCGCTGACGCCGGTTGCCGACCGCTACGACCACGTGCTCGTCGCGGCGGCGCCCGGCGACGTCGTCTTCTTCGACGGCCACGTCCTGCACCGATCGAAGGCGAACTTCAGCTCGAGCCGGCCCCGGCGCGCCTTCGTCGGGCACTACATGAGCGCGCGCTCGTTCACGCAGTGGGGTCGGATCGTCGAGACCGACGAGCCGAGCATGGCGGCCGACGTTATCGACGACGCCACCGGTGGCACGAACGGCTCGCACATCCTCGCCCGCGGCGACACCCATCTGCCGTTCGCGCCGCCACGTTTCGGAACGCCGTGCGCGGCGCTCGAGGAGCCGGCCGTCCGCCGCCGCCACTCCGACTACGCCCAGCGGATGCTGGCGCGGGCCGACTCGATGCTCGGCTGCGCCGCTGCGACGCCGGCGATCGACGACGACTGACTACTTCACCGCGCCGAGCGTGAGGCCGCGCACGAGGTGGCGCTGCACCAGCATCGCGAAGATCACGATCGGCAGGGCGCCGAGGACGCCGGCGGCGGCCATCGCACCCCAGTCGATGTTGATGCGACCCATCAGCGTCGCGACCCCGACGGGCATCGTCTGCGCGTCGGGCGTCGACGTGAGCAGGAGCGCGAACAGGAACTCGTTGTAGGTGACGATGACGGCGAAGATCGCCGTCGCCACGAGGCCGGGCGCCGCGAGCGGCAGCACGATCCGACGGAACGCCGTCAACCGCGAGTCGCCGTCAACCATGGCGGCCTCCTCGAGGTCGACGGGAATCTCGCGGAAGAACGAGTCCATCATCCACACCACAAGCGACACGTCGAACGCGGCGTAGATGATGATCAGCGAGAGGCGCGTGTCGAGCAGACCGAGCTTCTGCGTGAGCACGTAGATCGGCACGATCAGGATCACCGTTGGCAGCATCCGTGCGATCAGTAGGACGAACGCGAGCCGGCGCTCGAGCCCGAACCGCAGCCGGAAGCGGGCGAGCGCGTACGCCGCGAGGCTGCCGACCACGAGCGCGACGAGGACGGCGCCCGTGGTGACGACGAGGGCGTTGCCGAAGTAGCTCGCGAACTCGCGGCGCGTGAAGAGGCTCGTGTAGGAGGCGAGCGTCGGGTGCGCCGGCAGCAGTGTGCCGTCCTGGGTCGCCTCGCGGTTCGTCTTGAGCGACGTCGAGATCATCCAGAGGATCGGCAGGAGCGCGATCGCGCAGGCGACCACGAGAGCGCCGACGTGGGCGACGCGCTTCACCTCGTCTCCATCCGTCGCAGCGTCCGCACAGCGAGCGCTGAGCAGGCGAGGACGACGAGGGCGACCATGACCAGCATCGCCGCCGCAAAGCCGTAGCGCTGGAAGCGGAAGAACGCGTCGTATCCGTAGTAGGCGACGAGTTGGGTCGACGTCCCCGGCCCCCCCTGGGTGAGCACGTAGATCTGGTCGAAGGTGGTGAATGCGTCGAGCGTGCGCAGCACGATCGCGACGGCGAGGACCTGCCGCATCAGCGGCAGCGTGTGGTCGAGGAACGTCCGCCATGGCCCAGCGCCGTCGACGCGCGCGGCTTCGAACGGCTCCTGAGGCAGCGATTGCAGGCCGGCGAGGAGGATCAGGAACATCAGTGGCGTCCACTCCCAGACGTCGAGTGCGACGATGGCCCAGAAAGCTGAGGTCTCGTGCGACAGGAGGCCGACCTCGCCGCCGCCAAACTGGTGCGAGATGATCGTCATCAGGCCGACGTCCGAGGCGTAGATGAGGCGGAACACGAGCCCGACGATCACCGGTGTCACGATCATGGGCACGATCAGGATCAGGCGCACGGCGCGGATGAAGCGGAGCTCGCGCAGGCACAGGAGGGCCAGCGCGAAGCCGATCACGGTCTCGAAGAGGACCGCGAAGAACACGTACTTCACGGTCGTCCAGACGGCCTGCCGGAACACCTTGTCCTTGAGCGCGTCCCGGTAGTTGTCGAGCCCGACCCCGTGCAGCGGCCGGCCGAAGCGGTAGAACTCGGTAGAGATCTGCCCGCCCCGCACGAGCGGGTAGGCGATCACGGCGAGGATGAGCAGCAGCGCCGGCGCGAGGAAAAGATAGGGAAGAGCCCGTTCGAGCCCCGCTCCGCGGACGCGCTTCCGACGCGCCGGCGCTGCCGATTCCACCCTGCCGGCCTAGCCGTAGTAGCCGAGGGAGTCGAACTTGGCGCGGACGTCCTTGGCCGCCTGGTCGAGCTCGGCGGAGCCGTCGGTTCCCTTCACGAGCGCCACGTTGAGGGCGGTGCCGATGATCAGCTCGGCCTCCGACCAGTCGGGCGTCCGCGGCCGCGGCGTGCAGCCCGAGTCGAGCTGGGCGAGGGCGACCGGCAGCAGCCGGTGGTCGGCGACGGCTTGCGGATCCTCGAAGCCTGCGCGCTTGACCGGCAGGTCGCCGGAGCGGGCGAGCTCGATCTGGATCCGGTCCTGCGCGAACCACTTGCAGAATGTGATCGCGTTGTCCTTGTTCGGCGCACTCGCCGACACCCCGTGGATGAAGATGCCGAGCTGGGAGATCGCGCTCGTCTGGCCCGGCGTGACCCCGAAGTCGAGCTTGCCGACGACCTTCGACTCCGCCGGGTCGTCCGACTTGATCGCGGCGCCCGAGTACTGGATCGCCGCGGCGGCGTCGCCGCCCAGGATGGCGGCGCCCTCCTGGTCCGAGTTGTACTCGGCGACGTTCGGCGGCGAGATCGCCTTCACCGGGCCGAGGAAGAAGGCGGCCGATGCCTTGCCCTCGGCGGAGTTGAAGATCGGCTCCCACTGATCGTCGAACATGTTCGCGCCGAACGACTGCATGATCGACCACCACGAGCCGACGATCGGGTTGCCCTTCACGCCGCGGAAGACGTAGCCGTACTTGACGGTGCCGGCCTTCTGGGCGTCGCCCGCGATCTGCACGAACTCGTCGAACGTCTTCGGCGCGCCGTTGGCGAACACGTCGTTGCGGTAGGTGAGCGTCTGCAGATCGCCGATCGTCGGCAGCGCGACGAGCGTCGGCTCCTGGTCCTCGAAGCCCTTGACGCGCGGCCCGGCCTTCGGCGGCCAGAAGCCGAGGTCGATGAACGGCGCCGGGTAGGTCGCCTCCGCCGTCAGGCCGTGTTGCTCGAGCGGCTCGAGGACACCGCCGGCCGCGTACTGCGGAATCCACGGGTCGTCCATGATGTAGATGTCGAACTGGCCCGCCTTCGAGATGCCGTCCTGGAAGGCTTTCGAGAAGAACGAATCGTACGGCTCGAGCAGGAAGGTCGGCTTGATGCCGGTCTCCTTCTCGAAGAGCGGCAGGATGGTGTTCTTGAATGGCTCGAGCGCGCCGTCCTCGAAGCCACCGATGACGACCTCGCCGGTGCCGGTGAACTCGCCCGCCCCGCCGGTGCCGGCCGCCGAGGTCGCGCCGGCCGCCGAGGTGGCGCCGGCGGACGACGCGCCGCCGCCCGAGCCGCCGCAGGCGGCGAGCAGATTGGCCCCGGCGATCGCGCCACCCGCGGCGAGGCCGGTGCCGATGAAGCGGCGGCGGGAAAGCCGCACGCGCTCCAGGTCTCGTTCGTCCATGATCCCCTCCACCTCCAAGCCTTGCGGCTTATTCCGGTCAGTCGTTTACCTGCCGCTGCACCACGGTGGTGCCGTCCCCCGAGAAGAAACAGGCCCGCGCTGGGTCGATCTGGAGGCCGACGGACGCCCCCAGGGGGTAGGTCACCCCGCGTGCTGCGCGGACGGTCACGCGGGTCTCGGCCACCATCACGTCGACGAGCGTCTCGGCCCCCATCGGCTCGACGACGAAGACCGAGGCCGGAACGGCGCCGGCCGTTCCCGCCTCCGTGATGGCGAGGTCCTCCGGGCGCAGCCCGATCGCGACCGCACCGGCGGTGGCGCAGGCGGCCGCCCGCTCGGCGCCGAGCGCGAGCCGGGTGCCGGCGACCGCGAACGCGCCGTCATCGACCGCCCCTTCGAGCACGCTCATCGGTGGGCTGCCGACGAACGTGGCGACGAAGCGGTTCGCCGGTCGCTCGTACACCTCGAAGGGGGAGGCGAACTGCTGCAGCACGCCGTCCGACATCACGGCGACGAGGTCGGCCATGGTCGTCGCCTCGGTCTGGTCGTGGGTCACGTACAGCGTGGTCACACCGAGCTGCTTCTGCAGGCGCTTGATCTCGCCGCGCGTCGACATACGCAGCTTCGCGTCGAGGTTTGAGAGCGGCTCGTCCATCAGGAACGCGGATGGCTCCCGGACGATCGCGCGGGCCAGCGCGACGCGCTGCCGCTGGCCGCCGGAGAGCTGCCGCGGGCGCCGGTCGAGGAGGTGGTCGATCTCGAGCGAGGCCGCCACGCGCCGCACGCGCTCGGCGCGCTCGGCACCTTTCAGGCTGCGGATCCGCAGCGGGTAACCGATGTTGTCGCCAACGGACATGTGCGGGTAGAGGGCGTAGCTCTGGAACACCATCGCGACGTCGCGGGCGCGCGGTGGCAAGCCGGTGACGTCGCGGCCGGCGATCTCGACGCGCCCGGCGCTCGGGGTTTCGAGCCCGGCGAGGATGCGAAGCGCCGTCGTCTTGCCACAGCCGGAGGGACCGAGGAGGACGACGAAGGAGCCGTCCGGGGCGTAGAGGTCGAGCGACTCGAGCGCGACTACCTCGCCGAAGCGTTTGCCGACGCCGGCGTAGCGCACTCCCGTCGCTGTCTCCTCCACGCCGGATAGCCTATTGCGCGCGTTGACCCGCGGTCAAGAGGCATACCCGATCGGCAGCGAGCCGACGACTCTGACCGCCGCCCCGGCAGCCGTGTGCCTGGGGATGCCAGAACTCCGACTTGGGTCTGCAGCACGGCTCTGCGCGGGGCGGGGCGATGCCGGGATGGTGCTCCGCCACGAGTTGGCGATCCCGTGACACGGCTCGACCGGAGGGTGCATGCAGCGCTAGGCTCCCCCGATGCCAGATCCCGTCGACGTGGTCGTTGCGGCCGGAGCGCCGTGGGGCGGCACGGTCGCCGCCGGCCAACTGCTCGAGATCATCGACCTCGAGGGACGGCAGGGCGTCGACTTCCTCGCCTACTCGGCCGCCGACCCGCTCGAGCGCTACAACGCTCCGAACACCATCAAGAAAGCGGCGGCGCTGTACCTGACGACCGGTCATCAGCTCCTCTCCGATGTCGCTCGGCCGCTGCTGACGATCGTCGATGACAGCTGGGGCCTGCACGACACGATCGGCGGCTGCTGCTCGGAGCAGTCGAACGCGATGCTCTACGGCGTCGCAGGGCGGCCCGGCTGTCGAGAGAACCTGCTCGCCGCTCTGGAGCCGCTCGGCCTCGGCCGGCGCGATCTCGTGCCGAACGTCAACTTCTTCTGCCAGGTGCCGGTGCTCGACGAGAATCGGCTCCTGCCTCGTACGTTCGCACCGGCAACGTCCGAGCCGGGCGATCGCGTGGTGCTGCGGGCGGAGATGGACGTCCTGGTCGCCGTCTCGAACTGCCCGCAGGTCCTCAATCCCGCCACCGGCGGCCGCCCGACGCCGATCCGGGTCCGGGTGTCCGACGGGTGACGGGCGACCGGCGTGCGTTACGCGGCGCCGGGGTGGGCGGACGCGACGGCGGCCTCCACCGCCAGCCGTGACCTGAGCAGCGCCGCGACGCCGTCACACGCCCGCGCCACAGCGTCGACGGGTGCTGCCCCGTCCATCTCCGCGGCTGCCATCAGCGCCAGGAACGCGTCGCCGGCACCGACCGTGTCCGCGAGGTCGACCGGCGCCACCGACACCTCGGTCACGACCCCGTCCATGAACACCACCGCGCCGCGCTCGCCGAGCGTGACGACGACGATCGGGACGCCGGTAGCGGCGGCGCCGGCCGCGTCAACGTTGCCGAGCAATGCGCGCGCTTCGTGCTCGCTCAGTTTCAGCACACGCACCCCCGCGATGCTCTCACGATCCAGCGGTCCTTCCACCACGACCCGGCCGACCCGGCGCGGCCGCCCTGTTCCCTGCCCGTCCAGGTAGAGCGTTCGACCCTGCCGGAGGGCGGCGAGGGTGGCGGGCGGGAAGTCACCGTGCCAGAGCGAGCCGCAGACCACCGCGGAGCAGGCGGCGAGAGCGGGCGCCATCCAGGTCTCGACGTCGCGCGGTGTGAAGGGATCGCCCAGCGCCGAGATCGACTCGTGCCAGGTTCCGTCCCCGTGCAACCGGACGTCGTAGACCGTCGTCCGCGTGGATGTGCCGACGATCACGTCGAGGCCCGTCGCTCCGAGGGGTTGGCGCAGCGCCTGGTCGCCGCCCTGTGTCAGCACCACCGCCGCGCCGCCGGCCAGCGCCTCGGCTGCGAACACCGGCGCCCCGCCCAGCCGATTCTCTCGCCGCCCGTCGGGCCACGTTGTCTGGTCGAGCGCGCTCTGTCCGACAATCGCAATCACCGTGCACCTGCAAGCCTAGTAGTGTCCAGTGTCCGGAGTTCGCGCGCATCTGATCGCCACGACGCGGCGCCTGGTTCCTCCGGCCGGGGCCGACCGAACGGGTTGTGTCGCTGGCCCGCAGGCAAGCCGTCCCGCCTTCCTCTCAGCCGCGTTTCTTGCCTGGCTTGTCCGCGCTGTACCGAGCTGACGACGACTTTACTCGGGGCCACTGACAATTGGCGAACACGCGACCGCAACCACGAGGAATACTTCGGCGCTCGGTTCGGCTCGAGACCAGGGATGCCGGCGCGTCGGCCCGGCCGCGCGAAGGTGCACGGCGAGATCCGGGCCCGCAGGTGTTCGGGCTATAGTCGGTGCGGTCGTGGCTGCGATGCTGCTCGGAGTTGGGTGCGCCGTCCTGGCGTCGGTGCTGTTCAGCGTGCAACTGGCGGTTCAGGCACTCGACGCGCGGACGGTTCCGATCGAGCTCGGGTACCGGCCGTCGCTCCTGGGCCGGCTCCTTCGCCGGCGGCGATGGATCGCCGCGAACCTCGTCGGCGCCCTGGGCTGGCCCCTGCAGGTGGCCGCATTGCTGCTCGCACCGCTGACGCTGGTGCAGCCTGCGCTCGGCGTGGGCCTCGTCGGACTGCTCGTGGGGGGCGCACGGTGGATGGGGGAGCGCGTCCGCCGGACTGAGGTGCTCGCGGTCCTCGCGATCCTGCTCGGACTGGCAGGAGCTGTGTCGGCGGCGCCGGACCGCAGCTCCAACCATGCGGGCGCCTCGTTGCTCGCACCGGTGCTGGCGGCGCTAGCCGTGCTGGCGCTCGTGCCGTACGCCGTGTCGCGCGTGCGCCGGTCGGGGCTCGCGGGCGCCTGGAGTGCGGGGTTCGCGTTCGCGTTCGGCTCGCTCGTCACGAAGCTGTGCTCGGATGCGCTTGCGGCACGGGATCTCGTCAGGGTCGCGGTCTGGCTGGCGATGGTTTTGGCGGCGGCCGCCGTGGGGATCCTCAGCGAGATGAGTGCGCTGCAGCGACGGCCCATTGCGCAGGTCGCTCCGATCGCGTTCGCGGTCGAGACACTCGTGCCCGTTGCGCTCGCCCCGCTGGTGCTCGGTGAGACCTGGCGGCCGGGCGGTGCCGCGGCGTTGCTTGTCGTCTCGCTGGGTCTGGTCGTCGTCGGCGCGGTGGCGCTGGAGCGCTCGGCGGCGCTGGGCGGACTCCTATCGGCGCCTGCCGGCCCCGACCGCGACTCGGCGACGGCAGGACGCTCGGAGAGCGCCAAGGCCCAGGGTGACGCCGTGGTGGCCGAGTCGTGACGTGCGCCGCCCGGCGGCTGCTGCGCTCGCTCGCGCCTCTTGGCTGGCGGGATCTCGCGCTCCAGGTCGCCGTGTTCCTGGTACTTGGAGCCCTCTACGCGCTGACCGGCATCTACGGCCGGCGAGAGGCCGAGATGGCGGTCGCCAACTCGCGCGGCATCCTCCATCTCGAACACGCGATCGGCGTCGACTGGGAGGCCCCCCTGCAACACGCGGTTCTCGCTGGCCCCGGTGTTCTCCAGGATGTGGCCAACGAGACGTACTTCGCCTGTCAGTTCTGGGTCTCGACGGTGTTCCTGTTGTGGGTCTACACGCGCCACACGACCCGGTATCGGCTGGTCCGCGATGCCCTCGTGGCCGCCAACGTCGTCGCGCTGCTCGTCGCGATCGCGTTCCCGGCCGCGCCGCCGCGGATGGTGTCGGGTACCGGCCTCGTCGACACACTGGACGCCGAGGCGGTGAACATGCACTCGAGCGTCGTCGATGCGCTGAACAACGCCTACTCGGCGATGCCGAGCCTGCATGCGTCGTACGCCGTGGTGCTGGGCGTCGCCGGCGTGGCGCTGGCGCGCCGCTGGTGGGTTCGGGCGACGTGGGCCGCCTATCCCGCGCTGGTGTTCTACTCGATCGTGGCAACCGGCAACCATTTCGTCCTCGACGCCGTCGCCGGTGTGGCCGCGCTGGGTGCGACTCCGCTCGCCACGAAGTCGTGGCGGCGTGCCGCGCGGTGGTGGGACAGACGGACGGTGCGATTGAGCGGCGATGCCGTGACCGCGCCGCCGGCGCCACGGCGGTGACGGAATTCGACACGGCGGGTGGCGGCGCGCTCAGCGGGGTCGCGGCTCAGGGATGCGGATGGAGCTTGTCGATCGCGAACTTGGCGGTTGCACGCCTTCGGCAGGATGAGCTCAGCGCTGACTTGGTGAGTTGACGAACGTCAACTATAGTTTCCAGTTGTTCAATCTGGAGGAGCGCCGCATGTCGCAGATGGTTCGAGACTACAGCCGCGTCACCCCGACGCACTATCACGATGTCGAGGTCAACGCCCGCCGACTCGCGATCCTGCATTCCGTGGTCGTCGAGCTGACCAGGGTCACCGGGGGCTGGATCGCGCGGACGCCGGAGCTCTCCGAGAAGCTGGCCCTGGCGCTGGTGACCTTCGAAGACGCAGAGGCTGCAGCCGACCTGGAGGTGCGTCTTCGGGAGTTGCGGGCTTCGGACGCCGACATCGCGGCGGATCTGCGGCGATCCGCGCCGGCGCTGGGCACGCTCGAGCGCGCCGATGACTGCTACGCGTTCATCGCCGGTCTGGCCCGGGTGGTCAAGCCGGCTTTCGTCGCTGACCTCCGTCGCCAGCTGGACGCCGCCCCGCCGTACGTCGACGAGCCCAGCGTCCGCATCCTCAAGCGCGTGATCAGTGAACAGGAGGGCCACATCGCGAAGCTGTCGGCCCTCCTCGCCGATCGCGGCGTCAGCTGGGCCGCGCACGCCGAGTTGGAGGGGCGATTGCGGCGCGGACTGTGGGATCTCTACGCACCAGACGGCGCCATGACGAGGGACGTGTTCGTCGGGCAGGCCCCGATCACCCTGCAACGGCCGGCGTGGCCCGCGGCCGTCCGGCAACTGGAGTTCGAAGACGCTGGCGACCCCTACCCGACGGAGTTCGAGGCCGCGATGCGCCGCTGCGTGCATGACCTGGTCTTCTCCGAGGTCGAGGCGCTCGACATCTTCGGCCACTACGTCTACGCGTTCGCGGACGCCGAGCTGCCGTGGGAGTTTCACCGCGCCGCTGCTCGCATCGCATGGGACGAGGCGCGTCACGTGGAGCTGCTGCTGAACGTCCTGGAGCGGTACGGCGGGAGCGTCGGCGAGTTTCCGGCCAAGGCGCCCGGCTACGAGGAGTACATCCGGCAGGACTCGATCCTCGAGAAGCTGATCATGGTGAACGTGATCGCCGAGGGGGAGGTCTCGACCGATACCCAGACCCAGCATCGCGACGCGTTTCGCGAGCTGGGGGACGAGCTCTCGGCGACGCTGAAGGACTACGAGATGGCCGACGAGGTCGTCCACGGCCGCTTCGGCCTCATCTGGTCGCGGTGGCTGGCCGACCGCGACGGCGAGGATTGGTCGGCCGCCTATCAGCGTGCGTTCAGCGCGCTGGAGGAGTTCAAGAACCAGCACGACGACGAGGGCGGCGATTCGCCGATCCCGCTCGTCCGGCTCGGCCAGGACGAAACCGGATCCAAGCGCGTGCTGAACATCGAGGCGAAGAAGCTGGTCGGGTTCAGCGACGAGGAGATCGCGCGCCTGCGCGAGCAGCCCGGGTCGGTCCTCGAATCTGGATGAGCGAGGAAGGTGCGGAGCCGGACCTCCGGATGACTGGCCACGAGGCCGGCTCCGCCGATCTCGACGCAGCGGCGCTGCTCCGTCACGAGCGTGAGGCGATCTGGCGACGGCAGTGGCTGCTCGTCGGTCACGTGACCGAGTTCGCGCAGGCGGGCGCGTTCCGGACGATCGATGTGGCCGGCGAGGGCGTCGTCGTCGTCAACGGCGGCGACGGCCTGCGAGCGCTCAGCAACACCTGCCTGCACCGCGCCTATCCCTTCTGTCCCCAGGAGGCCGGCGTTGTCGAGCGGTTCACCTGCCCCTTCCATGGCTGGACCTACGACCTCGCCGGCCGGCTCGTCCATCCCGAACTGGCCGGGACGTGGCGCCGTGTGCGATCGCTGCCGCTCGAGGTCTGGAACGGGTGGGTGTTTGCCTGCCTCGCACCCCGGGGGGGCGTCGGTCTCGCTCAGCGACCGGTGGGGCGCCGCCCTCGCTGCGGGCGTCGAGCCCGTCTCCCTGCTGCATACGGTCGTGCTCGCGTCGGATCGCCGTTGGACCGACCTGATCGGCGTGCCCTGGGCGGCGAGCTGGCCGCATCCTGTCGAGCAGGATGGCGTCTTCACGCTCACGGACGGCGACGAGCACGTGTTCGTCATCGAGCCCGCACTCAGTGCGCTGCGATTCCGGGCTGGCCTCGTTACGACCTACACGCTCCGCCCGACCGGGCCCCGGTCGTCGCGCTCGGTGATCTCCTGGTACGTCCGTCCGGCCGATACAGGAACGGCCGCCGAGGACCTGCAGGTCCTCATGAGCCGTGATCACCACGAGCTGGTCGCGCATCTTGCCGGGAAGGGCAGCTCCGCCTCCGCCACTCGTGCGCGTGAACGGTACGCCCGAGTGCTCGATGCCGTCTGACCGTCGCATCTCGCCGCCGCGCCGATCCCTTCGGCAGAATGCACGCCCCATGGCCTCCGGCGGCGACCTCGATGAAATCACCCTGCGCGTCGCGCGTGCGATCCGTGCGCACCGTCACAGCCGCGGTCTCTCGCTGGGTGCGCTGGCCGTCGAGGCGGATCTGTCGAAGACCATCCTCGGGAAGATCGAAGCCGGGCAGGGGAACCCGTCGCTCGAGACGCTGTGGCGGATTGCATCGGCGCTCAACGTGCCGCTGGGAGCGTTGATCGAGGACGATCGCCCACCAACGACGCGTCTCATCCGGAGCGAGGGGGGCTCCCGTATCGAGTCAGACTCGGGCATGATCGCCCGCCTGATCCTCGCCGAAGGCATGAGCCACCGAAGCGAGGTCTTCCATGCCACTCTGGACGATGGCATCGAGTACCGCAGTAAGCCGCATGTGATCGGAACGGAAGAGCTCGTCTTCTGCCACAGCGGCATTCTTGAAGTCGGCCCGGAAGGACGCGAGGAGCGTCTGGCTAGTGGCGACGCCCTGTGGTTCCCGGCCGACCTGCCGCACGTCTACAGGGCGCTGAAACGCTGCGACGTGCTGGTCCTCATGAGCTATCCGCCGGCGCAGGGCACCGCTCGTTAGCGGGTCGCAAGACCTGCGTCGCACCAACCGCACCGTCGATCGCTGCCGCTACTGGACGGGTCACCGACCGCCTCCGGACGCGCTACCCGCCCGCGGAACTGCAGCTGCGACGGGTCGAGGTCGCCTTCCGTCGACTCCTCGTCCGTCTCGAGGTATCCGCGCCTCAGCGCTGGATCGTGAAGGGTGGCGTCGCGCTGCTCCTCCGGCTCGACCCGAACCGCACGTCCGACGACATCGACCTCTCCTACGCCGACGCCGCCGGCGAGTATGCCACGGCCATCCGCGCCCTCGAACGCGCCTTCGAGATCGACGTAGGAGACTTCTTCGCATTCGAGTTCACCACCCTGGTCGCAGCCGGACTCGGCGAAACCGACGCCGACACCTTCACGGTCCGCGTCCGAGCACGCGTCGGCGAGATCGAGTGGGCCACCTTCGGCGTCGACCTACAAGCACCAAGCATCGACGCGCCAACCGAAACAATCTCCAACGCCGGCGACCTCACCGGCCTCGGAGCTGTCGACGACCTCCCTCCGCTCCGGCACTCCCGATCAGTCAGCAGCCGGCTGAGAAGACGTGCGCGATGTTCGAGCGCCACGCCGTCACCGCGTCATTCTCAAGCGGCGCCCGCGACCTCGTCGACACCGCCATGATCGCGAGCCAAGTCGACAAGATCGACGGCACGAAGCTCGAGGAAGCCCTCCGGCGCGAAGAGGCCCGTCGCCTCGACCGCGCCACCCTTCGAGCATCGCTGCCCGCCCGCTTCACGCTACCCGACGAGCAACCGACCGACTGGCGCGGCCGCTGGACGAAGGCCACCCGCGGGGTGGCAATCACGCTCGACGACGCTTACCGAGACTCCGAGGCGTTCCTCACCGCGGTGCTCGCGGGGCGTGCCGCCGGCCACCACTGGCTTTGCAACGAGCGACGGTGGGGCTGCCCGCACGAGGAGCCGGCCGGCGCGCCCCGCGGCCGTGGGGCGGGGCGCGCCGCGAGCTAGCGATCGAGGATACGGACGAGCCGGCGGATGCCGCCGTCAGGGGCGGGCCAGGTGCGGCAGCCACAGAAGGCCTCCGCGTAGTCGCAGCCTCGCTGCTGCCCACGGAGCCGCGAGAGCGACTCCGAGATCTCCGCGATGTCCTGCCCGTACATGGCCTGCATCAGCTCGACCTGGCTCACGTGCTCGGCCAGCATCCGTCTGCGGACGTCGCGGGTGGCAGTCACGTCGATCCAGACGTGCGGCTCGAACGGCACCCCCATCGTCGCATCCATGTAGACGAGGTCCGGCGTGAAGCGCAGCGGCGGCTCGTCCCCGAAGTTCGGCACCGGCGCCGCCATCCGGGCGTCGGTGACGAGCTCGCTCGTGCGCCGGTGATCGACGTGGTAGTCGACCGGCGGGTGCGTGATCAGCAGGTTGACGCCGAGCCGACGGATCAGGTCGGACAGGCGTCGGCGTTCGTCGATGGTGACGTCGACCCCCTGGTCGCGCATGCCGAGGTGGTGGTACATCGCCCCGGCGACCGCCGCCGCGCTTGCCGCCTCGCCCATGCGGATCGTGCTGATCTCCTCCGCCGGCAGCTCGTAGGAGCCGGACTCACCCGCCGTCGTGGTCGCCATGTGCACCTTGGCGCCGGCCAGGACGAGCGCCGCGAGCGTGCCGCCGCAGAGCTCCTCGAGGTCGTCGGGGTGCGCACCGACGGCGAGCACGACCGTGCCCGCCCCCGGCCGCTGTTCGGCCTCGGTCATCCGGCCGTCTTGCCGATCACGTTCAGGTTTGCCGAGTCGAGCGCCGCCGAGAACGTGTAGCCCTCGAGCTTCGCCGACACGAGGTCGAGCTTGATCGGGTTCAGGAGCGGCGCCCACGGTGCGGCCTCGCGCATGATCTTCTCGTCGAGCGCCATGTACGCGTCCGCCCGCTCGGTGCCGTTGAGCGTCGCCATCCGGTCGAGTTCGGCCGTGTAGGCGGTGTCGTGGAACCGTGCGAAGTGCGGCTCGGAGTCAGGCGCGCGCGGGTCGAGCAGGGCGTCGATCCAGCTCTGGCCATCGGGGTAGTCCTGCGACCACTGGTTGATGCCCATCGGGATCTTGTTCTTGCGTTCCTTGATGATCCCGTAATTGACGGAGTCCGGAGCGGTCTTGATCTCGACCTTGATGCCGATTGCCGCCAGGTTCGCCTGCACGACCTGGGCGATCTCGCGGAAGCCAGGCGCGTCGTCGCGCGTGCGGAGCACGGTCGAGATCGGCGCCGTGACGCCCGCGTCTGTGAGGAGCTGCTTTGCCTTCGCCACGTCGGGCGTCATCGGGTAGGCGTCGTAGTCCTTGTAGCCCGGTGTCGTCGGCGGCATGATCTGGTCGGTTGGGACGGCGGTCGCCGGCCCGCCCCAGACGCGCTGGATCTGCGTGCGATCGATCGCAAAGTTGATCGCCTGGCGCACCTTCGGGTTGTCGAACGGCGCAACGTCGTTGTTCAGCCAGAGGTAGATCGTCGCCGGCTCGGGATTGGAGAACACGCGAGCCTTCAGTGTCGCGTCGCCCAGTGCGAGCGTCGCGTCGGCGGGGGAGAGCTTCTCGCCGTAGAGGTCGATGTCGCCCGCCTTGATCTTGTTCCCGGCCGCGGAGGCGTCGATCGAGAGGTCGACCTTGATCTCGTCGACTTTGCCGCGGTCGCCGAGCGCGGCGGCGTAGCTCGGGTTGCGGACGAGGTCGAGCTCCTGCTTCGGCGTGTACGACTTCACCATGTACGGCCCGGTCGCCGCGGTCTGAAGCAGCGAGGCGTCCTCGACCGGCTTCTTCGGCGTGCCGGCGGGCACGGGGCAGGCGGTGTCGATCGCGAGCTTGTAGGGGAAGGCGCCGTCGGGCTGCGACAACGCGAACACCACCGAGTCGGCCGTGGTCGTGATGCCGGCGATATCCGCGGCGTTGCCCGCCACATAGTCGGGCTCGCCGACGATGCCGGAGAAGTAGCCGCCGGTGCCCGAGTCGACGTCCGGGGCGGTCAGGCGCTCGAACGTATACTTGATGTCGGCCGGGGTGACCGGGGCGCCACTCGAGAACTTCGCACCCGGCTGCAGCTGCAGCGTGTACGTCTTGCCATCGGCACTCACTTGCGGCATCGCGGCGAGGCCGGCGACGAGCTGCAGCCCACCCGGGCCAGCGACGTCCGCGTAGCGCAGGAGCGTGGTGCAGGTGATGTTGCCGATCCCCCAGGTCGTGACGAAGTACCAGCGGTTGGGGTCGAGCGTGTCGATCGACCCCGTCGAGAGGCCGAAGTTGAGCGTGCCGCCGGCCGCTGCGGTGGTCGAGCCGGCGCTCTGGGTGGTGTCCGGGGTCGACGAGACCGACGATGCCGCCGGTTTGGAGTCGCCGCAGGCGGCGACGACGGCTGCCAGGGCGACGGCCGCTGCGAGGCTCCTGGCGCGAGCCTGGCCTCCGCGATAGAGATGCATGGTCTTCTCTCCTCCTTCGTTGCTGGAACGTTCCATGGACGTTCGAGGCACACGGTTACCCGCCCACCGCCACGTCCGCTCGGGCCCGGGGATCGAGCGCCAGGTTGACGAGGTCGACAATCGTGTTCGCTACGACGGCGCAGATCGCCGCGAACGTGATGATCCCGACCGTGAGCGGGTAGTCGAGGTTCTCGATCGACGACAGGCCGACGTAGCCGAGGCCGGGCAGCCCGAAGATCGTCTCCACGAACAGGGAGCCGCCGAGCGCGACGCCGACATCGAGGCCGAGCAGCGTGATCACGACCGGGGCGACGTTGCGGCCAGCGTGCCGGTAGAGGATACGCCGACGCCCGGCGCCCTTCGCCTGAGCGGTGCGCACGTAGTCCTGGCTGAGCTGCTCGAGCATCAGCGCCCGGACGAAGCGCGCGTAGATCGCGGCGAAGCCGATCGCGAGCGCGATCCAGGGCAACATGAGGTGGTGGAACCACTGCCAGATCCCCTGCGAGATCGGGACGTAGCCGTCGATCGGGAAGATGCGCGTGCCGATCGGCAGGATCCCCAAACCGAACAGACGTCCCTGCGTCGGCTCGTAGGCCAGGTAGTACGAGAGCATCGGCGAGAGCCAGAAAACCGGCATCGAGATGCCAATCAGCACAGCGACCATCAGCGCCCGGTCGGCGAGGCCGCCCGGCCGTGTCGCGCCGACCAGTCCGACCGGGATCGCGATCGCCATCCAGAGCACCGCGGCACCGACCACGAGCGACGCGGTCGTCCCGGCCGCCGGTAGCACGATGTCCGAGACCGGCCGGCGCTCGACGAACGAGTAGCCGAAGTCGAGGTGCAGGGCGTGCCAGGCGAAGCGCAGGTACTGCTCGTAGTAGGGGCGGTCGGTGCCGAGGATGTGCTCGACCTGGGCGATGCGCTCCGGCGTCGCGGTCTTGCCCGCGACACGGTCGGCCGGCGACGACCCCGTCAGGTCGGCGATCACGAAGAACAGTCCCCAGGCGAGCAGCGTGATCGTCATGAGCTGCAACACCATCGCGAGCAGGCGGCGCATGACGAAGCGCCAGGCGGTCACAGGCCACCTCTGTGGGCGGAGGTCGCGTCCCGCAGCGCATCGCCGAGGAGGTTGAAGGCGAGCATCGTCAGCACGAGCGCGATGCCCGGCACGAGCGCCAGCGACGGCTCGATCCGGTAGAGGCCAGACGTCACCCCGTCCGACAGCATCTGCCCCCAGCTCGCCGTCGGCGGCGGCACGCCGACGCCAATGTAGGAGAGCCCGGCCTCGAACAGGATGTTCGCAGCGACGATGCTCGTCGAGTACACGAGCACCGGACCCATCGCCTGCGGCAGAACGTGCCGGACGATGATCCGAGCCGACCCAGCACCGAGGCTGCGCGCCGCCTCGACGTACTGGGACTCGCGCACCGTGATCGCGACGGTGCGGACGATCCGCGCCGGGTAGAACCACGAGAAGACGGCGATCACGAACAAGACGTTGCCGAGGCCGGGACCGATCACGACGGCGAGGCCGATCGCCAGCAGCAGCGCGGGGAACGCCATCGCCGTCTCCACCATGCGGCTGATCACGGCGTCGAGTTTGCCGCCGAAGTAGCCGGCGACCACGCCGAGCAGGATGCCGACGAGCACCGCGAGCGTCGTCGCACCCATCGCAACGATCAGCGAGATGCGCGCGCCGTAGAGGACGCGCACCAGCATGTCGCGGCCGAGCCGGTCGGCACCGAGCACGAAGAAGTCCCCGTGCAGGTCAGGGGTGAAGCCGTCGGCCTCGTACGCGTGCTGGAGCGGGCCGACGGGCACGCCGTTGGCGCCGAGCGCCGCCGGGAACTGCGCGTTCGGCGGGTGACCGATGAGTGAGGCAACAAGCGGCGCACCGAACGACGCGCCGCACACGAGCAGCACGAGGAAGGCGAGCGAGGCAAGCGCGATCCGGTCGCGCCGCAGCCGTCGCAGGAGCAGCGCGGAGGGGCTGCGGGCCGGCGGCGCGAGCGATTCCGCCGCAGGCTCCACGGAGGTGGCGCTCACGGCGGCGGCCCCGTCGTCGAGCGTACCACCAGCACCGGCTCGAAGACGTGGTGGTCCGGCGCGCGGCCACGGTCGGGATCGGACAGGCGGTCGACCAGCGCAGCGACCGCCGTCTCCCCCATCGCCGTCGCGTCCTGGCGGATTGTGGTCAGGCCGATCCGGGCGGCGCCCGCGATCGGCAGGTCGGAGAAGCCGACCACCGAGACATCGGCCGGCACGAGAAGCCCGCGCGCCTCCAGCGAGTCGATCACGCCGACAGCCACCAGGTCGTCGTAGACGAGGATCGCCGTCGGTCGCGGCTCGAGCGCCACCAGGGCGCGCGCGACGCCCGGGCGCGGCGCAGGCTCGTTGCTGCCGGGCACGCGCCGGTCACGCAGCAACAGCGCGTCGTCGAACGGCAGGCCCGCAGCGCCGAGCGCGGCCCGGTAGCCTGCGACCCGCGCCGGCCGGTCGCCGCCTGGCTCGTCCGACTCGAGAAGCGCCGCGATCCGCCGGTGGCCGAGCCCGACCAGGTGGCGCATTGCGAGGACGATCCCGAGCTCCTCGTCGACGCCGATCACCCCGACACCCACGGTCTCCTCGAGCGCGGTGTCGACGACGACCGTCGGGTAGCCGGCCTCGACGACCGCGCGGACAGCACCCGGATCACCGACCGCGCAGAGCAGGAACGCCTCCGGACGATGCTCCATCAGCTCGCGGGCGACGTCCACCTCGCTGCGCTGGCCGAACGCGGAGCTCGCGATCAGGATGCGGTAGCCCGCACGCGTCGCAGCGACCTCGGCGCCGCGCAGCACGGCGCCGTAGAAGGGGTTGCCGAGGTCGGGAGCGACGACGCCGATCGTACGCGTGCGTCGCTGGACGAGCCCGCGGGCGACGGCGCTCGGCGTGTAGTCGAGGTCGTCGATCGCCGCGCGGACGCGGCTGGCGAGCTCGGCGTCGACGCTGGCGCGTCCGGCGAGGACGTTCGAGACGGTCGACTTGGAGACACCGGCACGGGCAGCGACGTCGATGATGGTGACTGGAGATCGTTGCATGTGCCGCGAGATGGAGCGTTACACGGCAGGAGTATCCTCCAGGGCCCACGCCCTGTCAAGTCGGGCGTGGAACGATCCACGCCAGTCGGCGTCCACGACCTTCGCCGGGGCGATCCGCCGCCGGGTACGCCTACGCCGACGGGTCGTCCGCGCGATCCGCCGCGAGTGTCTTGCCTGAATCCTGATGCGCGACAAACGCTGCGGGCCACGCTCCGGTGGCGCCCGCGGGGCCTCTCTGGCCCTTGAGCGCGGTGCGCGTCTTCTTGGAGATGTCCTTCAGCTGAATGGTGCCGTCCTTGATCCGCGCACTGGTAATCAACGAAGCAGCGACGGCCGAGCCGGACGTCGCGACGATGAGCGCGGTGATCCCGACGACGAGCCCGGCGCTGGGTCTGCGGGACTTCATCAAACACCCCCGGATCGGTGTGACGGCCGCGCCCCGACTCCTGGGAGCGCGGAGAAAACCCCCGATCCTCATCACGAAAGGCCGTGACGGCGTGCGCCACGATCGGGCGCGCCGACCTGAACGAGACACCGATTCGGCGACCGGATCAACGCCAGAACAAGAATTGCCCTCGAGCGGACTCGAACCGCTGACCGCCTCCTTACCATTCGGATCGGAGCTGTCCACACGGGGGTAACGGTGCCCCCACATGTCCCCCGGATCCGTGCGCTCAGACCGGTTCCGAGTGTCTCGCAGAGTCCCCCACGTTCCCTCTCGTTCGCGGCGGCGTGTTCCCCGCAGGTTCCCGCGGTCCCGACGCACCTGGCGGCGCGGCACCAACGGCAAGGAACGCGCAGACCCATGACCCGCCGGCAAACGCCTGTAGCACACATCGTGGTACAGTACGAACATGGCTTCTCGAACTGTCCGCGCCCGACTCGATGACCGTGCAGAAGAGGCGCTTGAGGTTCTGCTCCGCGAGGGTGCCACGGAGTCGGCCATTGTCCGCACCGCTCTCGTCGAGGCAGCCGACCGTCGCCGTCGCAGGGCTGGTCTAGCGGACGAAGTCGCGATGCTCGCTGCTGATCCGGTTGACACCGCTGAGCGTCGGGCCGTCATGGACGACCTTCGCTCGCTTGGCCCGGTCTGGCCGGAGTGAGGCGCGGCGACGTCTTCGAAATCCGTCTGCACGGTGCCCGCGGTCGCGAACAGCGAAACAAGCGGTACGGCGTCATCGTCCAGATAGACGATCTGCTCATGCTGTCCACGGTGATCGTCGCGCCCACATCAACGCAAACGCGCGAGGCGACGTTCCGGCCCCGGATTCTGCTCAACGACGATCCGACGCGTGTACTCGTCGAACAACTGCGGGCGATTGATGTCAACGATCTAGGCGATCAGATTGGACGGGTTACCGCTGCCGAACAGCGCGCAATCGACGACGCTCTGATTCTCGTGCTCGGGCTGTAGAAACGGATGTCGGACGCGCCAACCCTTCTCCACGGTGGAAGAGGCCAGGAGGCGCGGATTTGGCTTGAAGATACTGTCCCGACGACGCTGACACGGTCGCGCGGGAACATTGCGGGGACACGCAGGACTCCCGTCTTCAGTCCGATTGGAAAGACCCCCTCCTTACCATTCGGATCGGAGCGGTCCAGCCGGGGGTAACGGTGACCCCTGATGTCCCTGGAATCCGTGCGCTCAGACGATTCCGGGTGTCTCGGTCAGTCCCCCGCGTTCCCACGCGTGGTCGGCGGCGTGTTCCCGCAGGGTTCCCCCGCGGACACGCCGACGGCTCAAGCGGGCTTGCGGGCGCGAGGGAGTGGCGAAATCGCCCCTTTCTCTGACGGGCCTAATTCGCATTCACCGCCTGGGCCCCCGTCTCTCGCGAAATCTGCGCCTTCTCTCCCGAGCAGAGAGCCTACGGCTTCCGCGCTATCACGACGCCGTTCGCACCCGGCGCGTCGAACCAGACCGTCCGGAT
>JBKJIG010000122.1:0-30019 GCA_046598415.1 Gaiellales bacterium
GAACGCCGACGGCAAGACGGTGTCGGCCGGGCAGGTCGCGACACCCGGCACCGTCACCGCGCTGGCGCAGGCGAACGCGCCACAGGTGTCCACGGGCGACGCAGCGATCGCCGGCACCATCTACGACGTCCGGCACCGGCCGCTGCCGGGCGCGGTGGTGGCGATGCTGGTGATCCGGCCCGATCTCCCGGGCGGCGAGGAGCATTACCTCGCTGCCGTCACCGGCGCCGACGGCCGCTACACGATCCGCGGTGCGCCGGTCGGGCGGGTCGAGATCAAGGCCTACGGCACCGGGACGGTGTACGTCTCGCACCTGCTCACGACCACTGCCGGCCAGACCACCGTCGCCGACGTCGGCCTCCCGACCGAGGCGACCGAGACCCCGACCATCTCCGCGGCCAAGGTGCAGAAACAGGGGGATCAGCTGGTGCTGTCGATGGACGTTCAGGGCTCCCGTCTCGACCGCAACTACACGCTGGCGGTGAATCCGGACTCGGGCCGCGTATTCGAGCTGCGGGCGACGCCGGACGGCAGTGAGCAGCCAGGTCCGTGGTCGCGCACCGTGCCCGCTGCCGGACTCGACGGAGGCTGGATCTTCCTCGCCGTCAGCCACAACTGCAACGTCTCGAACATGATCACCGTCCCGGCCCCCTGAGCCGGTGCGCGCCGTCGTCCTGTCGCTGATCGCCGTCACGCTCGTCGCTGCGGTACTCGTCGTGTCCACCAGGAGCGACGCGGCCGCCGTCTCCTACACCGGGGACGTGCAGCCGATCTTCGACCGCTCGTGCGTCAGCTGCCACCCCAGCGCCTATCCGTATCTCGACCTGCGGCCCGGACAGTCCTGGGCGCAGCTGGTGGGCGTCCCCGCCGCTACCGATCCCGCCTTCGAACGGGTGCTTCCCGGACGGCCGGAGCTGTCGTACCTGATCACCCACCCACCCGACCCGTCGAACGCCGCCCTCCTCACCGCGAGCGATCGTGACACGATCGTCCGCTGGATCCGCGAGGGAGCGCGACGCAATTGACCGCCGCCCGGACCGGCCGTCTGCTCGGCCCGGTCCTCACGGCAGTCGCCGCCCGGGCGCGGCTGATCGGCGCTGGGGCAGTGGTGGCGGCAGTGGTCGGCGGCGTCGTGCTGCGCCGCGCCGGCGTCGACCTCGGTGCGGCGACCGCGCCGATGTTCTGGGTCGACTTCCACGACAAGTACCGGTTCGGGCCGATGCACCCGTGGTGGCCGCTGCCGGTCCTCGTCGTGGCGCTGCTCGCCGCGATCGCCCTGCTGCGCCATCTCGAGCTGCCGGCGCCGCTGTTCGTCGCCGGTGCCTTCGCGGTGGCGCTCGGCGCGCGCCTCGGGCTCAACACCGCCCAGTTCGGACGCGACGAGTGGACGTGGCCGCTGATCCGTCCCAACTCCGTGGAGACGGAGTACCCGGCCGCGTACCACATCGTCTCCGGGCACGTGCTGGAGTTCGTCGACCACTTCGCCGAGCTGGTGCCACGCCTCCCGATTCATCCCTCGGGGCACCCGGTCGGCGCGACGCTGGCGTTCTACGCGCTCGACCAGGCCACCGGCAGTCCGCAGGGAACGGCGTTCGTGCTCAGCGTGCTGGGCGCGAGCGCGGTCGTCCCGACGCTCCTGCTGGGACGCTCGCTGGGTGGCGAGGCAGCGGCCCGAAGGGCGGTGATCCTGTTCGCACTGGCGCCGCAGACGCTGCTCTACGGCACCACCTCCTACGATGCCGCGTTCGTGCCGCTGACGACGCTCGCGGTCTGGCTGCTCGTCAGCCGGCGCGTGATCTGGGGCTCGCTCGTGGTGGCGGCCGCGTTCCTTCTCAGCTACGCGCTGGCGATCGTCGCGGTGTTCGCGGCGCTGGTGGCGGGGCGGCGCGGCGGCGTCCGCATCGCCGTGGTCGCAGCGGCCACCTCGGTTGCCGTTCTGGCCGTCCTCGCGATCGGGTTCGGCTACGACCCCGTGCGCGCGGTCCTGGCCACACGCGATGCCTACGAGCGGGGGATCGGCGGCCGCCGGCCGTTCTGGTTCTGGGTCATCGCCGGACCGGCGGCGTTCCTGATCATGCTCGGACCGTTGCTGGCCGAGCGCTTGCTACGCGGTGTCGAGCGTGGTGGTGCGGCCGCCCGGGCGCTGGTGGTCTGCGTGGTGCTGGCGGCCGCGACCGGCGTGATCGAGGCGGAGGTGGAGAGGATCTGGCAGTTCCTCGTTCCGCTCGCGGCCGTCGCGGCGGCGCCCTACGCGACGACGCGCCGCTGGGTCATCCTCGGGCTCGCAGCCGGTCTCGTGCAGGCCTACCTGATCGAGCTGCGCTGGGACACCACGTTCTGAGGCAGCCTGAGCGGGCGTGACCGACGCTCGGCGCCGAAAACCTCGCGCCCGATGGTTGTGCTGGGTATGATCGCGCCGTCGCGGCGAGGGGAGCGGGAGAGATGGCGGCACCGACGCACGGAGCAGACCTGGGGAAGGGCAACCTGCGGCTCGCGGATGTGATCGCGCAGGCGGTGGGCTTTATCGGGCCGACGTTCGCGGCGGCATTTTTCATTCCGACGATCGCCGGCGCGTCGTTTACTGGCAAGGGTGCGGGGATCGCGACGCCGATCTCGATCCTGCTCGCCGCGGTGGGCATGATCGGCGTGGGCTGGATCGTGTCGCGCTTCGCGAAGCGGATCCATGCGGCCGGATCGCTGTATGACTACGTGACCGAGGCGTTCGGGAAAGAGGCCGGATTCCTGGCCGGCTGGATCTACTACGGCGGCATGCTGACGCTGACGCTCGGGATCGGCCTGGCGTTCGGTGGGTTCCTCAGTTTCACGTTGTCGAGCAACGGTCATGGAGACATCGGCTGGTACTGGCTCGCGATCGGGTTCTGGATCGTGGTCTTCGTGATGTCGGTGCTGGGTGTGCAGATCTCGACCCGTGCGCAGCTCGCGCTGGCGCTGGTATCGATGGTGGTGGTGTTCGGATTCAGCGTGTACGTGATCGCGAAGGGCGGCACGCACGGCAACTCCATCGACGCGTTCAACCCGGGCTCGTCGACGGCGACCGGCATCTTCTACGGGATCCTGTACGCGGTGATCATGTTCATCGGCTTCGAGACGGCGGCGAACCTGGCGGAGGAGACTGCCGACCCCGGTCGCAACGTTCCGCGGGCCATCCTCTACAGCGTCGGCGTGTCGACCGTGTTCTACGTGGTCGTCGCCTACGCGACGCTGGCGGCGTTCGGGTTCGACCTCGGTGAGATGCTGAAGCCGGAGAACTTCCCGCCGATCTACGCCGCCGCGGCGAACCCGGAGCTGGGCGGCAACACCTTCGGCGAGCTGGTGCAGTGGCTGGTCGTGATCGACATCGCCGCCGTCGCGCTCGGCACTGCCACGGGCACCAGCCGCGGCATCTTCGCGCTCGCCCGCGACGGTCGGCTGCCGAGAGTTCTCGCCTACGTGCACCCGAAGTACAAGACCCCGGCGGCCGCCTCCGCGTTCCTGGCGGTGCTGTCGATCGTCTGGGTCCTGGTCGTGCACGCCCGCGATGGGCTGGTGGTGACGACCCCTGGCGATCTCGGCGAGTGGTTCGGTGCCTTCCAGTGGGGTGCGACGATCGGCGGCTTCCTGCTGGTGATCGTCTACCTGGCCGTCAGCCTGACCGGGTTCGTCGGCCAGCCCGGGGCGTCACGCGCCGGCCTCGCCCTGGCCGGCGTCGTCGGCGCGCTGACCAGCCTCCTTGCCCTGTACGGCGTCGTCAAGGACGTGCCGCCGATCTGGTGGATCGACAAGGTCTGGTGGATGGCCGCCATCTGGGTCGCGATCGGTGTGGTGTTGATGGTCATCTACCGCGGCCGCGGTGGCTTCGCGGCCGCCACCGCCGGGGAGTTGCAGACCGAATGACGGACGATCGACCGGCCTGGATCGAGATCATCGCCGAGGACGCGGCCGACGGCGAGCTGGCAGAGCTGTACGACGCCTACCGGGCACCACAGACCGGCGTCGTGGACAACATCCTGAAGATCCACAGCCTCAACCCGCCCACCCTTCGCGACCACGCGCAGTTGTACACGACGCTGATGTTCGGTAAGAGCGGCCTGACCCGCCCGGAACGGGAGATGATCGGCGTCGTCGTCTCGGTCGAGAACCGGTGCCCGTATTGAATTGGTCACCATGCGGCCAGTCTGGCTCGCCTCACCCGGCGCAAGCGCCCCGACCTCGCCGATACGCTCGTGCGCGACGTCGCCGCCGCCGATCTGACACCACGTGAACGGTCGATCTGCGACTACTCCGTCAAACTCACGCGCACGCCGTGGGAGATGGTGGAAGCCGACCTCGGTGCGATGCGCAGCGAGGGGCTCACGGATCGTGACATCCTCGACGTCTGCATGATCGCCGCCTACTACGCCTACGTGAACCGCATCGCCGACGGCCTCGGCGTGGCGCTCGAAGGCGGCGACGACCAGATCGGCTGGTAGAGCACCAGTGTCCCGCGGCGCCGCTCAGCCGAGGAGCGGGACGAGCCGGTCGTCGAGGCCCTTCGTGGTGTCGATGATGGCGGTTCCGGACGCGATCAGGCCAGTGGGCGTTGTCTGCCATGCCGCGTCGGGTGCGAACGCGAGGTAGGCGTCCCAGACGACGCCGCCCGGTACGGAGAGGTCGCCGATCTGCTGGTCGGCAAGCCAACGTCCAGCGACCTTGTCGCCGTCCCAGAACGTCGTCACGCGCGGGTCATCGAGGACATGGGTGTCGATGTCGCTCCGGCGGTCGCCGCCGAGCATCGGGATCCAGATCGCGTAGACGGCGAGGTCCGCGTTCGGATGGTCGGCGAGGATGTTTTGGCGGACCCAACTGGCCCCCAGCAGGCAGGTGCTTCAAGTAGGGGACATCAGGACGATCAGGCGCGGCCGGCCGGCGTGCTGGTTGAACGCCGTGCGGAGCTGCCCGATGTCCGTGATGTCGATCGGTGTCGTTGGTGTCGCAGCGGTCGATGCGACGGCGGACGAGCCGGAGCCGCCGCCGCTGGTCGCGGTGCTGCTGCTGGTGCCGGTGCTGCTGCCGCCGCTGCTTCCACACCCGGCGAGGATCAGCGCGAGCCCGACCGCGACCCACGTGCGCCTGGCGGTCATGGCGCTGCGATCCGGTTGGTGGCGGCCCGGCGCCAAGCGCGAAGGCTCGACGCCGCAGCGATCAGCACGATGATCGCGGCGGCCACGATGAACGCCGTGCCGTGGGATTGGGCGACGAGGCGGATGCGGCTCGAGAACTGGATCCCCAGCCCGACGATCGGGTCGTCGGCGACGGTTGCGGTATCGCCGAACTTCAACCGGCCCCAGTAGTAGGTCAGGTACGACCCCGCCGCGATCAGCAGCACGTTGCCGATCATCGACGTGTACCGGAGGGCTCCGCGCATGCTCCGCGTGACGCCTTCCCGCAGCAGTGCGAGCGCGATCGACAACGCCATCAGCACCATTGCCATGCCGACGCCGTAGGCGACGAACGCCCCCACCTTCGCGCCGCCGAGCGACGTCGCGACCAGCGTCAGAAACAGCGGCAGGGTGCAGCCCAGCGATGCCGCGCCGTAGGCGACGCCGAATCCGACCATCGCCGTGACGCCGCGATCAGACCGTGGCCGCAGTCGCTGCGGGACGCTGATCGTCACGTGCCGTCCGAGCAGGCCGGCGACGCCGACAAGCACCAGCGCCGCGCCCGTGGCGAGCCCAACCCATGGCACGGCGCGCGCGATCGCGCCGACGCCGAACACGACCGGCACGCCAACCAGGACGAACAGCCCCAGGAAGCCGGTCGTGACGAGGCCACCGACGATGATCCCCTGAGCGGCGCGCGACCGCGCCCGCGGCATGCCATCCTCGTCGGCGGCGAGGTAGAACGACAGGAACGCCGGCAACAGCGGAAAGCCGCACGGGTTGACGACCGCAAGCCCGCCCGCCGCAAGCGCGATCGTCAACGGGAGGGAGCTTCCACCTGCCACTAACCTGCCGCCCGACGACGCGTGCGAAGGGGATCGGCGGCGCTCGCCACCAGCCCGGCGCCGATCACGAGCGCCGGCGCGACGATGACGGGTCGAAACGGGGAGCGCCGGTGCCTCACGGTGTCAATGGTAGGCGGGCCGCGCCGGGGGCGCGAACGCGTTTCTTCGCCGTTTCCGATTGGGCGGCGACACGGTCGCGGCCCGCGGGCGTCGAGGACGGAGGTGGAACTGGACCGGAACGTGAACGTGCGTGACGCAGCCCGGCGGGTTTCCGGGCGCCGCGTCGCGTTACTGAGATGACCGCGAGCTTTTGCCGCGCGCCGCTAGATCCGCCGCGGCCGCTGCGGCGTCGAGTCGCCCCCCGGCCGGACCTCCTGGCCCTCGAGTTCCGTCTCGGGATCCGGGGTGTCCTGATCGACATCGTCGAGTGCTTCCTGCTGCTGTTCGTACGGATCCTGCTCGTCGGCCATCGTGCGCTCCGTTTCGTCGCCTGCGGATGTTCCGCCGTGTGTCGTAATGCCCCACCGGCCCGATCGGTCAAACGTTGCCCCACGGCCATGGAGCCACGTGGAGGCGGACGCGGCCGGCCGAACGGGCGCTCCTGCGCGCCACCGAATCGGCGGCCCTCGGCATGGCGTACGCTGCCGCGCGTGAATCGGGAGACGAGCGGCTTTCTGCTCGCGGCCGGCGCGGCCGTACTGTTCGGGGCGAACCAGCCGGCCTCGCAGGTCCTGATCACCGGTCCGCTCGGCGCGTCGAACATGGTCACCGCGCGACTGGCGGTGCTGGCTGCGCTGTTCCTCGCGATCGCGCTCGCGCGTCACCGCGACGCCTTCCGGCTCGGCCGGCGCGAGGCGGCGATGCTGATCGTGTTCGGCCTCGTCGGGCTGGCGGGCCTGCAGTGGGCCGTGACCGAGGCGATCGCGCGCCTCGATGTCGGGATCGTGATCCTGTGCGTCTACTCCGGCCCGTTCCTGATCGCCCTCTGGTGCCGGCTGGTGCGGAAGGAGGCGATGCCGGCCGCGGTGTGGATCGCGATCGGCACCGGCCTGTTCGGTCTCGCGCTCGCCGTCGGTCTGATCGGCGGCGAGATCGCAGGTCTGTCGCTGAGCGGCCTTGTCCTGGCGATGCTCGCGGGCTGCATCTACGCGTATTACGCGCTCCACGCGACCACGCTGCTGGCGGCGCGACCGGCTCCGATCGTGCTCGGCCTGGCGGCACTGACCGCGCTCATCGCCTGGACGGCGTTCGCCGCTCCGCCCCGGGACTTCCCGGTCGACGAGCTCGCCCGCAGCGTGCATCTGGCCGGGGTGACGATGCCGGCGTGGGTGCTGATGTCCGTGTCCGTGGTGCTCGGCACGGCGCTGCCGTACCTGATGACGCTGGCCGGCATCATCCGGATCGGCCCGACGCCGACGACGGTCGCGGGCATGATCGAGCCCGTCCTCGCGGTCTTGCTGTCGTGGGCGTGGCTGGGTCAGCGCCTGACGCCGCTGCAGGGGCTCGGCGGGATCGCCGTCCTCGCTGCCGTCGTCGTCGTGCAGCGGGCCCGGCGGGGCACGACGGTGGTCGCGGTCTGAGCCGAGGCGATCCGTGCGGCGGCCGTCAGCCCCCCGGCAGCTTCACCGGCGGCACCGTCACGGTCGGCAGTGTGACGGGTGGGACGGTGACGGACGTGACCGTCACCGGCGGCAGGTCGACTGCCGGCACGGTTGCGATCGGCGTTGCGATGGCCGGCGTGGTGATGTGGGGTGTCGTGACGGGCGGCGTCGTGGCGGTCGACGTCGAGGCGGGCAGTTCGGCGTCCACCTGCAGGGCGTCCGAGCCGTCCGTCGTCGTCCCCGGCGGCGTCGTGGCCGTCGGATCGCCGGTGGCCGTGGTGTCGCCTGGCCCGGCGTCCGTACGGGCGTCGTCCTGGCCGGAGATCGCCCGCGCCGCGCCGGGTGCGCCGGCTCCGTCGGACGCGACCGCGATCGTGCGGGAGGAGGAATCATCCGGTGCGACCGTCGTCGTCGAGTCCGGCGTCGCGGCCGCGGCGCTGCTGGTCGGAGCCGGAGCCGAGAAATGGTGGGCGGCGACGAGGCCACCGCCTCCGGCCACGACGATCGCGACGCTGGCGGCCACCGTTGCGGCGGTCTGGGTCGTCTGAAGCATCGTCGCGTGGAAGAGGGCGCCCGCGCGCTCGAGCAGCGACGCCAGTGGTGAGAGGGGCATCGCGCCGCGAAGCTGGAAGCTGGCCTCGCGGTAGGTGGCGAGCACCGCGCGGCAGTCGGGGCACGTCGAGAGGTGTGCCGCCACCTGATCGTGCGCTTCGGTCGTTCCCTGGCCGTCGAGGTAGGTGGACAGCGCGTCGCGGATCGGGCCGCAGGCCGCGGCGATGGCGGGTGCGGGGCTCTGCTCGCGGCGGTACTCGGAGCGCAGGCGCGCCCGCGCCCGTGCGAGAACGTGCGCGACGGCGTCGGTCGAGATGCCCATGCTCTGGGCGATCTCCGGGTACGTGCGGCCCTCGACCTCGCGGAGCACCAGCGCCCGCCGCTGCCGGCCGTTCAGCCGCGCCGCCGAGCGACGCATCTGGTCGGCCTGCTCGATCAGGAGCGTCGCCCGGGCCGGATCGCGCTCGAGGTCGTCGTCCGGGCCGAGTCGCGTTTCGAGGAACTCGTCGCAGACCTCGTGCGTGTCGTCGCGGAGGCCTTTGAAGTACAGGTTCCGCGCCGTCACCTGCAGGTATGCGGCGACGTTGACGTCCGGCCGCAGGTGGGGCAGCCGGGCAATGAACCGCAGGAAGGTCTCCTGCGCCAGGTCGTCGGCGGCCGACGGGTCGCGCGTCAGGCGCAGGCACAACCGGCGGATGCCGGCCGCATGCGTCGCGTACAGGGCGGCCACGTCGACGCTGTACGCACCCGGGGCGGACGTGGCCGCGGCTGGAGCAGGATCTTCCCGGAACTCGATTCGGGCCATCTAGCTAGCACCTGAAGATGTGGGGTATCTGCGCAGCAGCCGTCCTCACGAGTGTAGCGCAAGAAGAGTTATGTGCAATTTCCAGGCGAGTAAACCTGCTCGTCGCGCTAGCGGTCGGCTGCACGGTCGCAATCCGGTCCGCCGCGGCCCGGCCGATCGGCGCCGTGACGTAGCAGCCCTGGCCCAGATCGCAGCCGAGACTCCGCGCACACTCGAGCTGATCCTGCTGCTCGATGCCCTCCGCAACCACGGTCAGCCCGAGCGCGCGAGCCATCTCGGTGCTGGCGGCCAGCACGCGCGCGCCGCTGCGGCTGACGGCGGCCGCGACGATCAGCGACCGGTCGATCTTCACGGCGTCCAGCGGCAGTCCACGCAGACAGCCGATCGAAGCGCATCCCACGCCGAAGTCGTCGAGGGCGACCTTCACCCCCAGCCGCCGGAGGTCGTGCACCACCTCGCGGTGGGAGAGGACGTGCCGGGCGGCGGAGTGCTCGGTGATCTCGAACCACAGCCGCCCGGCTGCCAGGCCGGTGTGCCCGATCGCGGCCGCCACGTGCGCACCGAGCTGCGGGTCGTAGAGCTGCGCGCCGCAGAGGTTGATGCTGACGGCGATCGGCGACCCGGCATCGGCGGTGCGGTTCCAGAGCTCGGCCGCCCGGCAGGCGTCGTGCAGGATCAGCGGGGTCAGCGACGCCCACGCGCCGGAGCGTTCGGCGTCGTCGATGAACTGCGCCGGTCCGAGCACGCCGCGCCGGGGATGGCGCCAGCGCAGGAGCGCCTCGAAGCCCGCCAGGTTGCCGCTCACCAGTGAGATGATGGGTTGGTACTCGAGGAAGAACTCGTCGAGCTGCACTCCCGCCAGCAGGTCGGCGATCTGCGGCTCGTGGCGCTGAGGCGGACTCCGCGACGGCTGGTGCGCGGCCGGTGCCGGCCCGTGGTGGAGCCAGCGGCGATGCATCGACTCGAGCGTCTCGGCCGGCGGTCCCTTCGCCGGCCGGCCCCTGATCGGGGCGCTGTCGCTGCTGGTCGTCCAGACGAATGCGTCGTTGCCGGTATCGGCTCGCTCGCTGTGTGGCATGGGTGGCTCCCTGGAGGCTGGCGAGGGCGGGTTACGCCGCGGATCCGTCGACGGGCGGGTGCTGGGCGAGGGGACGGGCATCGGTGGCCTGCGCGATCGCGATCGCCACGACCCTCCGGTCGAACGAGGTGCCGGTCTGATCCTGGAGGTGCCGCAGAGCCGGGTCGGCGCCGCGCTCACCGTGTCCGAGGCCGTCGACGATCGTCTCGAAGGCGTCGGCGACGGCCAGGATCCGGGCGCCGATCGGGATGTCGTCGCCCTTCTGGTGGGCGGGCACTCCGGCGCCGTCGACCCGCTCGTGCATCGCCGCGACCACCTCGCCGGCCGCGTGCAGCCCGGCCATCCGCAGCAGGCGGCTCGAGAGCAGCACCCGGACGGCGCTCGGTGGGTCGTCGTCTCCTGCTCCGATGAACAGCGAGCCGATCTCGTGCAGCTCGCCCGCGACCTGCACGGCGAGCACCGACTGCCGGTCGAGGCCCATCGCGATCGCGATCCGCGTCGCCCGCTGGGCGACCGCGTGACTGTGCGCCAGGCCGCCGTGACACAGCTCGTCGGCGAGCATCGCGAGGGTGCGGAGCGCCTCGATCGTGCGGGAGGCGTCCGCCGCGACGACGCGGCTGCGTCCCTGCTGGCGGGCCGGCTCCTCCGCGTCGCCGCCCTCGGCGGCGATCAGGTGCATGGCATGCTCGGCTCCATCGATCAGCTCGCGCGCCGACGATCCGTGAGCCGGCGCGAGCGCGATGCCCACCGATGCCGTGCAGCTCGCCCCCTCGATCTGCCGCACGGATAGCCGGAGGCGCTGGGAGAGCGTTCGCGCGTCTCGCAGCGTCGCGCCCGGGAGCACGACCGCGTACCGCCACGGCCGCAGCCGGAAGACGTCGAAGGCGCCGTCGCTGCCGGTGGCCGCGAGCATCTGGCCGATGCGGGTTGCGAGCGTCATGTCGGTGGCGGCGTTGAGCTGGTCGATCTGCAGCAGCAGCACCGCTGCCCGACCGCCGTCGCCGGTGGCCTCGAGCGCTCCGTCGAGACGCCCCGGCAGCGTGGCGCCGGTCAGGCACCCGGTCTCGCGATCCTCCTGGCGGAGGGTGCGGAGATCTGCCTCCAGCGTCTCCTGTCGCTCGGTCAGCGCCCACATCCGGGCGACCACCGTCGCCGCCGCCACGCTCTCCTCGTCCAGTGCCTCGCCGGCCGCGGCCGGCTCGATCAGCAGAGCGCCGTGCTTCGTGACGGGGACGGCGACGCGATGCGTCCAGTCGGCCGGTCGCAGGCCGCTGTCGTCGGACGTGTCGATCTTCAGCCGGCCGGTCGTGCAGGCCTCGCCGACGATGCGGCGCAGCCGCCGCTCGAGCCCGAGTGCGTCATCTCGCGACAGGGGCCGGACGGTCGACGCCGGCCACAGCGACGCGACGAGGTGCTCGAGATCGCGTACCGACCGCAGCTCGTGGCCGTCGGCCTGGGCGCGGAGCAGCTCCAGCCGGCGGAGCGAGCGGTCGCGGTGCTGCAGCGCCGCCGCGGCGTCGAGCTTGTCCGCCGCGCACTCGAGCATCGAGCGCAGCAGCTCGGGCGCCCGGTCGGGCACCTCGCGGCCGTGGGCGGCGACGAGCAGCAGGCACATCGCCGCGCTTCGTGCGCTCACGCCGGCGACGAGGTGACGGTCGGTGCGCACGACGCCGCACCGTTCGAGGTCGAGCGAGGTGAGCTCGCGCCGGTGATATCCGATGACGTCGGCGGGGCCGCTCTGCGCGAGCACCTGCCACGACTGGCCGACCTTGATCACGAGCGCCGACGTGCACGACGGCACGAGCCCGCGGGCTGCCGCCGTGACGGCACCGGCCACGTCGACCAGCGGCAGGTCGGCTGCGGCGCCCGCCCGCCGGGGCCACCGCGTGCCGGCGCCTTCGACCGGCTGGAGCACCTCGGCGAGCAGCGGTCCCGGCGAGAGGCCGGAGAGGGGCGAGCTAGCGGTGAGCGAGTTGGACGAGCGGGACATCGGGCACCTCCTGCGCGGTCAAGAGCCGCGATCAACAGGTACAACCCGGATGCCGCCCCGCCATGACGGTTCGCGCGGCAGAATCCCGCGATCGGGCGAGGCGAGCACTGCGGAGCCGAGCAGCAGCGCGACACGGCTCAACTCGCTCGGCCGGCCGAGGTCGGCGTTCAGGTGCCGGTCAGCCGTCGTGCGCGACGCTCTGGGACATGCGATTGGATCGCGCGGTGATGCAGGTCGGGCCGGGCGCCGGTGGCGCCCGACCCGGTCGTGCTCGGCGCCGTGGTTACTCGGCGCCCTCGAACTGGTGGTCGGCGTTCGGGTTGCCGGGCTCGTCGGCGTGGCCGCCGGGCCCGTCGTTGCCGCGCTGCTCGGAGCCCGACTGCTGCCCGGCCGCCTCGGGAGCGTCGGCCTTCTCCTGGCCGGCCGGCTCGGTGGTGTCCGGCGTGGTCTGGTCGCCCTGCTGGAGCGTGTCGGTGTCGACGCCGCCGGTCGGCTCGGCGGTGCCGGCGGCGGTCTGCGAGGCCGGCGTCTGTACGGCGGCGGCCGGCGTTGCTGCCGGTGCGACCGGGGTCGTGCCGGTGCCGTTCGATGCGGCGGATGCGATTCCGCCCGCGGCCACCGCGCCAATGGCGGTGAGCGAGGCGATGAACTTCTTCGCGATCATCGATTCCTCCTTCATGGGTGCTCGTCGCGTCGGAATGACGGGACGATTCGGACGCTACGAGCGCGTGATGAGCTCACCATGAGTCGCCACCGGCTCTCATCTCCGGCTCATCGAACGCGGCCACGCTGGAGCTCGTCATGCGTGTCCTGATCGTCGAAGATGACCCGAAGCTCGGGCGGCTCCTGCAGCGCGGGCTCACCGAGGAGGGGCACGCCGCAGACTACGTTCGCGACGGCGGCCGAGCGCTCGACCAGGCTGCCGAGGTCGCCTATGACGCGATCGTCGTCGACGTCGGTCTGCCCGGGATCGACGGCTTCGAGACCTGCCGCCGGCTGCGCGAGATGGGGGTGTGGTCCGCCGTGCTGATGCTGACGGCGCGCGACGCCGTCGAGGACCGGGTGCGCGGCCTTGACTGTGGCGCCGACGACTACCTCACGAAGCCGTTCTCGTTCGCTGAACTGGCCGCCCGCCTGCGGGCCGTCGGCCGGCGCGGCACACTGGAACGACCGGCGACGCTCACCGTCGGCGACCTGCGCGTCGATCCGGCCACGCTCACCGCCACGCGGGCGGGCCGGGAGATCGCGCTGAGCCCGAAGGAGTTCGCGCTGCTCGAGACGCTGATGCGGGAACCGGGTCGTGTCTTCAGCCGCCTCGAGCTGCTCGAACGAGCCTGGGACTACGGCTACGAGTGGCGGTCGAATGTGATCGACGTCTACATCGGGTATCTCCGGAAGAAGCTCGACGAGCCGGGCTCGGGCTCCATCATCGAGACCGTTCGCGGGCTCGGCTACCGCGTTCGGCGACCAACCGGATGATGCTCCGTCGGCTCCCGATCCGGCTGCGAATCGCGCTCGCCTCGGCCATCTCGACGGCGATCGTCCTGCTCATTGCCGGCCTGATCGTGTACCAGCGGATGAGTTCGGAACTGGACGCGTCGATCGACCGGTCGCTCCGCGCGCGAGCAGACGACATCGGAGCGCTTGTCCAACAGGCCGACACGGGTTTGCGCGACGCCGCAGTCGCGCAGCCCCTGGCCGACTCGCGCACCGGTGCGGCCCAGATCGTGACGCGCGCCGGACGCGTGATCGACGCAACGCCGCCGTTTACCGGAACGTCGCTGATCAGTGGGTCGCTGCTCGCGCGCGCCGGTTCGGGCACGATCATCACCTCGATTGCACTGGCCGGCGACGAGACGCCGATGCGACTCCTCGCGACGCCGATCGCCGCCCAGGATCAGCAGCTCGTGATCGTCGTCGCCGCATCGCTCGAGCAGCGGGACGAGGCGCTGACCAAGCTGCTCTCCCAGCTGCTGCTGGTCGCGCCCTTCGGGTTGCTCCTGGCGGGCGCATCGGGATGGGTGATCGCGACCGGCGCGCTGCGCCCGGTCAACGAGATTCGGCGCGCGGCCGACACCATCAGCCGCGCGCAACTCGACCAGCGCATCCCGCGTGGCCCACGCCGGGACGAGCTCGGCAGCCTCACCGACACCCTCAACGCGATGCTCGACCGGCTCGCCGCTGCCGCGCGTCGCGAGCAGCGGTTCATCGCCGACGCCGCCCACGAGCTCCGCTCTCCGCTGGCGACACTCCGCGCGGAACTCGAACTCTCCCGCCGCCGCCCCCGCGACCGCCGGGCGCTGGAGGAGGTCCGCGACTCGGCACTCGGCGAGACCGAGCGGCTGTGCCGCCTCGCCGACGACCTGCTCCTGCTGGCGCGCGCCGAGCAGGGAGCACTCCAGCTCCAGGTCGAACCGGTGCCGGTCTCAGAGTTTCTCGTCGCCGTCGCGCGACGCTTCGCGGCCACCGCGGCGATGCACGGGCGGACCGTCCGGACGGCCGGGACCGGGTCGCCACTGGTGCTTTGCGCCGATCGCCTGCGACTCGAGCAAGCCGTTGGGAACCTCGTCGACAACGCCCTCCGGCACGGAACGGGTCTCGTCACACTGAGCGCCGACAGCGACGCCTCGGCTATCACCATCCGGATCGCGGATGAAGGCGAAGGGCTCCCCGACAGCATCGCCGCCAGCGCCTTTCGCCCGTTCCAGCGAGGTCCTGACAACGGTGCCACGACCGGCTCCGGCCTCGGTCTCGCGATCGCGAGCGAGATCGCCCGCGCGCACGGCGGCGCTTTGACTTCATGTCGGCATGCGGCGGGCTTCGCGATGTGCCTCGCAATCCCGACGACGCCGAACCGGCTAGCCAGCGACTGAGCCTACCGGGGTTTCAGCAGGGTCGGTAGTTCCCTGCCGGCGCCGTCCGAATTCGGCGGAGGAGGTGGGTTCCCGGGCCTCGGACGGTCATCAGCGTGGAGCCCACGACGTGGTAGTACGCCGTCTTGTAGGTGCGGCCCTTGGCGACCTTCCGCTTGCGGGTGACCGTCCGGCCGCTGGGGTAGGACACGTAGCGGAGGGTGAAGGTGACGGTGCGGTTCGAGCGGCGGTTGTTGAATCGCGCGGCGTACCACGGATCACCGCACGGACCGACGAAGCTCGCCGACGGCCGCAGCCGCGCGGGCGTCGCTGGTGCCGCCGTCGTCGTGCCGCCGCCGCCACCCGTGCCACCGCCACCCGTGCCACCGCCGCCGCCGCCGGCGATGCAGGGCTGGGCTTCGACGCGGTCGTTGATGAGGGTGACGTTGCCGTTGCGCGCGAGGAGGCGTCCGACGACGTGGACGCCGTTGCCGACGGTGATGGAGGTGAGGGCCATGACGGTGCCGACGAATTCGGGTCCGTTCAGGGTGGCGCTGCTGGTGACCTGCCAGAAGACGTTGCAGGCGGTGGCGCCGTTGATCAGGTTGATGGTGCTGGAGGTGGCGGTGATGAGGGACGAGGAGGCGGTGAAGATGTAGACGCCGGGTCCGTTCAGGGTGAGGACGCCGGTGAGGTTGAGGGCGTCGCCGTTGTAGACGCCGGGGGTGAGGTTCTGGCCGCCGAGCTGTGGTCCGATGGCGGCGCCGGTGCGGCCGGCGGCGTCGTTGTAGGCGGTGGTGAGGTCGGATTCGGCCTGCAGCGATACGGCGTCGGCGGCGTGGATCACACCGTCGGTGATGACGCCGGGCGGGAAGCCGATGACGGACGCGGAGGGGTTGGTGCCGACGTTGCCGCTGATCACAGATGGTCCGGTGTTGGTGATGCCCTGGCCGGCCAGCAGCGCGAATGCGCTGGAGGTGCCGAGTCCGACCGCCGGCGCTGCGTGCGCCGCAGTCGCAGGCAGAGCCAGGAAGGCCGTCGCGGTGAGTGCGCCGAGCGTCCACCTGCGTGTCGGCCGCGGACGGACAGGTACGGGCACGCGGCGTCGCGCGTCGGTGTGGGCCGGGTGAACCATCAGAGGGCTCCAGGGGATCGCGGAGGTAGCCGCCGCCAACTCCGCGATCGCGGGCTTGCGGGTGCTTGGTGACGGAGAGCCGGACGCAACCTGCTTGGGGAGTTGGCAGCTGCGGTCAGTCACCCGTACTGGACGGAGCCTAGCCCCGACGAGGGCCTTTCGGGGCCCCGCTCGAGCAGGTTGGTACGTACGGGGGATGGCGCGAAGCTTCGGTGGCGGCGGACCCGGTTGCCGGCCTGCCCCTGCCGGTCTCGTCGACTCGTTCGGTCCGTGGCGAGGCACCCGGGCCGACGGCCGATGCGTGCGCCGCCGCCGCAGCGAGCGCCGCAGCCCGCGGTTCGGCTCTATAGTCGCCCCGTCCCCGGCTGCGTGGCCGGTCGTGCTTGCGACTGAGGATGGGCATTGTCGGTACCGAGCGTTGCTGCGACGGATCTGCGTTCGATCGACATCGCCAGCCACGAGCTCTACGAGACCGGCGTCCCACACGAGGGCTTCCGGGTGCTGCGTGAGCAGAGCCCCGTCCACTGGCACCCGTGGGACTGGCGCCACGGCGGCTTCTGGGCGCTGACGAAGCACGCGGACATCGTCGCGGCGTCGAAGGACCTCGAAACGTTCTCGTCGGCCGAGGGGATCAACCTCTGGGAGCTCGCCCCCGAGGCGATGGAGGCGCGGCGCTCGATCCTGGAGTCCGATCCGCCCGACCACACCCGGCTGCGGCGTATCGTCAGCTCGGCGTTCACACCGCGGAAGGTGAAGGAGTACGCCGCTTCCACGCGCGACGTCACCCGCGGCCTGCTCGACCGTGCGGTCGCCGAGGGCGAGTTCGATTGGATCGAGCGCGTCGCCGCGCCGCTGCCGATCAACGTCCTGGTGTCGATCCTCGGCGTTCCCGAGGAGGACGCCCCGTACCTGATCGAGCTGACCGATCACTGCGCCGAGGGCACGTCCGACATCCCACTCGATCCGGGCGCCTACGGCAACACGACGCCGCTGCACCTGCTGCCGCTGAACAGCCCGGCGGCATGGGCGATGTTCGAGTACGGCCGCAAGATCGGCGAGGAGCGGCGCCGGGACCCGACCGACGACCTCACCTCGCGGCTCGTCCATGCCGAGGTCGACGGCGAGCGGCTCACCGATGCCGAGTACACGAACTTCTTCCAGACCCTCGTGTTCGCCGGCAACGAGACCACACGGGCCGCGATCTCGCAGGGGCTGCTCGCGCTGCTGCACCACCCCGACCAGTTCGAGCGCATCTGCGCCGACCCGGCGATCATTCCCACCGCCGTCGACGAGCTGATCCGCTGGTCGTCACCGGTGCACCATCTGGGTCGCACCGTTACGCGTGACACCGAGGTGCGCGGCGTGACGTTGCGCCAGGGCGACAAGGTGATGATGTGGTACGTCTCGGCCAACTACGACGAGGAGGTCTTCGACGACCCGTACCGCCTCGACGTCGGTCGCACACCCAACCCCGAGATCGCCTTCGGCGGCGGCGGGCCGCACTATTGCCTCGGTGCGTTCCTGACGCGCCTCGAGGTCGCGATCCTGCTCGAGGAAATCGTTGCGCGCGGCCTCCGGTTCGAGCTCACGGGCGCGCCCAAACGGCTGCGCTCGAACCTTTTCACCGGCATCCAGCGGATGCCGGTGCGCGTCGTTCAGCGCTAGCTCGCCCCGGGCGACGAGTTGGTCGGTCGACCCGCCGGCGGTGCGGCAGAATGTCCTCATGCCGACCAACCACGAGCGCGCGTTCGCGGAGCGACCGGACGTCTACGCCGCGTGGCAGCAGTTGAACGCCGCCATCAAGGCCAACATGGACCTGCGCCGGTACGAGCTGGTGACGCTCGCCGCGGCCCGGCGGCTGCGCTCCACCTACTGCGCGGTCGCCCACGGCGCAATCCTGCTGCACCAGTTCGGCGAACCGGTGCGCGAGATCGCCCTCGACTACCGCACCGCCGGCCTCGCCGACGTGGATGTCGCCGTCATGGACCTCGCCGTGCGCGTGGTCGACGACGCGGCGTCGATCGGCGACGCCGACCTGCAGCCACTGCGCGAGCTCGGGCTCTCGGAGGCCGACATCACGGACGTCGTGCTCGCGGCCGCGGCGCGCTGCTTCGTCTCGAAGACCCTCGACGGTCTTGACGCGCGCGCGGATGCGAGCTATCGCGAGCTGGATCCTGCGTTGCTCGCTGCGCTCGTGGTGGGCAGGCCCATCGCAGACGCCTGAGAGGGCAACCGAGCGGTCGTCTTGTGACGCCCTTGTGGGCACAAGAAATTGCCGTAAGCCTTTGCAGTTGCAGCCTGGAGGCAAGAGGGCGACGGCGCACGGTACGCGAGCGTGACGGATAGCTATCGGATCCACCATATGTGACCGATACCTCTCCCATGCCGGGCTCGCGCTTCACCCATGCGCTCTCGCACGCCGATCTGGGCACCCTCATCGAGGCCATCGACGAAGGGTTCATCGTCCAGGATTCGGCCCTGTCGGTGATAGCCGCGAATGCGTCTGCAGGGCGGCTGCTGGGAGACACGCTCGCGCTCCTCTCGTGCATCGACCAGACCGGTCAGCCGGTGACGGCCGAGCAGTTGCCATCGGGTGTTGCACTCGCGACGGGTGCGGCGGTGAAGGACGCCGTCGTCGGCGTCGTCCGCCACGATGGCCGGCTGATCTGGCTGCGGGTGTCGGCATGGCCGGTCGATCTCGGCGGTGGGACGACCGGCGTCGCCACCCTGTTCGTGGACGTGACGGCCGAGCGCGTGCTGATCGACGAGGCGCGCCGCGCGACCGACGCCCTGACCGAGAGCGAGACGCGGCTGCGGTCGGTGCTGGGCTCGATCGACGACTACCTGTACGCCTGGCGCTACCACGCCGACGGCTCGGTCGAGGTGACGTTCGAATCGATGCCGGCCGCGGCGTTTCTAGGATGGGACTCCGACTCCGACGCCGAGACCGTGTGGCGTGCCGCCGTCATTGCCGATGACCTGGCGGAGTTCGACGAGCGCGTGCTCGGTGCGCAGCGGCGCGCGATCGCCGGCGAGCACGACTACCGGGTCACGACCCCCGCGGGACATGTCCGGTGGCTGCACGAGCGCTGGCGCGCGCGTCTGCTGGAGGACGGCTCGACCCTCGGCGAGGGCATCGTCTCCGACATCACGCTGCGGCGGGAGATGGAGGAGGAGATCTCGAGCGCGCTGGCCGAGGTGCAGTTGGCCTACGCGAAGCTCGACCAGGCGCGCAGCGTGGCGGAGTTGCTCGCGAAGACCGACTCGCTGACGGGCGCCGCCAACCGCCGCGAGTTCCGCGATCAGTTGGCACCACGGCTGGCGAGCCACTTCCAGGCGCCCGGCATCGCGCTCGCGCTGCTGGACATCGATCACTTCAAGGCGGTCAACGACACCTATGGCCACGCGGCCGGCGACGAGGTGCTGGTCGAGGTGGCGCGGCGCCTCGGGGCCGGGCTGCGACCGGGCGAGCTGCTGGCGCGGTGGGGCGGAGAGGAGTTCGCCGTCTTCTTCGAGCGCGTGGGCGACACCGATGCGGCCCGTGCGCGCTGCGAGGACCTGCGGACGGCCATCGCAGACGAGCCGGTGCAGATCGCGCAGGGAGCGCTGCGCGTCACGGTGTCGGTGGGCGTCGCGCTGGCGACGATCGGCGACGAGCCGGACGAGCTGGTCGACCGGGTCGACACCGCGCTCTACCAGGCGAAGCGCGCCGGCCGCAACCGCACGCGGCTGGTCGGCGAGCCCGTCGGTCGCGACGACCTCGACGCGGACCTGCCCGACTACGTGCACGTCGCGCGCGCCCTGGCGCTGGCGGCCGGCGTGCGCGAGGGCCAGCAGGACCTCCACACCGAGCAGGTCAGCGACCTTGCAGGCCGGGTCGCGGAGGCCCTCGCCCTGTCGCCGATCTCCGTGATGCGTTGCCGGCTCGCCGGGCTGCTGCACGACGTCGGCAAGGTCGCCGTGCCCGACACGATCCTGGCGAAGCGCGGTCCCCTGACGCCGATCGAGATGGATGTCATGCGCAGCCATTCGAGCATCGGCGCCGAGATCGTCCAGCGCATCTCCGCGCTCGCCGGCACCGCCGACGCCATCCGCCACCACCACGAGCGCTGGGACGGGTCGGGCTACCCCGACGGGCTGGCCGGCGAGCGTATTCCGCTCGAGGCGCGCATCGTCGCCGCCGCCGACGCCTACTCGGCGATGACGAGCGACCGCGTGTACCACGACGCGTGCGAGTTCGAGCAGGCGCTCGACGAGCTGCGCACCAAGTCGGGCAGCCACTTCGACCCGGCCATCGTCGAGGTGTTGATCCGGACGCTGAAGGGGAGCCGCGACGCGAAGCGCGGGCAGTTCGGCGACGCCGGTCAGACGGCCGCGTAGCTGCGCACGACGCGTCGCGTCTTGCCCTCGCCCGCGATGGTGCCCTCCGTGACGAGCGTGACGTCGGCGGCGAAGCCCCGCTCGACGCGCAGCCGCTCGGCGACCTCGACGGCCAGCGCCGCGTGCGCTTCGGGCGGCACGTTGCGCGCCACCTCGACCATGACCGGCACGCGGTAGTCGATCGGCGGCGGCCGGTCGAGCTGCACCTGGAACTCGCCCGTGACGCGCGGCCGCAGCCCGAGCAGCGTCGCCTGGACGCCGAGTGGGAAGACGTTCACGCCCTTGACGATGAACATGTCGTCCGAGCGCCCGAGGATGCGGAACCGGAACGTGGTCCGGCCACAGTCGCACGGGTCGGTGAACACCTGCATCAGATCGTGCGACCGCAGTCGCTGGACGGGGCACGCCTGCCGCCAGATTGACGTGTAGACCACCTCGCCCTGCTGCCCGTCGTCGAACGGCAGCACCCGGCCGGTGTCGGGGTCGATCAGCTCGATCACCGCGAAGCCGCTGCCGCCGAAGTGCAGCCCGTTGCGGTGCTCGCACTCGCCCGAGTGGATGCCGAGCTCGCCGGTGCCGTACATGTCGCTCGCGCGCATGCCCCATAGCTCCTCGATGCGCTCGCGGTAGCCGGGAACCTGCAGGCCCGCCTCGCCCGAGAAGAAGCCCTTCGCGAGGCCGAGCGACCGGGGATCGAGGCCGATGTCGCGCGCCACCTCGGCCAGCCGCACGGCGTAGGACGGCGTCGCCCAGAGACCGACCGGCGCATCGATGCCGGCCATCATCCGCAGCAGCCGTTCGGTCTGCCCGACGCCGTACGGGATCGTCGCCGCGCCGAGCGTCTCGAAGGTGAGGTGGTCGCTGAGGCCGCCGGTGTAGAGGCTGAAGTTCATGCACGTGAAGACGATGTCGCGTGGACGGCAGCCCATCGCCCAGAGCGCTCGCGCGCCCATCTCGCCGTACGACTCCAGGTCGCGGCGCGTCCACCCGATGCGCATCGGCTGACCGGTCGTGCCGCCGGTGCCCTGGATGCGGACGATGTCCTCGATCGGCGCGCACTGGTTGGCACCGAGGATCGCGCCGTCCGCCTGCGAGCCGGCGATCTCGTGCTTCTCCATGAACGGCAGGTGCGCCAGGTCGGCGACGGTGCGGATGTCGCCGGGCCCGGCTCCGGCCGCGTCGAGCTTGGAGGCCAGCAGCGGGCTCGACCGGCGGTTGTAGGCGATCTGGTCGGCGAGCCGGCCCGACTCGAGGGCGCGTAACGCGGCTGCGCCCATCGTCTCGGCGCGCTCGTTCCAGAAAGTGCCCACGGCGGGCGATCGTATCGGAGGACGGGGGCAGTGGACGCGATCTCCGGTAGGTCGCCTCACACGGGTGCTTGGTAGCGTTTGTTCGCTCCGGAGCCGGCTGGGTGACGGACGGCGCAGAGAGCGAGGTCGCGATGTTCGACGACGGATCCTTCCCGTTCGCCTTTACGACGGCGCGCCATGGCGCTGCATGACCTCTCGGGCGGAGACGACGTCATCGCCCGCCTGGCCGATCTGGCCCGCGCGACGCTGCCGCGGTACGGCTGCTCGCCCGGCTCCGACGTCGCGCTGCTGAACGTCTCCGAGAACGCCACCTTCCGCGTCGACGATCCGCTGCGGGGGCCGTCGGTGCTGCGCGTGCACCGCCTCGGGTACCACAGTCACGACGCCGTGGCGTCGGAGCTCGAGTGGCAGGCGTCGCTGCGGGAGGCTGGTGCGATCTCGACGCCGCGCGTCATCACGACCACCGACGGCGAGCGGATCGTGTCGGTGCCGGAGCCGGGTGGCGACGAGCCCCGCAAGTGCGTCATGTTCGAGTTCGTGCCCGGGACGCAGCCACCGGAGGATCGGCTGGTCGACTCGTTCGAGGGCATCGGTGAGATCACTGCGCGCATGCACGCCCACACCCGTTCGTGGCCGCTGCCGCCGTGGTTCACCCGCCACCACTGGGACTACGAGGCCGCGTTCGAGACCGATCCACGTTGGGGCAGGTGGCAGGACGCGCCGGGTATCGGGCCCGACGAGCACGCCGTGCTCCAACGCATCGACGAGACGCTGGGGCGGCGGCTGGGGGCTTTCGGCAAGGGGCCGGACCGGTACGGCCTCGTGCACACCGACCTGCGGCTCGCGAACCTGATCGTCGATGGCGACGCGACGACCGTCATCGACTTCGACGACTCCGGGTTCTCCTGGTACCTGTCCGACCTCGGCGGGGCGCTCGGCTTCCTCGAGAACCACCCCGATGTGGATCGGATGATCGCGTCGTGGCTGCGTGGCTACCGGCGCCACCTCGACCTGCCGGCCGCGGACGAGTGGGAGATCCCGACGTTCGTGCTGTACCGGCGCATGACGCTGCTCGCGTGGATGGGGTCGCACCCCAACACCGACACGGCGGCCGAGTTCGGCACCGGGTTCACGACGGTGACGTGTGAGGTGGCCGAGCGCTATCTCGCAACGCACGGCTGACGCCGGCGCGGGCGCGGCTCAGGCTGCTTCGTGCTGGCGGAGCCGCTCGAGGTCGGCTGCCCGGCGCGCGGCGATGGTGCGTCGCACCGCGTAGGCGACGACCGGATCGAGGTGCGTGCCGGCCGAGCGCTCGATCTCGTCCAGCGCCAGCGACTGGTCGCGGCCACGGGCGTACGAACGGTCGCTCGTGATCGCGCTGTAGGCGTCGGAGACGGCGACGATGCGCGCCTCGATCGGGATCGAGTCGCCCTCCAGCCGCTCGGGATACCCGGTGCCGTCATACCGCTCGTGGTGGTGGCGCACCGCCTCGATGGCGGCGTCGAGCCCGCCCACGCGGGCGATGATCTGCGCGCCGATCTCGGCGTGGCCGCGCATGATCGCCCACTCGTCGTCGTCGAGCGGCCCGCGCTTCGTGAGGATCCGGTCGGGGATCGCGAGCTTGCCGACGTCGTGCAGGAGGCCGCCCAGCCGGCAGCGCATCACGAGCCCGTCGGCGAGGCCGAGCGTCTCCGCGATCTGCACGGCGAGGTCGGCGACCTGCTGGAAGTGCAACTCCGGCATGCCCTCGCGGATCGTCGCGGCGAGCGCGAGCCCGCGCGCGATGCGCAGCACGGGCGCCTCATCGCTCGCCGTGTCGCCGGGGCCGACCTGGTCGAAGCGGACGGTGCGGTCGCGGCCGCGACGCTTCGCCGCGTACAGCGCGCGGTCGGCGCGATCGACCAGCACCCTCCCCGACTCGACGCTGGGCGTCACGATCGCCGCGCCGGCCGAGGCGTGGATCGTCAGCGGCGCGCCTGCGGCGCTGATGGGCGTCGCGCTGATGCTGTTGCGGATGCGGTCGGCGACGTGGCCGAGGGTCTCGGAGTCGCGGACGGCCAGCACCAGGACGATGAACTCCTCGCCGCCCCAGCGGCCCGCCTCCTCGCCCTCCTCCAGCGCCGCTGCGATGCGCCGCGCCGTGGCGGCCAGCACGGCGTCGCCGGCTTGGTGGCCGTAGACGTCGTTCACCTCCTTGAAGTGATCGACGTCGAGCAGGATCACGCCCGGCGGCGGCGCGGACGTCACGCGCGCGGCGTCGACGGTGGCGGCGATCCGCTCGTTGATGTGGCGCCGGTTGGCGAGACCGGTGAGGGCGTCGGTCTGCGACAGCCGCTCCAACTCGTGCGTGGCGCGGACGCGATCGGTCACGTCTTCGTCGGTGCCGACGTAGCCCACGACCGCGCCGTGCTCGTCGTGCATCGGCGCGCCGCGGCTCGCGATCCACGCCTCCTGTCCGTCGGCGCGGCGCAGCCGCAGCATCGACTCGTACGCCACACCGGTCCGGATCGCCTGGTGCCACGCCTCGAGCGCCTCGGCGCGGTCTTCGGGATGCACGGCGTCGGCCCACCGGTCGTTGAGGACCTCGCCGCCGTCCAGGCCGTAGATCTGCTGCCACCGGTCGTTGGCGTAGACGACGCCACCGTCGGCATCGGCGATGTAGATGCCGACCGGCGCGGCCTCGGCGAGCACCCGGAAACGCTCCTCGGACGCGCGGCCGGCGGCCTCCGCGGCGCGCATCGTGGTGACGTCGGAGATGACGCCCTCGACGATGGCGACGCCGTCGCGCCGCACGATGCCGTGCCAGCGGTCGAAGACGTGCACGATCGAGCCGTCCTCGTGCTGGAGCCGGTACTCGCCGGTGCCGCCGCGGCCCTCCGTCTGCGCGGCGGTGACGGCGTCGTACAGGTGCCGGTCGTCGGCATGCACGCGCTGCCGCCAGAGGTCCTCGTCCGAGGTGCCGTCGGTGACGCCGAGCCGGAAGAAGCGCCGCGACGGGATGCTCTCGGCGATCGGCCAGGACGTGCCGTCGGGGTGGTACTCCCACACGTAGACGTAGTCGTCGATCTGGTGCAGCACCGACTCGAGGCGTCGCGCGCGCTCCAGCGCGGCGACCAGCGCCCGGTCGCCGCTCAGGTCGACGATCTGCACCTCGGCGCCGTCCGCGACCGGCACGGCCGTGAGGCGCACCCAGGCCCAGGCGTCGTTGGGTCGCTCGAACGCGTACACCGACTCCTCCACCGTCGCGCCCGTCGCGATGGCGATCGCCGCGGGGTGGGAGGAGGCGGGCACCGGCGTGCCGTCGGGCAGCCGGAGCCCGAGCGTGGCACCGGCGGCGAGCAGTGCGTCGGCGGGCGCCCCGAGCAGCTCGGCCGCGGCCGCGTCGACCCGGATCAGTCGCTGATCGGCGTCGACGGTGACCATCGCGGGCTTCGCGGCGCGCGGCCCGCCCCCGCCGCGAGAGGGCTGGTGGTGCTCCGCCATCACTCCCGTATCGGCAAGGAAGCCCGCGAACGAGAGCCGCACCGGAGTGCATCCCGCGCGGACCCGTGCGCCTTCCATGAGCGGGGTCAGACCCCAGAACGCGCGGTTCTGGGGTCTGACCCCGGAACGCTTCCGCGCGGAAGGCACACGGATCGCGCGATCTGTACGGATCTGGGCGCAGGTGGAGGCGATGCGTGCGGGAGTGGTGCGCTCGAGGCCGCCTACACTCTGGCCCAGAACTCAGCGGCGCAGGAGGATGCCGAGCGGCGACGCTTGGCGGACCGGACGGCCGCCGGGGGATGGGCGGTGCCGGCGGGGCGGATGGTGCGCCCCGAAGCCCGGCGACAGCGCTAGATCCGTCGCTCGTGCTCGCCCAGCACGTCGTGCTCGGCGAGGCGCACGGCTGCGGTCGAGACGAGGTAGCGGCTGCCCGGTGCGCCGGCCGAGACCGATGCGACCAGCGCGTTCACGCGGCGACGCCGCAGACGCGTGCCGACGGCAGCGGCCAGGTGCAGGGCGGCGAGGCTCGCAAGCACGAGCGGCGCGGCCGCCAGGGCTTCGCCGCCGATCCCGGTGAACGGCGCCTCCGCCAGCACGCACAGCGCCAGCGCGTCGAGCAGCAGCAGGCGTCGCTGGCGGCTGCCCAGCAGCTCACCGACCCGCCCGCGATAGCCGTGCGCCCGTTGCACCGCACGAACGTACCGTGGGTCGGCCCGCCCGCGCTACCCGGGGCAGGTGTTTAGGCGAGCTCAGGAGGGGGGAACTACCGGCATGCGTATTGGCGGCGGTCTCCTCACCCTCATCGTCATCATCCTGCTGCTCGTCTGGATCTTCTAGCCGCGGCCCGCGGCTCGAGCAGCGCCTCCGGTTCACCTGAGCGCCACGAGCGACTGGCTACCCTGCCGACCGCGTGGATGAGCCCGGGACCGAGCCCCCACAATCCACCTCGCGGGAGGAGTTCCTCCAGCGACGCCTCACCCGTGCGCGGTTCGCGCTCGGAGCGCTCGGTCTGTTCGTCGCCGTCTGCGTGATCCTCGCGGGCGCGACCGTCTGGTACTGGCTGACCTACCTGCTGGGGCCGTCCAGCCCGGGCTTCACCCGGGGGCCCTATCTGCTGCGCGTCACCGACACCGACGCGGTCTTGCGCTGGAGTGCGCGGGACGGGAAGCGGGTGGCGCTGACCGCCGTCTCGGCCGACGGTTCGCCGGTCGATGTGGCCCAGGGCGTGCTGCGCGGCCTGCGGGCCGACACGCGCTACTCGTGGATCGCGAGCGTCGACGACACGCCGCACGCGAGCGGGTCGTTCACCACGCCGCCGCAGTCGCTGAGCCGGCCGGTGCGCTTCGCCGTGCTCGCCGACTACGGCTCGGGGAACGACGACGAGTGGGCCGTGGGCCGGCTGCTCGCCGCCCAGCAGCCGGAGTTCGTCCTCACGGCCGGAGACAACTCCTACCTCGTCGCGGCCGAGGTGCTGCTCGACCGCAACATCTTCAACCCGCTGGGCAAGCTGATCGCCAACGCGCCGATGTACGTGTGCCTCGGCGACCACGACACCTTCTTCCCGGGCCCCGAAGCGATCAGCAAGGCCTTCGACCTGCCCGACGGCGGGCGCTACACCGTGCGCTGGGGGCCGATCCAGGTGGTCGTCCTGGGGGACAAGCCGAACGAGCCCGCGGCGGTCGAGCTGGCGCGGACGGCGCTCGCCGAGCCGGGTCCGACCTTGCGATTCGTCGCCTGCCACCGGCCGCTGCAGATGGGCGACCCGATCCTGCCGGTGCTGCGCGACGCGAAGATCGACGCCGTGTTCTCCGGTCATCTGCACCGCTATGAGCGCCGTACCGTCGACGGCGTGCAGACGTTCACCGTCGGCACGGGCGGCCAGGGCTATGGGTCGCTCGAGCACACCGTGGTGTCACCGGGATCCGACGTCAGCCTGCTCGACATCGGTGCGTTGATGGTCGACGTGCGCATCGACGGCAGCGTCGGGTACACGTACCTCGACCAGCACGGCAGCGTGCTCGACCACGTGGTGATCTGATCGCGGCAGATCCTGCCGCGCAGCGCGCGCGGGCGCATCTAAGATGTTCGTCAGAAATGTCACGGCGCAAACTCTCGGGTATCGGCTCGTGGCTGCCGCCGGCGGCCGATCGGCCATCGCGCCGCACGCGGCTCGTGACCCGCGCCTTCCTGGCGGTCTGCGGGGGGCTCGCCGCCGTGGAACTCGTGATCGGGAACGGCTGGATCGGGCTGTTCCTCGTCATCGCGATCGTGCTGGTCGGCGCGGGCGAGTACGCGTTCCGCACGCTGCGGCCGTGGCTGGCCACGACGCTCGTCGTCGGCGGCGCGCTGATGGGCGGGCTGATGCTGGTGTGGACGATCATCGGCGCACTGCTGGCCGTGGCGCTGGTCGCGTTCTCGCTCATCGACGCGAGCCGCGCGGACTCGCCGCCGAGCCCCGCGTAGAGCCCGGTGGCGTCCGGATCGCTGCCGCCGCGCATCGCGACCGCCGAGTTCCGCGCGCGTCAGGACCGCGCTCGCGCCGCCGCGCAGGGACGAGGCCTCGACGGGCTGCTCGTCTGGTCGCGCGGCGGACACACGACCGACCGGTTCTACGATGTGCACTGGCTCGCCGGCTACACGTCGCAGTTTCCGTTCATCCCCGACGGGCCGGGCTGGTCGGCCCGCTCGCACGCCGCACTGATCCTGCCGGTCGACGGTCCGTCGATCCTGGTCGCCGACATGCCTGCCTTCCGCGAGGACCTGGCGACGGCCGACCGCATCGAGCACGCCGACGATGTCGTCGCCACCACGGCCGCGCTGCTGGCTGAAGCGGTGCCGCACGGGCGCGTCGGCCTGCTGGGCGTCGACACGGTCGCCTTCGCGTGGCACGCCGCCATGCAGATCGCCGTCGACGGGCGGATCGAGCCACATGACGACCTCGGCTGGCGTCTGCGGCTCGTGAAGAGCCTGGCGGAGCAGGCGCTGCTGCGCGCGGCGAGCGAGATCGGGTCGGTCGCGGTCGAGGCCGTGATGACCTCGTGCGTGGCCGGCGCCACCGAGGCCGAGGCGGCCGCGGCGGGCATCGCGATCGTCGTCGCCGCCGGCGCGGCGCTGCACGGCATCTCCATCTCGAGCGGCCCGTACGCCCACCACTACGCGCAGAGCCAGCCGGCGCCGTACGACGCCCGCCGGACGCTGGCCGCCGGCGACATGGCGCGCGTCGACCTGTACGGCTCGGTCGACGGCTACCTGTTCGACTTCGGCCGCAGCCGGGTCGTCTCGCGCGCACCGGGGGCCGACCAGCAGGCGCTGCTCGACGCTGTGCGGGAGACCACCCTGGCCGGCCTCGAGGCCGTGCGCCCCGGGGCCACGGTCGGCGACGTGGCGCGCGCCTGCGACCTGCACTGGGCCGGAACCGAGCTGGTGCGGCGCGGCCTGGCCGCGCCGACCGGGTTCGCCGCGTGGGGCCACTCCACCTCGTTGTGCTGGGAGGAGCCGTGGATCACCGCGTCGTCCGTCATCGTGCTCGAGCCGGGCATGTGCCTGTGCGTCGAGAAGCGGCAGCCGGTTCCCGGTGTGGGCGGCGCGAACTTCGAGGAGACCGTCCTCGTCACCGATGCCGGCTACGAGCTGCTGACGACCGCGCCTCGCTCGTTCGGGTGACGGGTGTGTCGGAAACGGCTCAAACCGCGGCCGGATCCGTGGATAGGTGCGGTTTTGCCGACTCGGAGGTGGGTATGCCTCTTCTTGTAAGGGAAGGAGAGAGCCAACTATGCGTTTCGTTTCCACTCCGTACCACGCGATCATCGACTACGCCGCCGGGTCGATGTTGATGTTCGCGCCCTTCGTTCTGGGCTTCTCGGAGGTCAACCACACCGCGGCCTGGACCTCGGTGCTTCTCGGCGGCGCGATCTTCGCGATGGCGACGTGTACCGACAACGAGGGCGCGTGGTTCTCGCGTCTGATACCGATGCCCGTCCATCTCGGTGCCGATGGGCTGCTGGGCCTGGCGTTGCTGGTCGCACCGTTCGCGTTCGGCTTCGCGGGCCTAGGCACGTACGCGTGGATCTCGTTCATGGTCGCAGGGGCCGGCTACGTCGTGCTGGCCGTCGTCACGCAGACCACGCCGCTGCAGGGCAGCGACCGTGCAGTTTCGCGCGAATGGGGGGCGCAGATGCGCGCTCACAACCGTCGGCTGCATCAGACCGACGTGCGCGGCGACCGTGGCCGCGTGGCGCGTCACCACTAGACGTTCGACACACCCCACAGGGGACGCGCGGTGCGCAGGAATGCGTGCCGCGCGTTCGCGGTCCTCGCGGGAGACCTCCGCACGTCGCCGATGGGCTACGCGTCGGTCTGCGTCTCGCTGCGCCGCCCGCGGCCATCTCGATATCACGCGCTGGACTCCCTGGCCCATCGCCCGTGCAAACGGCCAGGGGCTCGACGTCTTGGTGCCAGGCACGAATACGCCACGCCTTGTCGTTTCCGTGCCAGGCACGAATCCGCCAACGGCTGACGTTTTCGTGCCTGGCACGAATCCGCCACGGAGGCGCTCTTCTGCCGCCTTCGTCTTCGTCGCGCGCCGAATCGCGCGGATTCGGCGCTTTCCGCGCGCGTTTCGTGACAGCGCGGAGTGCCGGGGCCGTGCAGCAATGCTTGGAAAGGAGCATTCCATGCCTCGACGCCCGCGCCGCCAGACCGATTGCCGACTCCATCACATCACCAGCCGAGGAAACGACCGACGCCGGATGTTCGAGGACGCCGAGGATCGCGAGCGGTACTACGAGCTGCTCGCCGAGGGCGTCTCCTCGCACCCCATCGAGTGCCACCAGGACGTGCAGATGGGCAAC
>JBKJIG010000063.1:0-6750 GCA_046598415.1 Gaiellales bacterium
CCGGTGTCCACGACCACCTCGACGAAGCCGATCGACCCTCTCGACTATCTCGAGATCGACACCCTCCTCTCCGACGAGGAGCGTCTGATCCGCGACACCGTCCGCAGCTGGGTCGGCGAGCACATCCTGCCGAATGTCGCGGAGTGGTTCGAGGACGGCCACCTGCCGATGTCGGAGCTGGCGCCGGAGCTCGGCAAGCTCGGCCTGCTCGGCATGCACCTCGAGGGCTACGGGTGCGCGGGTGCCAGCGCCGTCGCGTACGGGCTGGCCTGCATGGAGCTCGAGGCCGGCGACTCCGGCATCCGCAGCCTCGTGTCTGTCCAGGGATCGCTCTCGATGTTCGCGATCTGGCGGTGGGGCTCCGAGGAGCAGAAGCAGCGCTGGCTACCGCGGATGGCCGCCGGCGAGCTGCTCGGCTGCTTCGGTCTCACCGAGCCGGATGCCGGCTCCGACCCCGGCGCGATGCGCACCCATGCGCGCCGTGACGGCGACGACTGGATCCTGAACGGCGCCAAGATGTGGATCACCAACGGCTCCGTCGCCGATGTCGCCGTGGTGTGGGCGCAGACCGACGACGGCATCCGCGGCTTCCTCGTCGAGAAGGGCACCAAGGGCTTCACCGCCCCCGACATCAAGCACAAGATCTCGCTCCGCGCCTCCATCACGTCGGAACTCGTGCTCGACGACGTGCGCGTGCCCGGCGACGCGATCCTCCCCGAGGTGAAGGGCCTGCGCGGGCCGTTGTCGTGCCTGAACGAGGCGCGCTACGGCATCGTCTGGGGCGCCGTCGGCGCCGGTCGCGCCTGCTACGAGTCGGCGCTCGAGTACTCGAAGACGCGCATCGCCTTCTCGAAGCCGATCGGCGGCACGCAGCTGCAGCAGCTGAAGCTGGCCGAGATGGCGACCGAGATCAACCGCGCCACGCTCGTCGCGCTCCAGATCGGCCGCCTCAAGGACGCCGGCCTGGTCCGCCCCGAGCACGTCTCGATGGGGAAGTTCGGCAACGCCCGCGGCGCGCTCGAGGTGGCCCGGACGGCCCGCACCGTGCTCGGCGGAAACGGCATCACGCTCGAGTACCCCGTCATCCGACACATGAACAACCTCGAGTCGGTCTACACCTACGAGGGCACGCACGACGTGCACGCGCTGGTGATCGGCGGAGCGGTGACGGGCCTCCAGGCGTTCCGCTGATGGAGCTGCTGACGGCGCAGCAGGCGGCCGTGACGTGGCTGCGGCAGGCGATCGCCCGGGGCGAGCTGGCGCCGGGCGACCGGATCGGCCAGGACGCCGTCGCGGCGCGCATCGGCGTCTCGCTGATCCCCGTCCGCGAGGCCCTGCGCGCGCTCGAGTCGGAGGGGCTGGTGACCTACGTGGCCCGTAAGGGCTATGCCGTCACCGAGCTCGACTACGCCGCGCTCGAGGAGATCTACCACCTGCGCGCGCTGCTCGAGCGTGACGCCGTCGAGCGCGGGCTGCCGCTCGCGACCGACGGCGACATCGACGAGCTCGAGGAGGCCGCCGCGACGTGTCGCGAGGCGGCCGTCGACGGCGACGTCACCACCGAGCTCGCGGCCAACCGGCAATTCCACTTCCTGCTCTACGGCCTGGCCGGATCCGAGCAGCAGCTGCGCCTGATCCGGCTGCTCTGGGACGGCACCGAGGCGTACCGCGCGATCTACTACGGCACGCCCGGTGGCGAGGACGACGCCGACCGCGCGCACCGCGCGATCGTCGATGCGGCCCGCGACCGGGACGTGCCGCGCTGCGTCGCCGAGCTGCGCGCCCACCGTGAGCGAGCGCTCACGGTGCTGCACGGGGTGCTGGCGCGGTAGCATCGCGCTCCATGCGCACCCGAGCAGCGATCATGTTCGCGGCCAACGAGCCGCTCCAGCTGGAAGAGATCGAGCTCGCCGAGCCCGGCCCCGGCGAGGTCCGGCTCAAGGTCGAGGCGGCCGGCGTCTGCCACTCCGACCTGCACTGGATGCTCGGCCACGCGTCCACCCCGCTTCCCGTCGTGCTCGGCCACGAAGGCTGTGGCATCGCCGAGTCGGTCGGCGCGGGCGTCACGACCGTGCAGCCGGGCGACCGCTGCGTGTTCATCCTGCGCCCCAACTGCGGCCGCTGCGACTACTGCACCGTCGGCCGGCCCATGCTCTGCGACGGCCACACCAACCCGGACGGCACGATGTTCGACGGCTCGACGCGCATCCGGCGCCTGAACGGCGACGTGGTGCACCACTACGGACGCATCTCGTGCTTCGCCGAGCACACCGTGATACCCGAGGAGCAGCTGCTCGTCTGCGGCAGCGACATCCCGGCCGACCGGGCCGCGCTGGTCGGCTGCGCCGTCATCACCGGCTTCGGCGCCGTCATGAACACCGCACGCATCGAGGTCGGCTCCGACGTCGCCGTGATCGGCTGCGGCGGCATCGGCCTGAACGTCGTGCAGGCTGCGCGCATGCTCGGCGCGCGCCGCGTCGTCGCGGTCGACGTCGACGAGCGCCACCTCGGCTTCGCGCGCGACTTCGGCGCCTCCGACCTCGTCGACGCCCGCGCCACCGATCCGGTTGCGGCGATCCGCGAGATCACCGGCGGCGGCGCCCACTACGCGTTCGACGCGTTCGGCTCGCCGCGGACGATGGAGCAGGCGTTCGCCGCCATCCGCGCCGGCGGCACCGCCGTGCAGATCGGCCTCTCCGCCGAGGGCGAGACGGGCTCGATCTCGCCGTTCGAGCTGGCGCTGTCGGAGAAGACGCTGAAGGGATCGTTCATGGGCTCGTCGCGTCCCCGCGTCGACATGCCGCGGCTGCTCGACCTGTACCGGCTCGGGCGCCTCGACCTCGACCGGCTCGTCACCCGCACGTACCGCCTGGACGAGATCAACGAGGCGTACGACGATCTGCAGCGCGGTGTGCTCGCACGCGGCGTCATCACGATGTGAGGAGAATCCTGTGGAGGGACTGAACGAGGCCAGCGACATCGGCGTCGACCTGGCGCTGACCGTGCTCGCGAACATGCGCACGGAGGCGGCGAAGATGGGCCTGGGCCTGGCCGGCTGCGTCACCGACCGCGGCGGCCACGTCGTCGCGTCGCTGCGCATGGACAACGCGCCGCTCGGCGCCCTGCCGATCGCGGCGGACAAGGCCTACACCTCGGCGCTGTGGGGCATGCGCACCAGCGAGGCGTCCGAGGCGAGCCTGCCCGGCAACGGCGACTGGGGCTTTGCGACGACGCTCGGAGGTCGCATGATCGTGTTCGCGGGCGGCGTGCCGATCTTCCACGACGGCGTGCAGGTCGGCGCGTTCGGCATCTCCGGCGGACTGTCGGAGGAGGACGAGCAGTGCGCCCTCGCCTCGTTGGCGGCGTCCGGCCTGGGCTGAGACAGCTCACCCGTTCGGGTGCTGAACCACCAGATGGACTCTGGTGAAATCTCCCTATGCCGCGACCGCAATCGTCGAGTTCCCGCTCGCCCGTCGAATGGCACCCGGCCGCGCCGCGGCCGGCGCGCGGCACCGCGCTCGCGGTGACCATGCCGGATGGCGGCGCCATCTGGACGACCGTGACCGGCAGCAGCGATGACGAGATGACGATCGCGCTGCCGCCGGTGCTGCCGTCCGGAACGGCGCTCGAGCTGTCGTGGACGGACGCGCCGCGCGCGTACCGCGGCACCGCGGTCGTGCTGCCGACCACGGCGGCGTGCCTGCGGCTGTCGCTCGGGCGGATCCGCCGCGTCGACCGTCGTGGCGAGCCACGGGTCGCACCGAACCTGCCGATGGCCGTGCACGCGAGGGTCGACGAGGAACCCATCGACGCCGCCGTCCGCGACATGTCGCCGTCCGGCATCGCCTTCTGGGCCGAGGGGCACGAGCTGCCGGTCGGCACGGAGCTGCGGCTGACGCTGACGCTCGCCAACGGCGACGTGCTGGCACACGACGTCCCCGCAGAGGTGGTGCGCGTGGTGCGCGACACGCACGGTCCGGCGATGATCGGCTGCGCCTGCGTCGAGACGTCCGCGATGGCGCCCGTGCTCGCGCGCGTCTGACGCCACGCCGCCACCGCGAGGGTCGCCTACCCTGCACGCGGTGGCAGACACGGCCCGACGGCTACTCGCGGAGCGATTCGGCCTCTCCGACTTCCGGCCCGGCCAGGAACAGGTGATCGACACCCTGCTGGCCGGCCGCTCCGCGCTCGCCGTGTTCCCGACCGGCGGCGGCAAGAGCCTCTGCTACCAGTTGCCGGCGCTGCTGCTGGACGGCCTCACCGTCGTCGTCTCGCCCCTGATCGCGCTGATGAAGGACCAGATCGACGCGCTCACCGCGATCGGCATCGTCGCGGCCCGGCTCGACTCGAGCGTCTCGTTCGAGGAGTCGCGCGAGGTCACCGCGCGCATCGCCTCCGGCGACCTCCGGCTGCTCTACGTCGCGCCCGAGCGGTTCAACAACGAGCGGTTCCTGGCGCTGATGGAACGCACGCCGATCGCCCTGTTCGCCGTCGACGAGGCGCACTGCATCTCCGAGTGGGGCCACAACTTCCGGCCCGACTACCTGAAACTCGCCCGCCGCGCCCGCGAGCTCGGGGCCGAGCGCGTGCTGGCGCTGACCGCGACCGCGACGCCGCAGGTGGTGCGCGACATCTGCGCGGGCTTCGACATCGCCGAGGCCGACGCGGTCGTGACGGGCTTCCACCGACCGAACCTCGAACTGCGCACCACGCCCGTCACGCCGGAGACCCGCGAGGCGGTGCTGCTCGACCGGCTCACCTCGCGACCGCCCGGTCCGTCGATCGTGTACGTCACGTTCCAGCGGCAGGCCGTCGACCTGGCGCGCCTGCTGGCCAGCGCCGGGCTGCCCGCCCGGGCGTACCACGCCGGCATGGCAACGGCCGACCGCGAGGGCGTGCAGGAGTGGTGGGCGACGGCCGAGCACGGCATCGTGGTCGCCACCATCGCGTTCGGCATGGGCATCGACCGCGCCGACGTGCGCTACGTCTACCACGCGAGCCTCCCCAAGTCGCTCGAGTCGTACGCGCAGGAGACGGGCCGCGCCGGCCGCGACGGGCTGTCCGCTGTCTGCGAGCTGCTCGCCTGCCCCGACGACGTGCCCGGCCTCGAGAACTTCGCGTACGGCGACACGCCCACGCATGCCGCGCTGGAGGCGCTGATCACCGGCCTGCTGGGCAACCGCGTCGGCGAACCGTTCGCCGTCGCCGAGTACGACCTCGCCGGCCGCCTCGACCTGCGGCCGCTCGTGCTGCGCACCGCGCTCACCTACCTCGAGCTGTCGGGCGTTCTCAGCCAGGGCACGCCGTTCTACGCCGGCTACCGCGTTCGCCCGGTCACGACCTTCGACGACGTCTACGCACGCTTCGCAGGCGAGCGCGCCGCGTTTCTGCGCAAGGTGATCGAGGCCGGGCGCACCGCTCGCATCTGGACCTCGGTCGTCCCCGACGACGTGGCGGTGGCGCTGGGTGTCGACCGCGACCGCGTCACCGCCGCCATCGACTACCTGGCCGAGCAGGGCCTGGTCGTGGCCGAGGCGGCCGAGGCACGACAGCGCTTCACGCTCGTCGCGCCGCCCGCCGATCCCGCCACCCTGGTGGATGACCTGGCCGAACGCTTCGCACGCCGCGAGCGGGCCGAGACCGAGCGCCTCGCGCAGGTGCTGGCCCTGGTCGAGTCGCCGACCTGCCAGGTACAGGCGCTGGTAGGGCACTTCGGCGAGACCCTGGACGGGCCGTGCGGGCACTGCACGGTCTGCCTCGACGGGCCCGTCGGCCCGTTGTCCGCGCCACGCCCGGCGCCCATCGACATCGACCGCCGGGCGCTGGCGGAGCTGGCCGAGGCACACCCGGTGGCGCTCGGCGAGCCGCGCCAGCAGGCCCGGCTGCTCTGCGGCATCACGAGCCCCGCGACAACGCGCACGCGCCTCACTCGCGACCCGCTGTTCGGCGCGCTCCGCGACCGGCCGTTCGCCGCCATCCTCGTCTGGTGCGACGCCGGCGCGGTGGCGTAGCCGGGCCGGTCAGGGCCGCAGCACCGCCTCGAGACCCGGCTCGTCCAGCACCTCGACGCCCAGTTTCTCGGCCTTCTGAAGCTTCGAGCCCGCCTCGCTGCCGGCCACCACGTAGTCGGTCTTCGCCGAGACGGAGCCCACCACCTTGCCGCCCACCGCCACGATGCGCTGCTCGAAGTCGCCGCGCGGCGCCGACAGCGTGCCGGTGAGCACGAACGTCTTGCCGGTGAGGTGACCGTCGGCCGGCGGGCGCTCGTCCGCCGCCAGTTCGAGCCGCACGCCCGCTGCCTGCAGATCGGCCACCAGCGTCTGATGGTCGGGGTCGCCGAACCACGCGACGACGGCCTCGGCGATCACCATGCCGACGCCGGGCACCGCCGCGATCTCCTCGGCCGACGCCGCCTGCAGGGCAACGATCGACCCGAAGTGACGGGCCAGCGACTGGGCGATGACCGAGCCGACGTGCGGGATCCCGAGGCCGAACAGGACGGCCCCGAAGGGTCGCTGCCTCGAGGCCTCGAGCGACGCGATCACGTTGGCGGCCGACCGCTCCTGGAAGCCGTCCAGCTCGAGCAGCTGCTCGGCCGTGAGCCGGTACAGGTCGCTGGGCCGGTAGATCATCCCGAGCTCGAACAGGCGCACCACGAGCTTCTCGCCGACGCCCTCGATGTCGAGCGCTCCCCGCGACACGAAGTGCTTGAGCAGCTCGGCGCCGCGGCTCGGGCAGCGCGGGTTCACG
>JBKJIG010000008.1:0-2722 GCA_046598415.1 Gaiellales bacterium
GTCGACCGCGGATCACCCTCGTGCCTCGCGCCACAACGCCTCGTCTCGCCACACGCGCCCGAGCGACGCCGAGCGCACGCACTCGCCGAGGCTTCCGAACACCACGGTGACGGGGAGTCCACCCGGCGCGTAGTAGGCCCATTTCGCGGAGTTCGTCATCACGACTCGAGGCTCGGCGCCCAGCACGCCCGGGAAGTACGTGCAGGTGTCGACGATCAGCTGCACGCCGGGCCGCTGGAACGTTCCGAGCCATCCGCGCCGGTCGAGTTCGGCCATGACCGTTCGACTCGTTGACACGTAGAACTCGACTCCGGCAGCGAGATCCTGCCCCTCGAGCATTGGTCGCAAGAGCGCGAACTCGTCGATCGAGAAGTGCGGCGTGCCGAGGCAGATCGTCGTGATTCGACCGTCTGCTGCCGTCGTCAGGGCGTCCCGCGCCGCGACCAGCATCGCGCTTGTGACCGTCGTGGTCTCGACCGGGTCGCGGCCACCGAAGGCGTCGTCGCGCGTCGCGGCCTCGGGCGTGACGCCGATGGCGTGGAACAGGCCGACGTTGCCGGCCGACGCGGCGCCGGCGGCGAGCGCCTTCATCTGGTCCTCGGTAGCCGTCGCCGGCAACCCCTCGATCACGGGCACGCGCGAGCCGGCAGCGCGGCCGACCAGGTAGCCGAGGATCGGATAGGCGACATCGGCCGCGAGCATGTCCGCCGAGAGCGTGGACACATCGATCAGAACCTCGCCCAGTCGGTTTTCAGACAGGTGGAGCCCGGCGCTGGGAACGCGTCCGGTGATGGCCGCGCAAATGTCGATGAAGTCGCCGTAGCGGTTCGTCCGCGCGCCCAGGACGGAGTTCGCGAACGCGACCGCGTTCGACTCGCCCCACGCGACGTGCTCCCCGCGGCGTGGGCGGATTCCGATCTGGTACGGCGCGCAGGTCCAGGTCACGGCACACCCCATGTCCGCGTAGAGCTGCATCAACCGACGGCCCCGTCGGATCGTCTCCCCGCCCTCGCGGTTGACGTCGGCATGCACGAGATCGACGGTGCCGGTGTTGGTCGTCGCTGGAACCGCGACGCGTGCGCCAAGCGACCGCAGTCGCTCCGCGAAGTCGAGCCCGACCTGTCCGCCGTAGAAGCAGCCCACGATGTGGGCGGAGGTGATCGGGAGCAGCCGCGGCGCTTCGAGCGCCTCGGCCGCTCCGACGACGATCTGCATGGCAAGCTGCCGAGCGGGCCCGTCCGAGCCGCTCAACCAGCCGCGTTCCTCGGCGGTCAGAGCCGTCATACAGGTCGATCGCGATGGGCGACGAGCATCCGTCCGGACATCGGCGGCAGATGCTACCAGCGCCCCGGTCCGATCGGTACGTCCGTCAGCGTTCGCGGACCGCGCGGTAGCGCGGCACCCCGCTGTGGTACGAACCGTCGTTCGAAGCAGCGTCTCGAGACGGCCGCACCGGTTTGGGCCGTCGCCAACCGGGAACCATTACTTCAATCGGTCGAAGCGCATTCCCGGCGGTCCCCAATCCGCGGCCGCGGCGTAGAGCTCGGCCGCAACCGGGTCTGCAGATGACGCGCCGCGAAGAACCGCAGCAAGAGAATGAGTCGCTTGCCATCGACGCGGCCAGCTTGCGTCGCGAACGCCTCGGCGTCTGGGAATGGGAGGGCGGCAGCCTCGGCGTCCAGCGCCCGCCGCTCGATCCAGCCGGTGAAGTCTTGTTCGATGGCGTCAGGATCCTCACCATGCCCGGTGTTGTGATGACACCGCGCGCAGCAACCGAAGCGCTCGTCGAGTGGGCAGCCGAATGGATCGGTTCGCGGTCGATCTCCGTCGCCGATGTCGGTACGGGTTCGGGTGCCGTGGCGGTCGCGATTGCCCTGCGGGCTCCCGCCGCCCGGGTCTGGGCGACCGACGACAGCGAAGCTGCGGTTTCGCTCGCGCGTGCGAACGTCGCGAGGCACGGGCTGCAAGAGCGAGTCGAGGTGCTGCTCGGCGATCTGCTCGAGCCCGTGCCCGGCGAACTCGATCTCGTGGTCGCGAACCTGCCATACCACGCCGCGGCACGGGTGCACGGCCCCACCGGGGCCGCGTGCCTCGACCAGCCGGAGCATGCGATCTACGCGCCCGCAGACGGCCTCCGATTCGAGCGCGAGCTGATCGAGGCATGCAGGACGCGGCTGGAGGCTCGCGGCAATCTCGCCATCCAGCTGTACGGATGTGTGTTGAGCGCCGGAAAGATGGAGCTCGATCTGCTGCTCAGCGAAGTCGAGGCCCGGGCGGCCGGCGGCTGGGAGTCACGAGTGGCCGGAGATGCAGAGGAACGGACACACCGATCGTGGAGCGCATCATCGTCTCGGGCGCGGCCGTTCCGGCGACCGGACTGACGCAGCCGTGCGCAAGGAGCAGCGATGGACATCCGCTTGAAGCGCGCCTACGACGCGGCGTCGCCGTCAGACGGCTACCGAGTCCTCGTCGATCGCCTCTGGCCACGAGGGGTCTCGAAGCAGCGAGCCAGCCTGGACGAGTGGGAGAGGGAACTGCCGCCAAGCACCGAGCTCAGGCAGTGGTTCGGGCACGAACCGAGCCGCTTCGCGGAGTTCCGCCGCCGCTACATCGATGAGCTTCGCTGTCAACGTCCACGGTTGACCGAACTCAGACGACGGGCGCGGGAAGGGACGCTCACCCTCGTCTACTCCGCCCACGACACCGAACACAATGACGCGGT